>CALKWV010000161.1 GCA_938003915.1 uncultured Bacillota bacterium | reverse complement strand
TTCCGTCTCCTAAGACTGCATTGAATATATAAGCTGCATATTCATGACCTCTCTTAAGATCAATTTTCTCTTGATTTAGCCATTCCTTGATCTCCTCTTTCCAGGTGTCCTCACGAGCTAGGTATTCTTTTAAAATATATGCATATTCGCCTGGATTCCATCCGGTACCGTGAGTACAGTATTTTTCGATAAGATCAGGTCTTTTTCTAAACCAAGCATTGTATTCGGAGTTATGACCGCTGGATTCTGTTACATAATAATCAAGATGCAAGAACATCTCATTTCTTACCTGCTCCTCGTTGTATATATGGGGATTCTCGGTAATAGCTTTGCGGATTAGGGGATATGCATCTTTACCATTCCATTTAAATTCTAAATAAAAAGCCTGGTGATTTATACCGGCACATTTATAGGTAATCTCATCCATAGGGGCACCAATCCATCTAGCTAGCATATGAGCAGTACCCTGAACACTGTGGCAAAGTCCTGTAATGGTCAACTCCGGATACTCACCTTGCATAGCCCTGCATAGCATGGCCATGGGATTGGTATAATTAAGTACTATGGCATTTGGACAATACTCTTTTATATCCTTGCAGATATCTAACATTACTGGAATGGTTCTCAGTGCTCTAAATACACCCGCAGGTCCTCTGGTATCTCCTACATTGATATCAACACCATATTTTTTGGGTATCTCAATGTCATGTCTCCATACCTGCACTCCACCTTGCAAAATGGTAATAACTACTCCATCTGCATCCTTAAGAGCTTCTACCCTGTCAGTTGTGGCAATAACCTTTGCCCCATAATTCCCTTCTTGGATAATTCTGTTCACAGCCTGATGAATATAGGATAGACGTTCTTCATCAATATCCATAAGTGCTATGGTTGCATCATGGAAGGCTGGAAATGATAAAATATCCCTAACTAAACTTCGAGTAAAACCGAAGCTGCCCGCACCAATAAAAGCAAATTTTCTCATCTAACAACACTCCTTTATGTGTTTTGTCTATAGATAACCATATGAGCTTATTAATTAAGATGCTAATCCACTTCATTTTATCCAATGTCCTAAAAATGTAAATGGTATAAAGTCCAAATAATATGGTATAATGTCAGACATATGGAGGGATTTAAATGAATGGAAACAGCTGTGACATAGCTTTTGGATATGGTAATTGGTCTGATTATAAAAATCATGATCTCATTGTATATCACTATGGATATGAAAAATGTAAAGCTAAGCATTTTTGGACAGGAGTAAGGGATCATTACCTCATACATTATATTATCTCGGGCAAAGGTACATTTATATATAATGATAAAACTTACCATCTTGAGCAAGAACAGGGCTTCTTGATATGTCCAAATATCCTTTCCTACTATCAGGCCGACAAAGACCAGCCTTGGGAATACTGCTGGATAGGATTTAAAGGTCGAAAAGCTAAGCATTATTTAAGCCAACTAAATTTAAGTGTAGAACAGCCTATATTCAATTGTCAGCCCAACAACTCAATACTATTTATAGTAAAGAAAATGATAGAATCCAAAAATATAACCAAAGGAAAGGATTGGGTCTTGACTGGGCTGGCTTATCATTTCCTTGCCGAAATAATACAGAATGAAAAATACTTTAATCAAGCCCAAGATACCAAGAATTATTCTGAAATATACGTGAAAAAGGCAGTAGACTTTATAGAGAAAAATTACTCACGTAAAATCACCGTTGAAGATATTGCCGACCATGTTGGTATTAATAGAAAGTATCTAAGTAGCCTCTTTAAGGAGCTGATGCATACCTCTCCACAGAGTTTTCTAATAAATTATCGCATGAACAAGGCATGCATACTCCTGGCCCAAAACCTATTGTCTATATCCCATGTAGCACATTCAGTGGGATATGATGATCCATTACTCTTTTCTAAGATGTTTAAAAAATATAAAGGAATGGCCCCTTCCCAATATAGGAAGAGGCTTATGAGCCAATTATAATTTAATCTATTATGCTAGCTCAGAAATCTTAATAGATAAATCCATATGGCTGTTAATCTTCTCCTAGCTTAATAGCTTGATGAATCTTTATCTTAGATATAATTATACTTAATATGCCTATACCGGTAGTCAGCATAAATGCTACTACTGTATAAATCTTTATATAATCTTTTCGTGATGCCACTACCCTAAAGGGAGGTATTTGTTCTGATGCACTATATACCATCTGTAGCAGTGGCACAAAGAGATCGCTAGTTAAACCTCCTACTACTATACCTATTAAGATAGCTATACCGGATATAAGCAGCTGCTCCCAAGCCAGCATTCCCATAATCTTTTTTACAGACAGACCCATGGCCCTAAATATACCAAACTGTAATACCCTTTGCCTTATGGATAAAATCCAATAGATTAAAAATCCTATAATGCTTATTGACATTGTGACAACAAACCCTAGGGTCAAGGCCCCGTTTGTTCCTTGGAGCATAGGATCATTCTTGGCTTTTATAATTTGCTGACTAGTGTCAGTGATAGATAAAATTTTTATCTCCTTCTCCTCTATATCCTCATACACCTGTTTACTAGTAGCACCTGGTTTTTTCTTGAGCCATACTTCATAAGGCTCTAATGCGTTATTAGCTTGTATGTAATCCAGCTGTGCCACTATAAGGCTAGGTTCATACCTTTCTTCTTCCTTAGCATTAGGATTGAAGGTGGGCCAATAATCAATAAATTCATACACGATTACTTCTAGCGATCTCTGTTCACCCCAGCTTAACCATAGAGAATCCCCTTTTTTTATGTCATAGTTTTCCTGCAAATCTCTGGACACCAGGGCTGCTCTTGGATCTCCAGAGGATAGCAGATTTAGATAATGATACCAGTGAGTTTTCAATAAATCATCTCGGAACCATGCTACCTTACCAAATTCATCAGGAATAATACCTAAAAGTTCTGTTCTGCCCAATACCCAATCCCTACTGGGGGTTTGTACTTCAATTTCCTCTTTCCTAAATACTTTAGTTGCCATCTCTATACCATCAAGTTCAGTAAAAGGAGAAAAAGGAGGTTCTCTATATTGAACCAGCTTCCTAGATGGACTTGAACTTTCAGTCGAGCCTCCCATTTCCGGTGGCAATCCAGCCGGGCTAAATTTAGGTTCATTGGTTTCCCATACTCCCATTATATTTAAATCAGCACCGTTGGCATATCTTATCTTTTCCTCAATGTTGCTATTCAAAGTTCTAGCAGCGTTAGCATTAAATATTCCAGTGGCTAGGCTTAAAATCAAAAATAACATTAGAAAGCGATCCTGACCCCCAGCCCTGCCAACCTGTACAAAGGAAGCATACAAGACCGGTGGCCAAATCTTCTTGCCCGCTGCAAAAATAAGTCGGATCACATATGGATATATCCTTAATAATACAAGCCCTACTCCTAGGATAAACAAGGTAGATATAAGAAATAACATGGGATCAATAGCCAACTCAACACCGCTGGCTCCTGTAGTTTCTAAATGCTGCTGCCGCAACTTATAGCTGTATAGTCCGTATATTGATATAGCTAAAAGCAGTATGTCCAAGAAAAACTTTTCCCATAAAGGTTTTTTAGCAGACCTGGCTTTATTCCTTTTATGTTCAACTATTGTGATTCTAGATGAATTAAATGCAGGTATCAGCATGGTAACAATGGCCAATACCACTGCAGCCAAGGAATAGAGATAAGCCCTTTTATTTAACGACAAGGGCAAAGCAGTCCTTTGAACGAATTCCAAAAATCCATTGGATGCCCCTAATAGAGAACATATAAAAAGCCCCAAAGGTGGTCCTACCAATAAAGCAATTCCCCCTAGCACCAGGCCTTCTATGAGATAGCCAAAGAATACCTGTGAGCTGCTGGCACCTCTGCTCTTTAAAACAGCTATCTCATTTTGTTCCTGTTCTATTATAAGCCGGGATACCATAAACAGATAAAAGCCTAACATTACAAGTATAGGAACTTGAACTACCCAAAGGGTGATTTTAAGTTGCTGCTCCCTGTTATAATATCGCTCCAATACAGGTATGGCTGGCATACTAAAATCTACTCTATGTTCACCAAATAAACGCTTATGTTCATTATACGCTTCTATTATTTTAGGAGTATTTTCTAAATTAATTTTATGATAATCAAAGGCATAATACCAGTGGGCCTCTGTGATCATATTCAATTCTCCATTAATAAACTCCTCCACAAATAGGCTTTCATCCATCAAAAAGCTGTTATTGTATGAGTATAAGCCCCTAAACCAATAGGGATCATTACTATCCTTTATAGTGAATATTCCAACTACTTTTACCTTTAGAGGGTAATCAATTCTATCTACACTGTCATGTACTAAATAGACCTCATCTAATCTAAGATCTAACTCCTTCATGGTGGATTCGTTGACTATTACCTCATATACACCGTCTTTTTTTTCAGAAGAATACATACGTCCTTTTACTATCTTTATATGGTCCTCTAAGCCATGAAGGGTCTCTAGGGTCATACTCCTTCTCATAGGCTTTTCTTCTCGCTGAACTTCAGGAACAGCATGTAGATATTCTATAACAATATTTCGTGTGTAGGCCTTTACTGGAAGTCTAATCTCTTTTTTCACATCATTTGTTATCTTTTCATCAAAGAAACGAAAAGCTTTAATCCTAGCATCCTTCTCAAAATTAGAGTAAATATTGGCCTTAACATGATATCTTCCCGGAAAATTACCTGAGGAAACCTGGTAGTTTTCTAGGTCTCGAATTAGCATTCGTTGAAGTACCCCATCAGTATATAAAGGTATGCTGCTAACCATAGCTACTGCTAATATAAAACCAATAAGCAGGCAGAGGACCATCCATTTATTATTTATCATTTTTCTAAGTACCATAATTAACATAATCAAGTCCCCTCCTTATCGAACAATGAGCAATTCTCCCTCTTCCAATCCCTTAACAATTTCAACTTCAGTAGGCGTTTCTAATCCAATCTCCACGTCCTTCTCTTTTTTTAACCCATCTTCCAAGACCAATACATATTTTCTGCCCATGTAGTTTCTCACTAGATGTCTTGGTATGACAATTACATCCTCACGCCTATCAAGAATAAGGCTTACTTGAGCGTTTTCACCAAGCTTAACATCTTCGGGCAAGTTTTCCACCTCAATGCGGACAACATTTTTTAAGTTTTCCGGAGCATCTAAAGGTACATCTGCTGGTGTCATTACCACTTTTCCTGAATAGGTCTCATTCCTTATTGATACATCCGCTTCCATGCCTACACTATAATCTGATTTATCGGTATCAGTAATTTGAAGCTGTAGTTTAGTAGGATCTGCTATTCGAATAATGGTTTGATATGCATTTACATAATCACCCATATTAATGTTATGATCTATATATACGACTTTTCCTGATATATCGGCAGTTAGCTTACATTCATTAAGCTCACGTTGTAGATTTTCTAAAGTTAACTTTGCTAACTCTACATCATACTCAGCCATTTTTTGCTCATACTTATCTCCAGAACTGGCTCTTACTTGCTTTAACCTGGTCTCTGCTTTTTTTAATTGAATTTCCTGCTGCTTGACTTGGTTTTCTAGATCCCCACTATCCAGTTCAGCAATTAACTGCCCTTTTTCCACATAGTCCCCTAATTCAACATGTATAGCTTTTAAGCGTCCTCCACGATTTTTGAAAAACATATTAGCCTGTTCTGTAGAAACAAAAGTACCAGAACCAGTAATCTTTTTTTCAATTATCCCTTTTTTAACCTCTTCTGTCTCATATGTAATTTCAGGTGGTTTGACTAGCGGAGGAGCCAATACCTCTTCCTCTTTGGGAAATAGATAACATCCTGAAAGGCTTGTTACAAATAATAATATTATAGTAATACATAAAATTCCCCTTACTTTCACCACGCTATCGCCCCCATTAACATATATTTATTTTAGACTTGATATTATGAATATACTGAAATGTCATTTAAATTTTATTATACTACATATTCATTTACAATAAAAGGGGATTTTATCAACAGGAGCCATTTATATATCCTCTAACAGTTATTTGCATATAAAAAAACTCCACCCTCTAAAGTGGTGGAGTCCATAATGGTTAAATAGCCATATTAAATTTCAACAAGATTATCCATTACAATCTTTTTATAAAGGCTTTTCTGCAATTTTAAGACGGGCGATAGCCTTTTCCTTCCATGGCCCTTTTAGGTAATAGCTTGCAGCTATAACAAGACCTATTACCCAGCCTATGGGATAGCTGAAATATAGATTAGCACCTCCAAAGAAGTGGGCTAAGATATAAGCCGCGGGCACCCTTGCCAACCACATGGAAATTAAAGATCCTATCATTGGGACTAGGGTTTCCCCTGCGCCTCTAAGAGCCCCATTTAAAACAAATACTACACCCAATATAGAATAGAAGGGTAAAACTCTGTTTAAAAACTGTACTCCCTCATTAATTACTGCAGGATCTTGGCTAAACAGTCTCATAAGTACTTCCCTAAGGGGAATCAATACAACTGCTATAGCTATAGATACTCCTATAGTTAACATTAGGGCTGACTTTACACCCTTATTTACCCTATCTTTAAGCCCTGCTCCAATATTCTGACCTACATAAGTTGTGATGGCAGCGGAAAAGCTGACTAAGGGTAGAAAAGCAAAAGCATCAATCTTAGTAGCACCATTAAAACCGGCCATAAAAACAGAACCATAACTGTTTATAAGACCTTGAAGCGCTATAGAAGCAAGGGAAAATAATAGATTCTGAATTCCAGTAGGAATTCCTATCCTAATGGATTCTTTTAAAATATAACCATCAAATTCTAAATCTTTTACGGATATATTAAATAGATCTCCTCTTTTATTGATATAATAAATTCCAAATAAAAATGAGAGCAACTGAGCTATAACAGTAGCCCAAGCTACGCCAGCTACATCCCAATGAAAGGCTATAACAAATACTAAGTCTAGTATAATATTGATTATAGCAGAAATTGCCAAAAATAATAGGGGTCGTTTGCTGTCACCCAACCCTTGCAGTATACCACTGTTTATATTATACCCAAAGCTAGCTAGTGTACCTACAAAAATAATACGTATGTAGGTCACAGCTAAGGGAAGGGTTTCTGCCGGTGTTTTCATTAGTATTAACATGGGACGGCTAATTAAAACACCTATTATTGTAATTGGGATGGATATTGCAAACAGAAAAATATAAATGGTATCTACGGTCCTTTTTACTCCATACATATCATTGGCACCATAATACTGGGATATAAGAATGGTAGCTCCTTGACCAACACCGTTAAATAATGATGTAAGCATAAATATGACGGGAAAAGCTGTACCCACAGCAGCCAAGGCTGCAGTACCATTGGCTGCAAAATTTCCTACTACCATACTATCCACCATATTATATAGTTGCTGTAATATATTCCCAACCAATAGGGGTAATGCAAAAAATAAAATAAGACGAGTAGGGTTTCCTTCTGTCATGTTGACTCCAGCTGCTTTCTTGTTTTCTTTTTTAATATCCTGCGACATATACTGGCTCCTTTCTAGCTAATCCATATTAATTAAATTATAAGACCATTCTACACTAACAAAACAAAGGTATTTTTATAACTAGATGACTTATTTGATAGAACTTGGAAATAATTAGATTCAAAAAAGAGAGGTTTGACCTCTCTTTTCTTTTAAATTTGGTGGAGATAAGGGGACTTGAACCCCTGACCTCTTGACTGCCAGTCAAGCGC
>CALKWV010000160.1 GCA_938003915.1 uncultured Bacillota bacterium | reverse complement strand
CAGAAGATTGGACTTGGGATGATTTTGCAGATATGGCTGAGCAACTTTCATCCGGTTCAGGCGCTGACAGAACATATGCAATGGTTTCTCACTGGGTTCAAAATAGATTTGTTCCATACTTCTACGGTGGAGAGCCGTATAACGATGACTGGACTCAGCAGTCTATAGATCAACCAGAAACTGTTAAGGGCATAGAGTTAATTGAACATCTTATTAATATAGAGGCATTACCTGATGCTGCTGCTTCTAGTAGTATACCTACGGATGCGATGTTCGTGTCACAAAAAGCTGCTATCTATCCTTTGGGATTATTTGAAGCAGGCGATTTAGCTAAGAAGATTGGTAATAATTTTGAATGGGGAGTTGTTCTTCCTCCAAAAGATCCAAATGGGAAAAATGTCAATATTAAATTCCAAACAGGATTTGCGATGAACAAGGATTCAAAGAATAAAGATGCTGCTTGGGCATATATAAAAACTGTATCTATGAATAAAGAAATTAATGATATTTATACTAAAGTAGGTATTCCAGCATTAAAGGAATCAGCTGATACTACATTTGCTGAAATGACTATACCAAATACAGACATAAAACAGACTGATTATTTAACGGGTCTGGAAGATGCTGTCCAAGCCCCCTGGGGTGGAGCGATTAATAAAGCGACAGATGTATTTGAACAATTGATGGAAGAAATTACAACTAGAAAAAGTACAACAGAAGAAGCTGTAGAAAAGTATGCACCCCAGATTCAAGAAGCACTTGATGAAGTTCATCAAAAATAGTAAGCAGTTGACGCAAACAAAATCAAACGGGAGGAATATATATCTTTCCTCCCTCTTAGCTTTATTAACGTGTCTATAGAGGGGTGAAACCATGAAAAAGAATCTTAGCAATGCAAAGAAAAGGGAATCAAGACAATTCTTTATTTATACTTCGCCTTGGATACTAGGCTTCTTAATTTTCACATTGTATCCAGTAGTATATTCAGTCATATTAGTCTTTACCAATGCTGATATGACAGGGAGCGGGAGTTTTATAGGGTTTGAAAATATTAAAATGGCTTTTACTCAAGATCCGCTTTTCTATAAGTCTATGGTTAATACACTTTATTTTGTGGCTGTTTCTGTTCCTTTAAGTTTATTGCTATCAGTTTTTATAGCAATTCTATTAAATAAGAAAAATATAAAAGGAATGTGGATTTTTAGAACTGCTTTCTATGTGCCATTTATAACAGCAGGTGTTGCTGTAACGCTATTATGGGGCTGGATTTTCAACTCGCATTACGGACTCATAAACTATGCACTTTCATTCTTAGGGATAGATGGAATAAATTGGTTGAGTGATGAAAAGTGGGCGATGCCAGCGATTATAATTATGATGTCATGGTCAATCGGTAATACAATCATTATCACACTCGCTGGTTTACAGGATGTTCCGGAGCAGTTATATGAAAGTGCTGAAATGGACGGTGCAAATAGTTTTGTAAAGTTTACACGAATTACTATACCGATGTTAACACCTACATTATTCTTCAACTTTGTAATAGGGATAATTAATGGTTTCCAAATATTCACTCAACCTTATGTCTTAACAGAAGGTGGTCCCAACCATGCTACGTACACAATTATGATGCATATATATAACAATGCATTTAAATATGGAAATATGGGCTATGCTTCCACTATGGCATGGATTTTATTTACCATAATTATGATATTAACTTTAATTATAAACAAAACATCCAAGCATTGGGTATATTATGATAATTAATTTTTTGAGGTGGAAAAACTCAGGGGGCATGTTAAAATGCAAAAACAATTAACACATCGTACAAATAAAAAAATAAAGTCAGTTAATCAAATAATTAATTATATTCTATTAATTATATTAGCTTTTATCTTTGCTTTCCCATTTTTGTGGATGATTGCAACAGCTCTCAAAGTACCTTCAGAGGTGTATACATTACCACCAAAACTGATTCCGAGCACTATCACATGGGATAATTTCATTCAGGGTTGGCAATACGCAGATTTTACAAGATATACGTGGAACACGGTTGTTGTTACTACCTTAGCTGTTATAGGAACTGTGTTTTCTGCATCTTTCGTAGCATATGGATTTGCTAGATTTAGGTCTAGATTTAGTGGTTTTCTTTTTGCTATAGTGCTAGGAACAATGATGCTTCCTAACCAAGTTCTTCTTATTCCTACCTATATTTTGTTTGCTAAAATTGGTTGGTTAGATACACTTGCACCTCTGATAGTACCCTCTTTCTTTGGAGGAGGAGCATTTAATATATTTTTACTAAGACAATTTTTTAGAACAATCCCGAGAGAATTAGATCAAGCAGCGTATATTGATGGTGCTAATTCGTTCCAGATTTTCTATAAGATTATGTTGCCGGCAGTAAGACCAGCACTGATAACTGTGGGTGTACTATCTGTAGCTTTTCATTGGAATGACTTTTTGAATCCGTTAATTTACCTTAATAGTGATCAGAATTTCACTCTCGCTCTTGGATTGCAATTTTTCCAGAATTCCTATGGTTCTTCTCAAGTCCAAATGCTGATGGCTGTTTCTTTAATAACAGTTATTCCTTTGCTCGTACTCTTCTTCATTGGACAAAAGTATTTTGTGCAAGGGATTACTATGTCTGGGCTTAAAGGATAATGATTTAAGTATTTGCAACTTTTTTCATAAAATATAAGCTCAATTAAAGACTTGTCACTTTCTATCTTAGGTTTACTGTGAGCATAGTAGCTTATTGAAAACCAAGAAAAAGGGTGACAAGTTTTTTGTGTAAAGTTAGACACAAGGATTATTAGAGACATTCGCTATGTGTTACACAATGATAGGGAATCACTCTGAGCATAAATCAATTTTACATTAGTTTATGTCATTGTCATGATATGGTGACTTATTGTAACATTGAAAGTGTTA
>CALKWV010000159.1 GCA_938003915.1 uncultured Bacillota bacterium | reverse complement strand
GTGTCCATCATGCTAACTGAACTTGTGAATGTATTAGTAGCTTTACTGCCTACTCTCTTACCTCCACTTTTAGAAGGGGCTATTGCACTTCTAACAGGTATTATTGATGCCATAGTAGGCAATATTGAACCTTTAATTGAAATGGTGGTTTATTTGGTAACTACAGTAGCGGAATTTATTATTGAGAACTTACCTCTACTTATTGAGGCAGCTATACAAATAGTTGTAGCGCTTGCTCTAGGAATTGCAGATGCCTTGCCAGAATTAATTCCATCAATTGTTGAGGCTATAATTTTAATAGTTGATACCTTATTAAATAATATGGATCAGATACTAAACGCAGCTTTACAAATAATCATGGGACTGGCTAAGGGATTAGTTGATGCTCTGCCAAGGTTAATAGAAGCACTACCAAAGATAATTAGTGGGATAATTAATTTTATTACTAACAATCTGCCTCTTATTATTGATATGGGAATTAAGATTATACTTCAGCTTGCTGTTGGATTAATAAAAGCAATACCACAGCTTGTAGCAGCAATCCCTCAAATTATTACAGCTATTATTACTGGCATTGGAAAAGCAGCAATTTCAATAGTTCAAGTAGGTAAAAATATAGTAACTGGTTTATGGAATGGCATCTCTTCAATGGTATCTTGGATTAAGGATAAAATTAGTGGTTTCGTAGGTGGAATTGTAAGTGGTGTTAAAGGAGTTCTTGGTATTAAATCACCTTCTACTGTCTTTGCAGGTATTGGTGATAATATGGCTATTGGTCTTGGCGAAGGTTTTGATAAGGCCATGAACAAGGTTTCAGATGATATTGAAGGAGCAATACCTAGGGATTTTGATGTGGATTCGAATGTAAATATAAATGGAACTGGTGGACTTGCACCATCCATGAATACTGGACCACTTGTTACAGTTCAGCAAATGATTGTAAGAAGTGAAGATGATATTAGAAAGGTTTCACAAGAATTATATAATTTAATGCAAACAGGCTCTAGAGCTCAAGGAAGATTTATCACAGTATAAGGAGGTTGATGTATGGGCTTTATGTATAATGGTATTCATTCTAAAAACATGAAACTAAAAGCGAGACTTACAAGCTGGCAAGCATCTCCTCCCCTTAGAAATTCTTATGAGATTGTTCCTGGTAAAGTAGGTATTGCTGATTTTGGATGTGACAGCTCTGAAAGGTATATTAAAGTTAATTGCAATATTTATCCTCAAAGAACTTTTGAAAACCTAGTAAAAGTACTAGATGATATATCTGCATGGCTAAATCCTTTGGAAGGACTAAAACAATTAGTTCTAGATGATGTGCCTGACAGATTCTTTTTAGCAAGATTAAATACAGAAATAGACTGTGAAAGAATATTAAGTAGTGCAGGCTCCTTTGAATTAACCTTTATTTGCCCAGACCCTAACGGCTATGCAATTACAGATGAGCAATTTACTTTTTCTACAACAGGCTCTCATGAATTAGTGCGAAATATAGGAAATATTAATTCTTACCCTATTTATCAACTAAAAGGTAATATTGATGCCTCTTCCTCATCTTCTATCACAATCACTACAAATGGTGAAGAATTAAAGCTTATAGGAAGACTAGCTTCAAATGAAATTTTAGTCATAGATAGTTTATTGCTGACTGCAAAAGTTACTGACTTAAACGGCAATACACTAAGAAATGGATTGCCTATTTTAGATGAACTTAATTTCCCTATTCTAAATAAAGGAAGCAATGAAATTATAATAAACACCAATAATGCAACTTTTTCAGAATTAAACATTTTAGCAAATAGCTGTTGGAGGTGATGACTTTGGCTATAAAATCAGTATTGACTTCACAAGTAGACTTTACAGGAGAATTTCCTGTTAGTAATAAAACTGTGGCTCTTTGGAGATTCAACGAAACTGCACCAGATAGTAATAATATGATTGCAGATGCCTCTGGATTTAACAGAGACTTTTATGTATCAGCTTGGTCAGGAACATCTGCATCTTTTCCTGCAAGTAGACTAGGCAGGTTTTTTAGGCAAAACATCATTAATCCAACAAGTGAAAAAACTCATTTAATAGCTACCAATGATGGTGGCTTTTTTACTGATTTAGGAGAAAAAATAGTTGTAGGTGGTTGGATAAACCCTACCACTTATTCCATTGGTCAGACCTTTATCCCCATTTTTAATACTAGACAGGGTCCTGGTCAGCCAATCTTTTATGTATCTTTATATCAAGGGCGACCACGATTGATGCTATATAATGCTTCGGGAACACTGATTTATGATCAATCAGAAACACCTCCCATCACTCTAAAGAACAACGGTTGGTACTTCTTTGCTTCCATTATCGAAGTAAATAATAAACAAGTACAAAACTTACTTTGTGATCGTAGTGATGGGGCTGTTTGGCAATCTCCAATTAGGAGCTTTACTGGTGAATTAAATAAATCTTGCACCGCAGATATTGTAATGGGGATGCATGCAAATACTTATTATTACGCTGGTGGTTTTGATGATTGGTTTTATGAAAAAGATTCTGATTTAAATATGGATGATCTTATTTTTTATTTTAAATCTTCACTACTTGCTAATGGTGGAGATAGTTCCTCAGATGTAGATGCTATCAAAGAAGCAGGAGCTGTTTTATTAAAAGAAACTGATGGCTCTTATCCTTCAAGTGGAATCTTATATACAACAGCGGCTATTTGTAATCTTTCTGGAACTGGCAGGGTTTCTGTAACAAGTGAATATACTGCAGGAATAACTTCTATAAGTTTAGTTGAAACTTCTACTTCAGATGATTTGGATAGCTGGACTGCATGGCAGACCATTGGTTCAAGTGGTGAGTTGCAATCACCAAATAAAGCTTATATTCGTTACAGGATCACATTAACAACACAGGATTCAAGTAAGACTCCTAAACTTTTAGAAATACAACTTCATGATATCCCAAGACCACCTTATGAAAAATTAGGTTTTGCAAGGCCAGTAGTATTAAATTCTGATGGAGCATGGGAATCGGTACTTGATAATGCTTTTGATATTTTAGTTACAAGTGAAGTAAACGGTGCTGATATTTTAGAATTTAAACTTCCCTTCCATGACCCTAAAAGGGAAACATTAGATAATGAAAAGCAAGTTCAAATTGTAAATGATGCCTATCGTATAAGGACTATAAAAGATGAAAAGAGTTCTGATGGCAAAGTAGTAACTATTGTTTATGCAGAAGCCACCTTTTATGATCTATCATTTAGTACAGAAAAAGAAGCAAGAGATTTTATTGCTGAAACTCCTGATGCTCCTATGAATTATGCCTTACTTGGAACAGGCTGGTCAGTAGGAAATGTCACGGTAACTACAAAGAGAACTTGGCAATCTACAGAAAAGAATGCTTTATCTATCCTTAGGGCTACTCAAAATATTCATGGTGGTGATTTAATTTTTGATAGTGCTAATCGCCTCGTCCACCTTTTGACCTTTGGTGGGACTGATAGCGGAGCACTATTTTCATATAAAAAGAATATGAAAAGTATAGAGCGAGTCGTAGATACAAGAAGCCTTATTACCAGGCTTTATGTTTATGGTAAAGACGGGATGACTTTTGCATCGATTAATGGAAATAAGGAGTATGTAGAAGACTTTTCTTATTCATCTGAAGTAAGGGTAGGAACGCTTGATGCCTCCTCCTTTACTAACCCCTATCAGATGCTTGAGTTTGCCAATATGCGTCTAGGTCAGTATGCTAAGCCTAGAATTTCCTATGTCCTATCAGCTATGGACTTATCCGTTCTAACTGGATATGAACATGAAACTTGGAAACTAGGGGATATTGTAACTGTCCATGATAAAGAATTGAATCTATTAGTAAAAACAAGAGTTATTCGCAGGCAATATAATTTACAAGAACCATGGAAGACGGTGCTGGAGTTATCAACTAAACTAAGAGAACTAGGTGATTCCTCAGCCCAATGGGATAAAGCAGCAGACATTCTATCCTCTACTGATGTTCTTGATAGACAAGAAGTGAAGGATTTAGTTCCATTTAACCACCTAAGAAACTCAAGAGCTGATGATGGTATGACCTACTGGCTTAATTCTGGGTTTACTGTTGATCCTAATAATGGAGTGTCGGGAGATGCTTCATTTATGGCTGAGGGAGTTCTAGGTATGACAAAGAGTTTATCTCAGACTGTTTATCCTGCAAATAGAAGAAGTTATACAATATCTGCTCAAATAGCATCAGAGAATCTTCAAAAAGGTACGAATGGTCAAGTAGGAATTGAAGTGCTTATTGAATATGAAGATGGG
>CALKWV010000158.1 GCA_938003915.1 uncultured Bacillota bacterium | reverse complement strand
TTACAACATGCCTATAACCCTGTAGACTGGTACCCGTGGGGTGATGAGGCTTTTGCTAAAGCTAAAGCCAAGGACAAACCAATCTTTCTATCCATAGGCTATTCCACCTGCCATTGGTGTCATGTGATGGAGCGGGAATCTTTTGAGGATGAGGAAGTGGCCCAAATACTGAATAAATATTTTATATCCATTAAAGTAGATAGGGAGGAAAGGCCAGACATAGATCACATTTATATGACTGTATGCCAGGCTTTGACCGGACATGGGGGTTGGCCTCTGACTATTATCATGACTCCTGATCAAAAACCTTTCTTTGCCGGAACCTATTTTCCTAAAAAGAGCAGGCATGGGATGATGGGATTAATGGAACTGCTGGATAGGGTTAGGATAGCTTGGCAATCTAACAGGGATACTTTGATAGATTCTGCTGAATCTATAGTAGACGCTATGGATTTCTATTTTGTGCTGGACAATAATAAGGAAGAATTCTCAAAAGATTTTATAGATCAAGCGTATATAGAGCTAAAGACTTCTTTTGATGAGACATATGGCGGATTTGGGCATTCACCAAAATTTCCTATACCTCATAACCTATCTTTTTTGTTGCGTTATTGGAAACTGACGAGAGAGAAAAAAGCCTTAGAGATGGTAGAAAAAACTTTGGACAGCATGTATAGGGGAGGTATCTTTGATCATATTGGGTATGGTTTTTCCAGATACTCTACTGATGAAAAATGGCTTGTTCCCCATTTTGAAAAAATGCTTTACGATAACGCTTTATTAGCTATAGTTTACCTTGAAACTTATCAAGCCACAGGTAAGGAAGAATATGCTAGGATAGCTGATAAGATATTCACCTATGTTCTGAGGGATATGTCTCACCCTGAAGGCGGTTTTTATTCAGCTGAAGATGCTGATTCAGAAGGTGAAGAAGGGAAGTTCTATGTTTGGTCCCCAGATGAGATTATTGAAATACTTGGAAAGAGAGAGGGAGAATGGTTTTGCCAATATTATGGCATTACTCCAGGAGGCAACTTTGAGGGGAAAAGTATACCCAACAGAATCCATACACAAAATTCAGCCCATGAAAATGAACTAGCTATTGCTCCTCTACGGGAAAAGGTTTTTGCAGCACGTGAGAGGCGTGTACACCCTCATAAAGATGATAAAATACTTACTTCCTGGAATGGACTTATGATAGCTGCTATGGCTATAGGAGGAAGGGTATTAAATAAACCTGACTATACAAAAGCAGCAAAGAAAGCATTAGATTTTATTTTGGCATATCTAATCAATGAAGATGGTAGATTACTAGCCAGATATCGAGATGGAGATGCGGCTTATCTAGGATTTCTTGATGATTATGCTTTCTTGGTATGGGGCTTAATAGAACTATATCAAACTACCTTTGATGCTAAATTTCTTAAAAAGGCAATTGAGTTAAATAAGGAAATGTTGGACCTGTTCCATGACAAAGAAAAGGGCGGGCTATTTTTATACGCTAAAGATGGGGAAGAATTAATAGCTAGACCTAAAGAAGTATATGATGGTGCTCTTCCCTCGGGCAATTCGGTAGCTACTCTTAATATGCTAAAATTGGCTCGAATAACTGGTGATCACCACTTAGAAGAAATAGCTTATAAACAGTTAGACACTTTTGCAGGCTTGATTGAAAAGAATCCTTCAGCTTATTCATTTTTTCTTATGGCTGCCATATTCGGATTGTATCCAACAAAGGAGATAGTATTAGCTGGAGATAGTAGGGGTGTGAATATGCAAGAAATGCTTAATATTGTACATAAATCCTTCCTGCCAGAGGCTGTAATTGTATTCAATGATGTTGCTGTAAAAGAACAGGTCCTATTGGATCTAGTGCCATATATTAAAGGCCAGGGGCCAATAGAAGGTAAGGCTACAGTCTATATTTGTGAAAATTATTCCTGTCAAGCACCAATTTCTGATATAAAAGAGTTGGAAAAAATTCTATTGGCCTCATCATAGAGTTTGCCTACCCACATCAAGAGCTATTCCCACTAATATCTATATTGCAACTAAACAGACAAATGTGGTATATGGTATTTTAGAAGAACAATTAGAGCAATGATAAGAATAGATGCTAGTTGAAAATCAATAAAACTAATGGAGGGATTAATATGTCAAGAATAAACGTATATGATAATCTAAAGAAACTAAATATTGAATTGCCACCTGCTCCAGCAAAGGCCGGTGTTTATGAACAAGTAAAGCTATTTGGCCCCAATCTTGCTTATATATCAGGATGTCTTCCTAATATAGAAGGTTTACCGCCTATCAATGGGAAAGTGGGCAAAGATCTTTCTCTAGAAGATGCACAAGAGGCAGCTAGAAGATGTATTTTAAATATCTTAGCTATTTTAGAAAGGGATTTGGGAGATTTAAATCGTGTTAAAGATTGTGTTAAGATGCTTGCTTTTGTTGCCAGTGATAATGATTTTTACGGCCAACCCCAGGTAGCAAATGCAGCATCGGAACTGTTGATTCAAGTGTTTGGTGAGGAAAAATGTCCTGCTAGATCAGCTATTGGTGTTAATGTGCTTCCAGGAAATGTTCCTGTTGAAATTGAGCTACTTATAGAAATTGAGTAAGTGCTTTGATGCTTTCTTATTACTCACATCTATTATAATGACATTTTGATAAAAATGGCTTATAATATACTTTGTATGTACTTATATGTATATGGTTGCTGGTTATATTGATTGAAAGGAGAAATGCTTTTTGAGTAAAAGCAGGAAAGCACTTAAGTATTTTATACCTTACTATAAGCCCCATATGAAGCTTTTTATCATGGATTTAGCCTGTGCCTTGATCATCTCGGGAATTGACCTTTTCTTCCCTACTCTTACCCGCCAGGTACTACAGAAAGTTATTCCCAGCAGGGAGATTAGTACATTTTGGTTATTTATTGGGCTAATGGTGTTTTTGTATGTAGTTAGAACAGCATTGCAATATGTTGTCAGCTATTGGGGGCATATTTTAGGTGTTAGGATAGAGTATGATATGCGAAGAGACCTCTTTTCTCATCTCCAGACCCTATCCTTTAGTTTCTTTGATAAAAACCGAACAGGACACATAATGTCCAGAATAGTTAATGACTTAGCTGAGATTGCGGAATTTGCTCACCATGGACCTGAAGATTTATTCCTATCTTTAGTTATGTTAATAGGCTCCTTCTTTATGTTAATAAGGATAGAATGGAGATTAACCCTGCTCATCTATGCCTTTATCCCCTTTATGGTATGGTATGGCATCGACAGACGGAAAGAGATGAATAAGGCTTTTAGGGATATGAGGGTAAAACTTGCGGATATTAATGCTCAATTAGAAAGTAGTATATCTGGAGTTCGAGTATCAAAGTCATTTGCCAATGAAGAGCATGAGATAGAGAAATTTAATAAGGGTAACCAGAAATTCCGTAGATCTAAGTATGGTGCTTATAAGCACATGGCCTTATTCCATACCGGCATAGAATTTATGTCAGCAATGCTCAACGCAATAGTGATAGCAGTAGGCGGATATATGATATTTAGAGATATTATAGATATTGCTGATCTTTTGGCCTTTATTATGTATATAAATCTATTTATGCATCCAATTCGTCAACTGTCTAACTTTGTCCAGCAGTTTGAATCAGGCATGACCGGTGTTGAGAGATTTGTAGAGATTATGGAGGAAAAGCCAGATATAACCGATGCACCGGATGCCAAAGAATTGACAGATGTAAAAGGAGATATTAAGTTCCATAATGTAAGCTTCTCATATGATAACAACGAAAAAGTGTTGAAAAATATCAACATAAAAGTAGAGGCAGGAAAGACTGTTGCTATAGTAGGACCTTCAGGAGGGGGTAAAACTACCCTATGTCATCTAATCCCTCGTTTTTATGAAGTGGATGAAGGATATATATCCATCGATGGACGTGACATAAGGGAATATACCCTAAAGTCCTTAAGGGAAAATATAGGTATAGTACAGCAGGATGTCTTTCTATTTGCAGGGACTATTGGCGACAATATCATGTACGGTAATATAGAGGCAAGCCATGAAGATATGATAGAAGCAGCTAAAAAAGCCAATATACATGACTTTATTATGACTTTACCCCAAGGATATGATACCTACGTCGGCGAAAGGGGCGTAAGGTTGTCAGGGGGACAGAAACAGAGGATTTCCATTGCTAGAGTATTTCTAAAGAATCCTCCAATTTTAATACTAGATGAAGCTACCTCTGCCTTGGATAACGAAACAGAGATTAGGATACAGCAGGCCTTGGATAGTTTGTCTGAGGGAAGAACCACATTAGTTATAGCTCATAGACTATCTACCATTAAGAATGCTGATGAAATACTAGTGCTTACAGAGAACGGGGTAGAAGAAAGAGGAACCCATGAGGAACTGCTAGCAAAAGATGGAATATATGCCAATTTGTATAGATCGCAGTTTAGAAATTTGGAGCCTGAAGAAATGTTGGAAGCAGATATGGCAGGCTAATTTAAGTGAGGGGAAAATATGAGAGTAACTTCTAAAAGAAAAGGAAGAAAAGTCGGGAGATTAATAATTCTTTTTATAATACTTATAACTATACAAATAGGATTTGGTCTATTGAAAAACAGTATAGCTACCCTGAGTTCTACACCAATAGTTGACGGTGAAATTGATACGTCCAGGTATGTAAAACTGTCTATGCTTTTGGTAGGCCCTTCATCTACAGAAGCCATAATGGATTATAAGGATAGCATAGCTGGGCTAAACAACAAACTTAAAGACAGTATAAATACCAATGTTGAGATAACTTTTATTCCTTTTGATGAAATGAGCAGGGAATATCCTCAAATATTTAACTCTAAGGAAAACTATGATGTAATATACACTAGTTCCAAGGCAAATCCAGGTTATTTCAAGCTGGTAGAGCAGGAGAGTTTTAAAGAACTAGATGACTTATTGCCTATTTACGCTAAGAATATTTGGCAAAATATTAATCTGGATGTGTGGGATGATACTAAGTATAAGGAGAAGATATACGGAATACCATTAGAAGATGTTAAATATAGAGCTAATAGTTTCATATATAGAGGAGATTTACTAGAAAAATATGAAATGGAACCTTTAATGTCCTTAGAAGATATGGAAGAATTTATGGATAATCTATTAATAGATGAAGTAGACATAACACCAATTGGGATAAATGAGAGCAGTGCCATAAGGCTTTATGATATGCTAGTTGATCTTAATGCTGATTGGATTCCTGCTCCCGGCCTGCCTCAATCCAGTTTGTATTTGGTTTCAAAGTCTAAAGATAATATTACTGATATCCTTTTCCCTGTTTTTAGCAATGAATTTATGGAGTTTGCTAAGGAGATGAAGGATTGGGCAGATAAGGGTTATTGGCAAAAGGAGGCCCTGGTGACCGATAGTGTTACAAATGGAAGTTTAGAACTAGGCAAAGATGGCTCCATATTTGGAAATATCTTTGATTATTCCAATGGTTTTGATAATGAGAAGTTTAAGTTTTTCTGTTTTGGGGAAAAAAACCAAAAAGTCATAAAGGAAAGCGCAGCAAAAAATCTACTAAGTATTAATGCAGATTCCCGCCATGCTGAGCGTGCATTAATGGTGATTGATGCTATTTTGAATGACCAAGAGTTCAATGACCTTATAACTTACGGTATTCAGGGTGAGATTATCAAAAATATTAAACAGAAAGAGATGTTGGACTATTACGAGAGTATATCTATAGAAGATCCTTATGCCAAATTCACCTTTGATGCTAGCGCTGTTGAGGAAGAAATACGTAGTGTAGTTAGAATTAATTCCCAATACGGTATACCTATTCTGTTAGGAAAGGCAGGGGATCCTATAGCCGCGGTTAACGAATATAGAGAGAAATTAATGGCTGCAGGAATTCAAAAGATCATAGATGCTGTGAAAGAACAGCTGAAAGATTTTACTTTTGTATATTGACAAAAGCTGTAAAGAATATTATTATAAAGAAAAATAGAATATAACTTGACAATGGGGATGAAAGGGAGTAATCCATCGCCTTGTGCGATTGTCTCGGTCGTCAATACGGTATCAGATAACCCGGTCGAGACTTCAAATTGTTATTTGAGGATGAGACTTTTGTCTAGTCTATTTGACTGGGCAAAAGTCTTTTTGTATTAATAATAATTAATTATAATAAATGGGGGAATGAAAGTGGACAAGCTATTAGAAGGTCTGCAAAACTTCACATGGCAGCAAGGAGTAATGATTATAGTAGGGCTGGTTCTAATTTATCTAGCAATTAAAAAAGAATATGAACCTATGCTTCTATTACCAATAGGATTTGGAGCAATTCTAACCAACATACCTTTATCATCAGCTGTAGGTGAAAATGGCTTTCTTACCATTCTCTATAATGCTGGTATAAGAACTGAATTATTTCCTATCCTTATATTCATTGCTGTAGGGGCAATGATAGATTTTAGCCCGCTTTTAAAACAACCTGTTATGCTGTTTTTTGGTGCAGCAGCACAGCTGGGGATCTTTATGGCTATGCTACTAGCTGCATCTACAGGTGTCTTTAGCTTAAAGGAGGCGGCATCCATTGGAATAATTGGTGCTGCCGATGGACCAACATCCATATACGTAGCAAATCTTTTTGCTCCTGATTTGTTAGGTCCCATATCCGTGGCAGCATACTCCTATATGGCTTTAGTTCCAATAATTCAACCACCAGTTATACGTGCTCTTACCACCAAAAAAGAACGTATGATTCGTATGGATGCTGATTACGATGCTAAGGTATCTAAAAAGGTTCTAATTCTTTTCCCAATAGTTGTAACGGTGGTTGCTGGCATTATTGCACCTATTAGCGTTGGCTTAGTAGGAGCTTTGATGTTTGGAAATTTAATAAGGGAATCTGGAGTAATGGATAGGCTATCAAAATCAGCACAGAACGAATTGGCCAATTTGACTACCTTACTGTTAGGTATCACTATAGGATCTACCATGGTAGCAGAGAAATTTTTAGCTCCTACTACTTTATTAATACTAGGTATTGGGCTTTTAGCTTTTGTGTTTGATACAGCCGGAGGAGTACTATTTGCCAAATTAATAAACCTTTTCTTAAAGAAAAAAATTAATCCTATGATTGGTGCAGCGGGAATATCTGCATTCCCTATGTCTGCTAGGGTGGTTCAGAAATTAGCTTTGGAAGAAGACCCTTCCAACTTTATTTTAATGCAGGCTATTGGTGCCAATGTGGCTGGACAGATAGGCTCTATCATTGCTGGTGGTATCTTGCTGGCATTGGTAGGATAAGGAGGGATAATTGTGAATCAAGTAACGGTAGAGGCCCTTAAAGTATTGGGGGTAGGAATGGGAACAGTTTTTACAGTATTGGTATTATTTTATTTGATTGTTAAAGCACTGCAAATGATTTTCCCCCCAGAAGATCAAGCACAAAATTAAATATAAGCTCTTGATATAGGCTTCTATGTACAAACATAGAAGCCTATATTATTGTAGTTTTAATAATGGATTGCACTAACACCTAAGCTTATGGTAAACTTAATTATTAAAGGTAAAATAAGGAGATGTTT
The DNA here is from genome assembly GCA_938003915.1 of uncultured Bacillota bacterium. Lineage (GTDB taxonomy): Bacteria > Bacillota > Clostridia > Caldicoprobacterales > UBA3941 > JAAYGY01. Next base: position 22,558 of record CALKWV010000158.1, on the reverse strand, counting down.
TTATGAAAGCAAAAAGGGCATGGATTTGGTTCTTAAGTCAAAGTTTCTTTATCATGACTGTTGGCCTTTCCTTGTATTTATTTGCTAAGTTTATAATTTTTCGCATAAATCTTCCTTCGGGAGTTTGTCCAGTAGAAAGTAATAGAACACTTATATATACAGCTATAGTTTTAGCTCTCATATCGTTCATTCTGTCAGTTATAGAGAGCTGGTATGAAAAAAAGGCTAATCAAAGGAATTAACTGAAGGGATGAGATCGTATGGAAGAAAACACACAAGTTGCAATGGAAAGTGCTGTACCCTATGAGAGTAAATCTTTTAGACAGCCTATAAACAAATCGTGGGATAGATGCGTTAGTTATGGGTTGAATACACAGCATAGGCCAAAACCCCCGCAAATTTTATCTGATAAGTTAGCAGACATCCTGAAAAAACATGAAAAAATATTACAGATAGCTCATCCTTACATGAAAACTCTTTCTACCATTACTGTGAAAAAGGGAGGAATTTTAGGGCTTAGTAATAGTGAGGGAGTTATTTTACATATTGAAGGCAATTCATCTGGTCTAAAAGAGCTAGGATTTGAAAAGGGATGTATTCATTTAGAAAAATATATGGGAACAAACGCCATTGGTACCTGTATTGAAACAGGAAAACCTATTATTATTTGGGAGGAAGAACATTTTTTCCAAGCTTTAAGGAGATGGGTTGGGTTTGCAGCACCTATATATGCAGATGAGAATAGGCTTGATGCTGTACTTTTTGCTATGATACCTGTGGAAAACGCTTGCAGGACAACTATGGCCATTATATCAGTAGGGGCAGACAGTATTGAAAGCCTGTTGCGATTAACTAAAGATAAGGAATGTCTATTAAGTATGCAAGACATGATGCAACAGGCGCAAAATAGTATTATTGAAGCTTCTTCTATAATATCCCATGAGGTAAAAAATTCCCTTACAAACATTAGTGCTTATATACAGTTATTGCAGCTAGATAAATCCATCAATCATTTTAGAGGAGAAAGAATTTTAAGAGAGATTAGTCGGGTAAATAGGCTTCTTGATGATTTCAAGATATTATCTAGACATCAGCAAAAAAATATCACGGAACAGTCATTAGATGAAGCGTTACAATCTGTTTTGTACATAATGAGGCCTAAGGCGGAGCTAAATAAGGTTGAAATTATATACAGGCCTAATAAGGAGGATATTAGCGTAAAAGCTGATAAAAGTGCATTACATCACGTATTTATAAATATAATAGACAATGCCATTCAGGCTATGGAAGACGGAGGTAGTCTCACAATAGAATGGCATGTACAACAAGAACCCCATGAGGTAGTTATAAAATTTACGGATACAGGACCAGGTATACCAGCGGATGAAATTAACCAGATATTTCAAATTTTCTACACAACTAAGAAAAGTGGAAGTGGCCTAGGACTGCATATTTGCCAAAGTATTATCAAGTGCTACGGGGGAAGTATTGAAGTAGATAGCATCTTTGGCCAAGGTGCTACATTCATTATAAAATTGCCTATAGTCAACCATTAAATCAATTGTTTTTTGCACGCCTCTTTGAATATATATTATACTGTTTAAATTTAACTTAACGCCTTATTCCAGTTAATTTAATACATAGCTGTGTTTAAATTTGTTTTATTGCTAACTTCAGTTATGAAGTAAAGGGGCAGTAGCATATTATGATTATTAATAAAGGTTTAATCTAATTCTTTAAAAGAGGCGATAGCATGAAAGTTACTTATATAAAAAGAAAATATCTGTCAGGCATTGTTATTGCTATTATTTTATTTGTTTTTGTACTTGGCTCATATAAGCTATTATGGAATAATAGGAATCTTTTTCAAAAACATGATGAGGACCTGGCTTGGTATGGGATAGATGTTAGCTTTAATCCCCAAGATGGCAGATTGGACTGTAAGCAACATGTCCATTACATAAATAAAGAAGAAAATTCCATTAGCAACATATACTTTCATATTTATCCCAATTCCTTTAAATATGAGGACAAAGCTGTATTTCCTCCGGAGGAGATGAGCAGGGCATATCCCAATGGCTTTTCCCCTGGCTTTATAGAATTTTATAATATAGAGTTAAACGGAAAACCTGCATCATACACAATCCAGGGATATAGCGATGATATATTGATGATATCCTTAGAAAAAGCACTCGAGCCTGGTGATAAAGCGGATATTTTGATGGAATATGGGGTGCAGCTGCCCCAATCCCCAGGTAGATTTGGATATTGGGACAATACCTATAATCTAGGTAATTGGTATCCAATTCTTTGCGTATATGATGGGAGGGGTTGGAATCTTGAGCCTTACCATAACTTAGGTGATCCTTTTTATAGTGATATATCAAATTACAAGGTTAGCATTAGTGCTCCTAAAGATTTTGTTGTAGCATCTACTGGGAAACTTATAGCAAAAGAAGAAAAGGCAGAACAAAATATCTGGCAGTTTGAAGCGTTGTCGGTTAGGGATTTTGCTTGGGTAGCTAGCCGGAAGTTTAAAACTTCCTCCATGACCATAGGGGATACTACAGTATATTCTTATTACTATACCCAGGAAGCAGGAGAGAGAGCTCTAGATTATGGGGCTTCTGCCCTTAAGATTTTTAATGAGCTTTTTGGTCCATACCCCTACGAAACTTTGTCTGTTGTTCAAACTGACTTTTTTATTGGGGGTATGGAATATCCTCAATTGGTAATGATAGATGGCAGCCTTTATGAAGAAGAGCAGGATGATTGGTTGGAGTTAGTTGTTGTTCATGAGGTTGCCCACCAATGGTGGTATGGCCTGGTAGGCAATGATCAAATATATGATTCATGGCTAGATGAGGCATTGACCGAGTATTCTACTATTTTATATTATGGTCAGCGCTATGGTCAGCAGGAAGAATACCGTAAATATCAAGAGATAATAGATAAAGGCAGGTATCAATTATTTCAAATTTACAGAGCTAGTGAAAATATGGATGAAACCATCCATAGGCCCTTGTATGAATTTGAAGACTGGATAGAATATGATGCCTTGGTCTACGGAAAAGGTGCTATTATGTTTCATGAAGTGAGACAGGAAATGGGAGATGAGAACTTTATAAAAGTACTTAAAACTTACTTTGAAAATAATAAATTTCAAAATGCCAAGCCTGAAGATTTGTATAAGGCATGTGAGGCAGTAACCGGGCAAAGCTGGCAAAATTATTTTGAACAATGGCTGTATGATAGAAATTAACTTATTGTAAGTTATATAACAAAAAGTAGTAATGTAAAGAAGGTTGAAAAGCAGGCACAAATAAAATTTAATAATTTCGTAAAAAATACGTAACATTTTTAGAGTTTTGTGGTATAATGGTACCGAAGCAAATAACTGTTTAAAAAACACAGGAAGGGAAACTAGCCATGATTGATGAACTTAAGTCAAAGTTTTTAGACAAAGCAGGGAAATGGTTGAAAGGAAAGAATATTTCTGATATATTGCTATTAGTTATTATTTTAACTAGCGCTGGAGTATTTTCTACTAGCAATGTATTAGAAACACAAGCAGCCTCAAATGAGTCAAGAGTTGCAGATGAAAATATACAAAAGGCCTACTTTACCTATTACAATGGTCATAATATAGGTTTAGTCAAGGACAAGAACCATATTAAGGGCATATTGGATGAAATTCAAGAGGAATTTGAAAAGAAATTTAATATGGAAACTAAATTAGAAGTTGATATTAAATTTGAAGAGGTTTATGTTGATAAACGTTTTTTGAGCAGTATTGATAGTTTCGAAGATATAATAAGGTCAAATATTAAGGCAAAGGTAAAAGCCGCTATAATAGAAGTAGATGGTCAGAGGATGGCTATTTTACAAGACCAAAAAACCGCACAGTCCATACTTGATTCCCTACAGCAACCCTATAAAGAGAGAGCAGAGGAATTGGGTATAGAACTACTAGAGATTGGCTTTGAAGAGAATGTGGTCATTAAAGATGCATATGTAGCATATAATCAGCTGGAAGATTTGGACAAGGTACTAGAAAGATTTACGGAAGGTGAGACAGAAGAACAGATTTATATTGTAGAGGAAGGGGACAACGTTTGGACTATTGCTAGAAAGCACAATATTACTGTAGAGCAAATACTAGAGGCTAACGCTCCAATGGAGGAGTCAGATATTTTACAGATAGGCCAAGAGCTAAAGCTAAATGTACCTCAATTACCTCTTAACATCTATACGGTGGAGAAAGTTAAATACACCGAAACTATTCCTTTTGAGACAGAAACCAGGAAGACAGATTCTCTATATACAAATCAGACCAAAGTGTCCCAGCAAGGTCAGAACGGTGAAAAGGAAATAATAGATAAAGTCTATAGAAGGAATGGAGTTGAAAAGGATAGGGAAAAGATATCTGAGACCATAATAAAAGAACCAGTAAAAAAGATTGTTTTGCAGGGTACGAAAAAACCTGTTAAAGGCGTACCTTCTTCTAGAGGAGGCTCCAGCAGCTCCGGAAGCATGTCATGGCCTACTAGAGGAACCCTTTCTTCTAGGTATGGTAGGCGTTGGGGCAGGATGCATAATGGAATAGATATTGCCGGTCCTAAAGGCACTCCTATTTATGCAGCAGATAGTGGTACTGTTACCTATTCCGCATATAATAGTGGAGGCTATGGCAATCTGATTAAGGTAAGTCATGGCAGCGGGATTGTCACTTATTATGCTCATCTAAGCAAAAGAGTTGTTAGTAAAGGGCAGTACGTCAAAAAAGGCCAGCTAATCGGGTATATGGGTAGTACTGGCAGAAGCACAGGATCCCATCTTCATTTTGAGGTCCGGGTTAACGGGAGTCCTAGAAATCCATTAAATTATCTCAGATAGCCATAAGATATCCTAGTCTTTGGTCTAGACATGATAGTTTTTAAGAAAGGAGAGATTTAGGTATGGCATTACTAGAATTTCAATGCAATGAATGCGGGGAAATCTTTGATAAATTAGTCTATGGAGATGATCGGAGTAAAATCAGCTGTCCACAATGTGGCAGTAAGGAATATAAACAAGTTTTTCAAGGGAAAAGCCTTTTTGGTCAGATTGGCAGCAGCGAATCAGATTCTTTTGTCTGTCCTGCTCAAAGGAGTGGAGAGTGCCCTGGCTGCCATTAATTGATAGATGAAGTTTATATAGTATAATGTTATAATATAGTCGTTCTACTGTAATTTTTGATGCAAAGATTAAAGTTCTTTATTGATTATGGACAAGCTGAATTATAGATAAATTTTAAACAATTTTAAAATTTTAGTGATGAATTAGTATAACAGAGATGTTATAATTGAAATGTTGTTTTATTTGGATATCAACAGGATAATATTGGAGGTGAAGTTCCCTCTAAATATATATATTAGGGGGGGTAGGGGTGTGGAAAAACTTCGAATATATGGTGGAAAAAGATTAAAGGGAAGAGTAAAGATTAGCGGTGCTAAAAATGCTGCTGTTGCTATTTTGCCAGCAGCTTTACTGGCAGATGAGACTTGTGCTATTGATAATCTTCCATATATAGATGATGTTATAGTATTGGCTAATATATTAGAAGAATTAGGGGCTTATGTTAAGCTTAATCCCAAAGGAAGTATAGAGATTAATGCCTCTAATATGAAAGAGTATAGAGCCCATTATGATATGGTAAGGAGGATGAGAGCCTCTTACTATCTCTTGGGAGTACTTTTAGCTAAGTTCGGTAAAGCTGAGGTGTCTTTTCCTGGAGGATGCGCTATAGGTACCAGGCCTATAGATCAGCATATTAAAGGATTTGAAGCCCTTGGAGCCAAGGTAGTGCTAGAACATGGCGTTATAAAAGCATCTGCTGATAAGTTGGTGGGTAATGAAATTTATCTGGACGTAGTCAGTGTAGGAGCCACTATAAACATTATGTTAGCTGCTGTAAAAGCAGAAGGCACTACTACCATAGTTAATGCCGCCAAGGAACCCCATGTAGTAGATGTAGCTAACTTTTTAAATAGCATGGGAGCAAAAATAAAAGGGGCTGGCACTGATACCATTAGAATAAATGGTGTTGAAAAACTATCGGGATGTGAGTATACCATCATCCCTGATCAGATAGAGGCAGGGACATATATGATTGCTGCAGCTGCTACAGGTGGAGATGTTACAGTAGTAGATGTTATACCCAAGCACATGGAGGCTGTAACGGCAAAACTTCTTGAGATGGGCATGGAAGTTATTGAGGGTGATGATGAGATTCGAGTGATAGGAAGGCAAAGACCTAGAAATGTGAATATCAAAACCCAACCTTATCCTGGTTTTCCCACAGATTTGCAGCAGCCCATGTCCGCCTTGCTTAGCATTGCAGACGGGGTAAGCGTTATAACCGAGAATGTTTGGGAGGCGCGTTTTAAGCATTTAGATGAGATTAGTCGTATGGGGGGCAATGCCAGGATAGAAGATAGGGTAGCTATAATCCAAGGTGTTGAAAAGCTGACTGGTGCGCCGGTAACAGCTACTGATCTGCGTGCAGGAGCGGCTTTAATAATAGCTGGTCTAATGGCTGACGGCGTAACTGAAATTAGCAACGTAAAGTATATTGATCGGGGCTATGAAGCCATTGAGCAAAAGCTGGTAAGCCTAGGTGCAGATATTGAGAGAGTTGACGCAAATGGCAAGACCCGTAGGCTTTCTTTAGTAACTTCCAACTATGATGTTGAAGATACAGCTGCCTTGTAAAAGGACTTATTAATGATATATATATTGGTATATACTTATTCATAAAGACGGTAAGAAATAATACTTCCAAGTAAGCAATTTTAGGCTATCTGCTTGGAAGTATTTTAATTTTATAGTTTGCAAAAAGCTGCTGGGCCTACATTAAATAGGTTATTTCCCTTAGTATCAATAGCTACAATTGCAGGGAAGTTTTCTACTGTAAGGCTGTAAATAGCCTCAGTGCCTAAATCTTCAAAGGCAATGATTTTGGCTTTTTTAACACATTTGGAAAGAAGGGCGCCTGTACCTCCTATTGCAGCAAGATATACTGCTTTATTTCTAACCATGGCATCGATAACGGAGGAATCTCTCTGTCCCTTGCCAATCATGATTTTAAGGCCTAGGTCTAGTAATGTAGGCGTATATACATCCATCCTGCTACTAGTGGTAGGGCCACAGGAACCAATGACCTGTCCTGGTTTTGCTGGACAGGGCCCAACATAATAGAGGGCTTGGCCTTTAATATTTATAGGTAAAGCTTTGCCTTCCTTGAGTAGTTCTATCATTCTTTTATGAGCAGCATCTCGTGCTGTAATCAATGTACCCGTTATATACACCATTTCTCCTATATTTAGAGATTCTAATTCTATAGTGGAACAAGGCAATGATAAAACTTTGTATTTACTCATAATCTACTCCTTTATAATATAGCTTGTTTATGTCTGGCTACATGACACTGGATATTTACCGCTACTGGAAGTCCGGCGATATGTGTGGGATAGGTTTCAACATGGACAGCCAGGGCTGTGCTTGTTCCTCCTAGCCCCTGAGGACCGATACCTGACTTGTTGATAAGCTCTAGTAATTCTTTTTCCAGTGAAGCAATATTGGGACGGCTGCTAGGCGTGCCAGCGTCCCTTAAAATAGCCTGCTTTGCCATAAGAGCAGCTTTTTCCATGGTGCCCCCGATTCCTACACCTACAATTATTGGTGGACAGGGGTTGGCAGCTGCCTTTAATACAGTATCTAGTACAAACTCTTTAACCCCTTCAATGCCTTGGGAGGGCTTTAGCATTTTAAGCCTGCTCATATTTTCGCTGCCAAATCCTTTGGGTGCAACTGTTATTTTAAGCCTGTCTCCTTCAACAATATTATAGTGAACAACAGCAGGAGTATTATCTCTTGTATTAACTCGTGTTATGGGATCTAATACAGATTTTCGCATAAAGCCTAGCTCATAGCCACGGCGAACTCCTTCATTAATGGCATGGTAAAGGCTGCCTCCAGTTATATGAACATCCTGACCTATTTCAAGGAAAACTACCGCCATGCCCGTGTCTTGGCAAAGGGGTATAGTTTCTGTCTCGGCTATATGGATATTTTTCTGGATTTGTTTCAGAATATTTTTGCCAAGCTCTGATTTTTCCTCATGGTAGGCTTTATTTAATAATTTTTTCACATCATCTTCAAGGTAGCAGCATGCTTCTATACATAATTTCTGTACAGTTTCCACTATCTGATTTACATGTATTTCTCTCATACTGTTCTCCTGTATTAATAAATTAATCTGCTATGCTAGTTGAAAGGTTATTATTTGTAATTTATAATAGTTCTTGATAATAGTTATTGCAACTTGGTGCCATACAATTAAGTTAATTTTATTATACTTTATCTAATCATATATTTAAAGTGTGGTGTATAAACTATATATTAGCCACCATCTCGTATTTGCAAAGTATGAATTGGTGTGATATAATATTACCATGACTTTCATATTTTCGTACACCTAGTTTGCTAATTAGGCATTTTTGATCATCACATTGTTAAAACCTTAATCAGGTTTTGTCTTGATCAATAACAAATATGCATCTGGTTTTAATGCATGTAAAGCCTTAATAGCAGTCAGTTTTGTGGTTTAAACAATATACTATCTTGGCTGTCCATCTTTAAACAAAAAGTACAGAGATGGTTTAAACTCTATGAAAAAATTAAATAGAGTTTAGTTTTCTTTACTCATATATAACAGTACTAATGTAGATAAAACCAAGGTATGGAAAATATGCCATTACCTTGCTTTAATATTCAAAAAAACAGAGGAGGTAGTGTATATATGAGTAAAAGTCTATTAAAATCTTTGTCGTTATTTCTAATAATTGTTCTATTATTGCCACTAGGATTGGTGGGTTGTGGTGGAGAAAAATCATCAGAAAAGGTTTTGGTTATTGGCTATGACAAAGATGCAGACACCTTGGATCATTTTAAGACAGGAGTATATCATGATGCTCTTATCTATGTATACGATAGGCTTGTTACCCGAGATTATGATTATAACTACAAGCCAGGTCTTGCTGAGTCCTGGGAGATTTCCGATGACGGAACGGTATGGACTTTCCATTTGAAAAAGGGTGTAAAATTCCATGATGGCACACCTCTTACAGCTGAGGATGTGGCCTGGTGTATAGAAAAGATTATTGATCCTGAAACAGGATCACCTGCACAAAGTGATTTTGCAGCTGTAAAGGCCGCAAAAGCTGTAGACCAGCATACCGTTGAAATTCATTTAAAACATCCATTTCCAAATTTATTGTTTATCCTATCTAACACTGTTGCAGGTATAGCCAGCAAAGAGGCTTATGAAAAATATGGAGACGAATATGGTAGTAAATATATTGTAGGTTCAGGCCCCTATATGCTTGAAGAATGGAAAAGGGGAGAGGAAGTTGTTCTAAAGAAAAACCCTGATTATGACTGGGGACCAGATTGGATGGAGAATGGAGGCAAACCCATAATTGACAAGTTGGTCTTTAGGTCCATTCCAGAAGAGACTACAAGACTTATGGAGCTTGAAGCGGGAAATGTTCATATACTTAGAGATATTACCTCTAATGTACTGTTGCAATTGGAAGATAATGAGGATATAGAGATATATTCAGCAGAATCAACTAGATTAGGATATCTGGCATATGCCTGTGATAAGGAGCCCTTTACTGATATAAGGGTTAGAAGGGCACTTAACCATGCTATAAACAAAGAAGAGATCATTAAATATGTCTTTAGAGACACAGCTCAGCCTGCTTATGGATATCTTCCCCCTAAATTGAAGGATGAATACTATCCCAACAGTAAAGAGGAAGGCTACGAGTATGATGTAGAGAAGGCTAAAGAGTTACTAAGAGAGGCAGGTTACGGTAATGGATTAAAGTTGACCTTAGCAGCAGAAAACTCTACAGAATTTAAGAGGTTAGCAGAAGTTATACAGGATCAGCTAAAAGAAGTAGGAATAGAAGTAGAAATCCAATTATATGACAGTTCCAGCTACACTGCAATGCTGAAAGAAGGGAAACAGGAACTATTCTTAAGACAGTATAGCTGGCCCAATGCAGATATTTTGGACTGGTTCTTGCTTTCCAGTCAAATGCCCTATCCAAACCATTCAAGATGGAATGATCCCAAGACAGACGAGCTTATACAGAGAGCAGCAACAATGCCTACTTGGGAAGAGAGGGCTTTGGCATATCATGATGTACAAAAACATCTTATTGAGCAAGCCGTATGGGTACCTATATATATTCCCAATCACAGTATAGCTGTAAGAAAAGAAGTAAAGAACTTTAAACACCATCCCTGGATGATCCAGTACAATGACGGGATAGATCTGGAAAATTAACTAGGACGTAGGGAATTGGGGTGATAAATTGGCAAAGTATATTATAAAAAAGCTATTGCTTATGATTCCATTGCTAATTGGTTTGACACTGATGGTGTTTTTGATATTGCATTTGGCTCCGGGGGATCCTGTGGACCTTATGGTGGGTCCCAACGTTACCCCGGAAGTATATGAAAATGTTAGAAATAAACTAGGTCTAGACAAACCTTTATATGTCCAATATTTTACCTTCTTAAAGAATGTTTTAAGGGGAGATTTAGGCACTTCTATACTGAAAAATGTACCTGTTAAGGACTTAATAGCTGAGCGTCTTCCCATAACCTTAAAACTGGGAGTTTTGTCCTTGATGGTATCCTTTGCTATAGCCGTACCTGTAGGTATTCAAGCGGCTAAACATAGAAATACTCCCGTTGACTATCTTTCTATGACTTTTGCATTAATAGGAATATCCATACCTACTTTCGGATTTGGCTTAACTCTTTTATATATCTTTGCCTATAAGCTAAGATGGTTCCCAATTTCGGGCCATGGAAGTTTCTGGCATTTAGTATTGCCCGTATTTACAGTAGGGTTAACCGATGCAGCAGTAACAGCTAGAATGGTACGGTCTAATATACTGGAAGTTATGGGTGAGGATTATATAAGAACTGCTAGGTCAAAAGGTTTAAGTGAGAAGATAGTAATGAATAAGCATGCACTTAGAAATGCTTTAATATCCATAATTACCTTATTAGGTATGAGACTGGGATGGATTCTAGGTGGTTCGGCAATTTTAGAGACCGTATTTAGCATTCCTGGTTTAGGCAGATTGATGGTAGATGGCATTTTTTCTAGGGATTATCCAGTGGTACAAGGTTCCATGTTAGTGCTTGGAGCTTCAGTGTTGTTTGGTAACCTTATAGCGGATATATTATATGCAGCAGCAGATCCACGGATTAGATACTAGATAGCATACTTAGAAAAAATCATAGTAGAAGGGGTGATAAGTTGAGGAAGGAACATGCTATAAATAAGTGTAGTGGGAAAAAGATGTACAGAATGAATGGGCATGCAGGCGGTCATGTATTAAAAGGTCCCTATTCAGGGGGCCAAGTTTATGATAAGCTTGGGGAACGAGAAACAAGAGACATTACAGATGATACAGAAAAGTGGTATAGTAGCACAAAACGGGAATTTCTAAGAATCTTATTTAAAAATAAGGGAGCTCTTTTGGGCAGCATAATAATCCTGGTATTTATTCTAGTAGCAATCCTAGCTCCATATATTGCTCCCTATTCCTATGATGAGGTAGATTTACCTAATATGTTACAACCCCCAAGTTCGTCGTATCCTATGGGAACTGATGAACTAGGCAGGGACATCTTTAGTAGGATAATATATGGTGCTAGAGTATCTTTAAAAGTTAGTATCTTCTCTGTTGGTATTGCACTTATTATAGGCGTAGTACTAGGAGCTATAGCTGGATACTTTGGTGGAGTAGTGGACTATATTATTTCAGGCTTGACAGATATTGTATGGTCCTTTCCTGTTACTCTGCTAGCTATTGCATTTGTTGCAACCCTGGGACCTAGTTTGAACAATTTGATACTTGCCCTTGCTTTAACAGGGTGGACGGGATTTACCAGGCTGGTTCGAGGAGAGTTTTTAGCCCTAAGGGAAAAGGATTTTATATTGGCAGCAAAAGCTTTGGGGATTCCCGATAGAAAGATTGTATTTAGGCATATGCTTCCTAATTCCTTAGCTCCAATTATAGTTCTCTTTACAATGGAGCTGCCAAAAGCAATTATTGTGGAGTCTTCTTTAAGCTTTTTAGGATTAGGAGCCCAGCCCCCAACTCCCAGCTGGGGTTCCATTATGAGTACAGGAAGGTCCTATATAATGGAAGCACCATGGATATTTTTGTTCCCTGGATTGGTAATAGCTATATTAGTTCTGGCTGTTAATCTATTCGGTGATGCTCTAAGAGATACCTTAGATCCTAAATTAAGAAATTAAAGTAGCAGACATGGGTGGGTAGGGATAGGGCTAGCTTGCATTTTCAGATGCAATCATATTATAATGACATATAAGTTTAGCTATGTTGGACTTCGTAGGAGGTTGTTACATGAGTTTTAAATTCTGTTCCCTTTTCAGCGGGAGCAGCGGAAATGCAAGCTACATTGCTACGGAAAAAACCCACATATTAGTAGATGCAGGTCTTGCCTGCAGAAGCATAGAAAAAGCTATGAAAGAAATTGGTTTGGATCCTTCCATGCTGGATGGGATATTGATTACCCATGAGCATGATGACCATATAAGAGGTGCGGGGGTTGTATCCCGCAAATACAATGTCCCCATTTATGCCAATGAAGCTACATGGCAGGCTATGGAGGGTAAAATTGGGAATATTAGTAGTAATAATATAAGAATTTTTGATAATAATATGGATTTTTATATAAAGGATATAAATATACAGCCCTTTGATATACCTCATGACGCCGCATCGCCGGTGGGTTTTTGTTTTTTTAACAAAGGTAAAAAGATTAGTATTGCAACGGATTTAGGGCATACTAATTCCAGAATCATAAATACTGTCATGGATTCAGATTTGGTAGTTTTAGAGGCCAACCATGATGTTGAAATGCTAAAGGCAGGATCATATCCTGCACATTTAAAGAAGCGTATCATGGGCAAAAAGGGGCATCTGTCCAATGAAGATGCAGGATTGGCCCTGGTGAAGATGATAAAGGGTAAGCTTACCCACGTCCTCCTTGCTCATTTAAGCAAGCAAAGTAATTTACCCCAGCTGGCATATAGTACAGTTGTTGGGGTGTTGGAGGCAAATGGGATAAAAAATGGCAGGGATATATTGGTGGACATGACCTATAGGGATAGGGTAAGTAATTTTTATCATCTAGGCTAAAAAGCTTGAGCTAAACTAATTTCTGGCTGGCTCTCTGCTACCAAATGGCCGTGACTTAAGGGAGTGAGTATGTCCAGCTATGAGAAGATATGGGGCTGTATTTTGTTTGCTCCTAATATTAGTCTTATTAATGAATATTGTAGCCTGTACACAGGAAAAGCCTTATAAACCCCAGCGGCAGAATCAGATTCAAGATACACAACCTGAATCAGGGGCCAGACTGCAGCAAGTGGAAACTCGGGACCAGGTTGAAACTCAAGACCGAGTGCTAACCAGCGGTACAATAGTGGAAGTAGCTAATAGGGTTACCCCTGCTGTGGTAGGAATATCCACAATAGAATTTACTAGGGAAAACTTGTGGAGCGAGCCTGTTGCCGTTCAGGGAGTTGGGTCAGGGGTAATAGTACATCCTGATGGCTACATACTTACCAATGATCATGTGGTGGGAGGAAATACTAGTAAGATTAGTGTCATATTTACAAATGGTGATGAGTTGGAAGGTGCGGTACTGTGGACCGATCCTACATTGGATCTTGCTGTAATTAAGGTGGATGCAACCAATCTTATAGCCGCTCCCCTGGGGAGCAGCGAAAATCTGGCGGTGGGGGAGACAGCTGTTGCCATAGGTACCCCTCTAGGACTTCAGTTTAAGCATACAGTAACAGCAGGCATTATTAGCGCTTTAAATAGGACTGTTAGGGTTCCCACCAACCTAGGTGAGAACTTTATGGAAGATCTTATACAAACCGATGCATCTATAAACCCTGGCAATAGCGGAGGCCCTTTAGTAAATATTAAGGGCGAAGTTATAGGAATCAATACTATAAAGGTAACCAGTGCCGAGGGAATGGGCTTTGCCATACCTATAGATGTGGCCAAGCCTATAATACAGCACTTTGTAGAGGAAGGCAGTTTCATTACCCCTTATATTGGGATTGTAGGCTTTGATAGGGATATGGCCTCCTATTACAATAGAAACAATTATGTTGAAGAAGGCGTCTATGTGGTGGAGCTGGATAGAAATGGTCCAGCCTATGCCGCAGGGGTTAGAGTAAATGATATTATAACCATGGTGGGTGACCAAAGGGTAAGCAAAATGTTGGATCTAAGAAAGACTATATATTCCTATAGAGTAGGTGAAAGTGTAGATTTAAGGCTGATTAGGGATGGACGAGAAATAACAGTTACTATGACTTTAGTAGAAAAGCCGGTTTAAAACCGGCTTTGATAGTTTTAGCCTATATTTTTTCTTTTTTTCATATTATAATATAACAAATATAAAAGAAATATAATCTCTATGGGAAGGGGAAACCTATGGAAAATTTAATGAAGGAAACAAAACAACCTACAGTATTGGGAGCCAATATAGTATATTTAACAGTACTCATTTTGGTGATAGTGTCTCAGATGCTATTTTCAAAATGGCTGCCAACTACTTCAGAGGGCGCAGACTACTACTGGAAATTATTTATCATGGAAGTTGTATTAATTGGACTGCCGCCTCTTATTTATATGCTAATTTTCAAAATGGACATAAAAGAAGTGGCGCGCTTTAATCCCATTAAGCCGGGAGAAGGTTTGTTAGTGATGGGGATGGCTATATTCGGATATTTTGTAATGATTGCAATTAACTTGGTATGGTATTGGGTGGTCAGTCATTTAGGAACCCCTACTGGTCAGCAGCTGCCTAATATAGAAAACTTAAGCCAGTACCTGGCAGCTACATTAGTAATTGGTCTTGTTCCGGCTGTAGTAGAGGAATTTTTATTCCGAGGACTGATACTAAGAGGCTATGAGAGATTTGGAGCAAAATTTGCTATCGTCATGACCGGCATATTATTCGGAATGCTGCACCTACAGCTTATGAGCATACCATCCATTATTCTAATTGGCATTATCATTAGTTATGTAGTATATCGAACCAATTCCATCTTAGCAGGTGTTATATATCACTTCATCCATAATGGAACTACTGTATTTTTCTTGTACATGCAAAACCTTCTTATAGGAAACCCTGAAGTGGCTCAGCAAGTGCCTCAAGACATATCCCAGCTTCCTGCTGATATGATGACCATAGCCTTTGTAGTATGGGGAATAATAGGCTTTCTAGCCCTTATACCCTTTATTGGCTGTGTCGTAGGCCTTCATATATATACTAGAGATAAGGGAAAGGGTAGAGCTGTGTCCCTAGAGGAGTCCAGTAGATTGACTTTTCTTGAGATGTTGCCTGCTTTTGCAGCTATAGTTATAATTGTAGTGAATGTTATATTTGAAATACTGTATATGGCAGGAACTTTAAATATTTAATTGTTTTGGAGGAGACGTGAATATACGAATTATAGCAGTAGGAAGGATAAAAGAGAGATACCTTCAGCAGGGGATTAACACATATTTAAAAAGAATAAAATCCTTTTGTCATGTGGAAATAATTGAAGTTCCAGATGAAAAGGCGCCGGAAAACCTATCAGCAGCCCAAGGAGAAATAGTTAAAGCTAAAGAGGGTGAGCGCATTAGAAATGCTATTAGGCAAAATTCCTATGTAATAGGCCTTGCCATAGAAGGTCAGGCTTTATCTTCAGATGATTTGGCTAAGAGGCTTAGGGATCTAGAGTTTAGAGGCAGGGAAAATATAGACTTTATAATCGGCGGCTCTTTAGGGCTGGATAAAGAAACCTTAGATAGGGCTAACCTTTTATTGTCCTTTTCAAAATTAACCTTTCCACATCAGCTTATGAGGCTGATACTGATGGAGCAGATTTATCATGTTCTCCAGATTAATTAAATAGTAAATATGAATTAATCTATTATATATAATAGTTCAATTAATATAGCTACATAAACATAGTGGCTATTGAACCATCATTTAAGTTTTATTGGACAAATCATTGAAGCTAAGTAAAGCAATTCCTTTATCAATAGTCATTATAAACATTGAATGAATTAGAAAAGAGAATTATGCAAAGGAATTAGAGAAGATGAAAATAAAGATAGTAACTTCCAAAAAGATTAAGAATAGATTCACAAAAGATGCTATAAAGGAGTATGCAAAAAGACTTACAAGATACTGTAAGATCCAACTTAATGTAACAAATAAGATTGAAAAAGAAATAAATAGGGATTCATATTTAATAAAAATAAGCAACAGTGGCAATATGCTAACTTCAGAAGAGTTGGCAGATAAAATATCATCATTGGGCATAAGTGGCCATAGTCATCTAACCTTTGTTTTTGATGATGAACACCAAGTGGAAAATGCCGATTTTTATCTAAAGATATCCAAAATGGATATAGATAGCGACTTGTTACTAATGATCTTATACGAGCAAATATACAGGGCTTATCGCATTATCAATAACGAGCCCTATCATAAATGATGAGTTTTTAAGTCTTTAAATTAGAGCTGGTGAAAACTTATAGAAACAAAGAGTCTTTTACTCAATTTATGAGACAAAATATGGGGGAGAATAATTTGATGAAGAAAACCTTAACAGATAATGAACTATTTGATTACTTGGTTAGCGAGGCAAGTAAAAAATTCGAAGGATGGGATTTTTCATATTTAGAATCAACGGGAAGAGTGCAAGAGTTTCCACTAAGTTGGAATTATAGAAATGAAGTAACAATTAGATTGTTAGAAGCTTCCTCATTATTAGATATGGGAACGGGTGGTGGAGAATTTTTATCTTCCTTATAAAAGCTAATAAAGGGGGCATTGTAACATGGGGGAAAGGAAACTGGATAGATCCCTTAACATAAAAACTATAGGGATCCGGGAGTGGGGGGACGGGGAGGTTCATTATAATCGCTATGAAGCAACTCCATATGCTGCATTGGATAAACTTTTTGAAAGATATAAGTTAGACAAATCCGATTCAGTAGTTGATTTTGGATGCGGAAGAGGCCGGGTGGCCTTTTATATACATAATAGATTCCATGTACCTGTAACGGGAATTGAAGCTAATGATAAGACCTATGAAGAAGCTTTAAATAATATAGAGTCTTATAGGCTAAGGGCCAAGCATATAAAGGCACCAATAAAATTTAAATATGGCCTGGCTGAACAGTACGAAATAAAACCTGAGGAAAATCGATTTTATTTCTTTAATCCTTTTTCTATAAAGGTTTTTAGGAAAGTTGTAAACAATATTTTGGAGTCAGTAAAGGAATATCCCCGTACCGTAGATCTAATAATTTATTATCCAACAGTCCAGTACAAGCAATTTTTAAGAAAGGATACTCCTTTTGAATTGATAAATAAAATAAGGATTCCTGGAAAAACTGATAAAAGAGAGAAGTTTTTAATATATAGACTTAGGCAGCAGGATATAGAAAGAGAAACGGGATAGCCAATAGGCTATCCCTATATATTTTCTATCTGCCAGTCAATAGCTTCCTTGCCAATGGATTTAAGGAAGTTATTTGTTTTGGAAAAAGGCCTGCTCCCAAAGAATCCCCGATTAGCTGAGTATGGGCTAGGATGAGGGGATTTTATTATGTAGTGATGAGGATTAGTTATTAAATCTTGCTTGGCCTGGGCATTGCGCCCCCATAATATAAATACAACAGGATCTTCTCTATCATTGAGCAAGCTAATAACCTTATCGGTAAAATGCTCCCATCCCTTGTTTTTATGGGAGTTGGGCTGTCCTGCCCTGACAGTTAGGACAGTGTTCAGAAGCAAAACCCCTTGATCTGCCCATTTTTTCAGGTATCCGTTATTGGGAATATAGCAGCCAACATCACTGTTTAATTCTTTGAAGATGTTTACTAGGGAAGGCGGTGCTGGTACTCCTGGCTTTACTGAAAAACTAAGGCCGTGAGCCTGATTGGGACCGTGATAGGGATCTTGCCCTAATATAACCACCTTTACATCCTTATAGGGTGTATAATGAAGAGCGTTAAATATATCATACATGTCTGGATATATAGTCCTTGTCCTATATTCATTTATTAAAAACTTTCTTAGTGCCAGGTAATAATCTTTTTTAAACTCATCTTTTAACAAATCATGCCAATCATTTTTTAAAATCGCCATTGTCATCACCCAAAGGGAATTATATCATAATTGACAAAAAAAGTCCCTAAGTCTAAAATGGACGTATATGGTAAAACTAAAGATAGGGCTGAAAGGAAAGAGGGAGATATCATGGAGAAAATCACACCTACTAGAGAAATGGCTTGGGAATTATTGAAGGAATACAATCAAAGCGAAAGCTTAATAAAGCATGCATTGGCTGTTGAAGGGGTTATGAGGCATTTTGCAGAACTGTTTGGCCAAGATCCGGAAAAGTGGGGAATTATAGGGTTGATCCATGATTTAGATTATGAAAAATATCCAGATCAGCATTGTATCAAGAGCAAGGAAATACTAGAAGAGAGAAATTGGCCTCAGGATTATATTCGTGCTGTTGTAAGCCATGGTTGGCAAATTTGCTCTGATGTAGAGCCTGTAGAGAAAATGGAAAAAGTTTTATATACCATTGATGAACTAACAGGATTGATTACGGCCACAGCCCTCATGAGACCTAGTAAAAGCGTAAAGGATTTAACTGTAAAATCTGTTAAGAAAAAATGGAAACAAAAAAATTTTGCTGCTGGTGTAGATAGAAGCATAATTGAAAAGGGAGCTCAGATGCTGGGAATGGAGCTTAATGAAGTTATAGAAGAAACCATTAAAGGCATGCGAAAAGTGGCAGATGCTATTGGACTTTAAAATTTTTTTGAAAATTAAATAGAAACCTTTACTAAAATATTATTTACTGCAGCGGGAAAAATAATATCGATTATATTTTGAGGGAGGAATTCTGTGAGCCGTAACGAAAAGGATGCTAAGTCAATGGATAGCAAAGAAGAACTAAAAATGGCCAATGAGCGTCGGATTGAGGAGCTGCTCAATATCAATAACCGATATGTCCGCACTCAAAGGCATTTAGAACAGTATTCTCATATTTCCGATCCTGAAAATATAAGACATGTATCTAAAATACAAGAGGAACGGAAGGACAGAATGGAAAACCTGAAAAATATAATCGCTTACGGGAAGCATGAGCAGGAAGATGAGGTAGAAAATTTAGAGAAAAATTTAGAGTATACAGAAGGCTATATAGAAAATAATGCTTCACGTATGGATGAGTACACGCTGCGAAAGACGCTAGAAAAACAGGCCCATAGAAAAGAACAGCTGGAATTCTTAGATTAAAAATCCCGCATTTTGCGGGAATTTTTTTGCAATTAAATAATGCATATTGAATAGTTTTGGTTTATAATAAATTAAAATATTTAAAACTTATCTGTTATGCTGGTTTCATGAGGTTATTGATAAGTTAAATTAAAAAAAGGACAAGCAAGGGGTGGAAGCAATTTTTAAAGGAATAAAAGGAGTTATATTTGATTTAGACGGAACTTTAGTAGATTCAATGGGTGTATGGACAAATGTAGACATACAGTACCTACAAAAAAGGGGTTTTGAAGTTCCCGCTGATTTGACAAAACAAATTCAAGGACTTACCTTCGAAGACTGTGCCAGATATTTTAAAAAGCGATTTGGATTAGCTGAATCTATTGATGAGATAATGGATGAATGGAATAGGATGGCCTATGATGAATACGTTTATAATGTTAAATTAAAGCCAGGTGTAGAGGAATATCTTTCCTATTTAAAGAAAAATAACATTAAAATTGGTCTGGCTACCTCCAATATTCCTGAGCTTTTATATGCTACATTAAAAAATAATGATATCTTGCATTATTTTGATTCCATATCCACAGTAAGTGAAGTAAGTAGAAACAAAAACTTTCCCGATATCTTTCTGTTAGCTGCCAAGAAAATGGAGTTACAGCCTGTTGAGTGCGTAGTATTTGAAGATATTCTACCGGCCATACTTAGCGCAAAAAGCGTAGGGATGAAGACAGTTGGGGTATATGACAAGCATTCAGAGCATGATTTGGACCAGATAAAAAAGCATGCTGATATTTTTATCTATAGTTTTGAATCTTTGGTGAAGCAGGAGAGTTATAATGGATAGGTTTAAATTAAAATTATTGATGCTGTTGCTAATGGTGGTAGATCATATTGGTTTCTTTTTGCCCAATACCCCCTTGTGGCTTAACTATATTGGCAGGGTGGTAGCACCAGTATTTTTCTTTTTGCTGGTGGATGGTTTTTTTCGTGCCAGCAATAGATACAATTATGCAAAGAGATTGATGGTAGCAGCAGGCATAATGACTACGGGAAATCTTTTGGTTTCTATCCTGTTTCCTATGGGAGATAAAACTATAGGACCATTTATGTATGTAGTAGCTATAGTCTTAGCTATTATTTTGGCTGTTATCACCTGGTTAACTTACAAGGCATCTGCCTATGACGGCAGAAGGATACTGTTTACCGGCATTGTGCTGGCCTTAACTCCTCTTTTATTTAATGATATATTTCAGCTAAACAATAACATATTTCTCCCTATGGCTTTAGGTATAATGATGCTAAATACTATTGAGTATGACAAAAAGGTAAAAAGAAGTACTCAAAACACTCTAATTATAGTAGGCATATTGTTTATTACTGCCTTTACAGAAGGCTCCTTGTTAATCTCCTTTATGATTCTTATCTTTTATTATTTCAGAAATGACAGGAAAATGCTAATTATCACTTATACTGTATTATCATTTATATTTACTATTAGCGATTTAAGCTATCGAGGACTATTTATAGAAAATTATCAGTGGATGATGGTATTTGCTCTGCCTTTTTTCTTTTTATATAATGGTAAAAAAGGCAGGGATGTTAAATATCTTTTTTATGGATTTTATCCTCTGCACATATGGATACTTTTTATTATAGGTTATTTTATGCAAAAATAGTTGCTGGTTAGGAGGAAATGAATATGAGTCAAAAAATAAGAATAGGTATAGCTGGCTACGGGAATTTGGGCAAGGGTGTAGAGGCGGCCATTAGATATAATCCTGATATGGAATTAGTCGCTGTATTTACTAGGCGTGATCCTGAAAGCATTAAGCTTGCAACTCCTAGTGTAGAAGCGGTGAACATGTCACAAGTAGAATCCTATAGGGATAAAATAGACGTAATGATACTCTGTGGCGGTTCAGCTACAGATTTGCCCGAACAAGGACCTTATTTAGCTCAATTTTTTAATACTGTAGATAGTTATGATACCCATGCAAAGATTCCGGAGTATTTTGCAAAGGTAGACGCTGCTGCCAAAGAAGGGGGAAATCTTTGCATGATTTCGGTTGGGTGGGATCCAGGTCTTTTTTCTATAAATCGCTTAATACAGGAGGCTATTCTGCCTAAAGGAAATACATACACCTTTTGGGGTAGGGGAGTAAGCCAAGGACACTCAGACGCAGTCAGAAGGGTGCCAGGAGTTAAGGATGCAGTTCAGTATACCATACCTATTGAGGATGCTTTAAATAGGGTTAGAAAGGGAGAAAATCCGGATCTAACTACTAGAGAGAGACATCTTAGGCACTGCTATGTAGTTGCTGAGAAGGGAGCCGACAAAAAGGAGATAGAGCATCAGATTAAGACCATGCCCAACTACTTTGCAGACTATGAAACTGAGGTTACCTTTATTAGCGAACAAGAGTTGAAAGAAAAGCATTCTGGAATGCCCCATGGTGGAATAGTTATTAGAAGCGGCGTAACAGGTGCCGAAGAACAAAATAAGCAAATTGTTGAGTTTTCTTTAAACTTAGCTAGCAATCCAGAGTTTACCGGCAGTGTACTAACAGCCTATGCTAGGGCAGTGTATAGAATGAGTAAAGAAGGGCAAACGGGAGCAAGGACAGTTTTTGATGTCCCGCCCGCATATTTGTCTATAAAATCTCCTGAGGAATTAAGAAGAGAATTATTATAAAAGATTCTACTTTTACAATAGGAATATATTTGCCTTTTCACATTCTTGAATAATCTCATCAGACCAAATAGAAGCCTGGACTTCACCTATATGGGCCTTACCCAGGAAGAACATACACATTCTGGACTGTCCTATGCCGCCACCTATGGTATAGGGCAGCTTTCCAGCCAAAAGATCTCGGTGATAGTCCATGGTGAGTCTATCTTGACAGCCGGCTATAAGGATTTGTTCCTTAAGGCTTTTTTCGTCAACCCTGATTCCCATGGAGGATAGCTCTATGACCTGATTTAGCACAGGGTACCAAAAGAGTATATCACCGTTTAAGTTCCAATCATCGTAGTCAGGCGCTCTATGATCATGGGGCTTACCTGAATTTAGGGCATG
>CALKWV010000157.1 GCA_938003915.1 uncultured Bacillota bacterium | reverse complement strand
AAGGCAAGATCATACTCCAATATTAGTGGAGATTGATCTTGAACCATAATATTATAGTAGGGTTGGGAAAATGAAATTGGCAAAGATAATCCTTACAGATGTAAACATTGTTGGCTTGGAGCTACATCCAACCGGAATTTATCCATTTATGATCTAAAATTTGCTACGGAGCAATTTCGTCCTTTTATAGATAATCTTGAAGTGACTGACCGCTATGGTTAAGAAGATTATAGTGATAATTATAAAGAATTGTGGCAAATCACGACCAAGCTTTCTGAGATATTGCAGACTATTGATATATTATTGCAGCACGGAATTGCTCCCCGCATTCAAACCTTTATCTACAAAACAAATATTGAGCAGTTTGCCCTATATTGAACATGGCGATGCTGAAAGTATGCGTTTGTTTCAAGTAGGAGATTATAAGAATTATATTCTCCACAAGTATTGCCCGGCTTTATAAGGAATGGGCATAAAACAGTATTATAGGATGATAGGAATGACAGATATTAGGATCATAATTTCCCCTGCAAAAAAAATGAAAGTAAATAATGATTATTTTTTACATAGAAACATACCAGTATTTATAAAAGAAGCTGAAATATTATTAAATTATTTGAAGAAATTGAGCTATGAAGAACTAAAAACTATTTGGAAGTGCAGCGACAGCATTGCGGAATTAAATTATAAAAGGATACAGGACATGGATCTATATAATAATCTTACTCCTGCAATTGTATCTTTTGAAGGATTACAATATCAATATATGGGACCGGAAGTATTTAGCTATGATGCATTAGAGTATATTGAAAACCATTTGCGAATATTATCTGGATTTTATGGTGTTTTACGACCTTTTGATGGGGTGGTACCCTATAGACTGGAGATGCAATCAAAATTAATTAATTGGAAATATAAGACCTTGTACGAGTTTTGGGGCGAAAAGATTGCCAAGAATATTTTTTCAGAGAGTAAAATAATTATAAACTTGGCATCAAAGGAATATAGTCAATGTATTTCCAGATACTTATCTAGGGATATAAGATTTATAAATTGCACATTTGGCGAGTTAATTGATGGGAAAGTAGTTCAAAAAGGTACTTTAGCTAAGATGGCAAGAGGGGAGATGGTACGTTTTATGGCTGAGAATAATATAAAAAATGTTGAAGACTTAAAGGGATTTGACAGATTAAAATATAAGTATATAAAAAAGTTGTCCAATGAGAACAATTATGTTTTCATTAGGGAAAATTAATAAAGATGGGAGAGACTTAACAATGGCTGATATAATTGAATTTTTAATTCTAACACTAATATATTTAGCTATACCAATAATAGTTTTATACTTTATAATTAAAGAGGCAGTAAAGAATGCAATAAAAGAATTAAAGAATAAAAATATATTATAAGGAAGTATTTATTAGAGCACCGAAAAATCCCCTGTTAGCACAAAGAATAGATAGTATTTTTGGAAATGGGCAAGGTGTTGTTAATGCATTCCTTATTGGGCAGGCATCTCGTGATATTGACTTACATCCTGAAAAATAGACTCACCTAGGCAATAAGGCTCAACTCTTTCAGTTTAATAGCAGGATTTAAGATTTTTTCATATAATTATATGAAAAAAGAAGCTGATTTTTAGGGTAAAATACTAGAAATGTATTATTAAGGGATTGAATATTAAAGAAAAAAGCTAAGACAATAATGCACCATAAGTTAGAGGAGGAATTTATATGTGGTTTATATTTGCATTATTATCAGCAGTATTTGCAGCATTGACATCTATACTAGCTAAGATTGGTATTGAAGGAATTAGTTCTAATTTAGCAACTGCAATACGTACCGCTGTTGTGCTAGTGATGGCATGGTTAATAGTTTTTGTTACAGGAGCGCAAACCCAAATCACGGAGCTTAGTAAAAAAAGTTGGATATTTTTGATTTTATCAGGGATTGCAACAGGATTATCTTGGCTTTGTTATTATAAAGCTTTACAAATCGGGGATGTTTCAAAGGTAGTTCCGGTGGATAAATTTAGTGTTGTTATTACAATGATACTGGCTTTTATAATATTACGTGAAAAACCTACTACAAATACCATTCTTGGCGGTATATTTATTACAATTGGTACATTTATAATGATTTTGAAGGGGTAACGGCTTAGATTAATGCTAACTTGAATATGGGGAAGAGCTAGCAGCGGGGCCAAGGAAGCATAAGGTGGTGCTCTTTCCCCAGGTAATTTGGAGGCACTGTATATAGGTTAAGCAGTATAATCAATGATTTTATTAGCCGTATGGACTTATATCCTTGGTTTTGCGCTTTATACATTGAGAAGGAATATAGGGGAAACGGTTATGGATCATTATTGTTAGAACAGGCTAAAATAGACGCTAAAGCGGGAGGTTTTTCTCATCTGTATCTTTGTACTGTTCATATTGGATATTATGAAAAGTATGGATTTAATTATATCGGCACTGGTTATCATCCATGGGGAGAAAGTTCCCGTATATATGGTATAGAATTATAATAACTATACCATCAATGGTCCATATCATATGTAGCCCATATTCATAAATCATAAATAAGCGTAGCAATGCTATGAAAAAGGTGAAAGATTATTATTGATGGGGAAGGATATGAAAGCTTATCTAAATGAAATAAGAAGACCAGAAAGCATATCGTTATCACGGAAGTTTTTATATTCATTTACTATATTTGTTGTAGGTATTATCTTGGGAGTAATTTCTAAAGCCCTTGATGAGACTGCTAGCAATTTATTGCCTTATTTTCTTGAGGTATTGGATTTAAGAAATTTCTTTTCACGTATGGGAGTTTGGATCTTCCTATCACTATTAATATCAGTGTATAGCAAATCACCAGTTAGGGCTGCTATTAACGTTTTTTTGTTTCTTCTTGGTATGGTGGGAAGTTATTACCTGTACACCGTTACTATAGCGGGCTTTTTCCCTAAATCCTACATGATGATTTGGATTGGCATGACTTTTCTTTCACCCTTTATGGCTATTATATGTTGGTATGCCAAAGGAAAAGGCCCAGTTGCTACTTGTATTTCATCAGTAATATTTATGTTTATGACAAGACAGGCTTTTATATTTGGATTTTGGTATTTTGACATTAGATATATTTTGGAATTCCTACTTTGGGTAGCTACAATTTTTGTTTTATATCAATCTCCAAAACAAGCGCTCACAATGATTATCATTGGTATGTTTCTTTTCTTTCTTACTTCCCAACTCAATTTATTTTGGGGAATGTTATAGA
>CALKWV010000156.1 GCA_938003915.1 uncultured Bacillota bacterium | reverse complement strand
TAGACTACCTATGAGGAATTGAAACTAAGTAATCCTCCAGTTCGTCTGGGTCAATGCCCCTAGTTTATAGACTACCTATGAGGAATTGAAACCGAAGTTGTTCCTTCTTCTTCTTGATTTGACGGGCCTTGTTTATAGACTACCTATGAGGAATTGAAACACGTGTGATATCATAAAATCTGGCGACAAAACGGCGACGTTTATAGACTACCTATGAGGAATTGAAACTTATACCCTGGATTCTATTAATAGATTTTATATAGCGTTTATAGACTACCTATGAGGAATTGAAACTATTTCAACTGGAGCTACACTTGCTACAATGACAGTGTTTATAGACTACCTATGAGGAATTGAAACATGAACTGGAGAATACCGCCGGTAAATTTGGTACGATTGTTTATAGATTACCTATGAGGAATTGAAACTATCAAGGCGAAAAATGCAGAATTCAAGCAGAGAATAGTTTATAGATTACCTATTAGGAATTGAAACATTCGCTCTTCTTCCTCTTCATTGAGGTCAAAAGGAAGAAATTTGAAATGTAGCCATGGACTATTATCCTTGCTTATTAAGAAAAGGATTACACTAATAGCCTTTTAATTAAGAGGCTATTATTTTTATTAATTACAAGAAAAAACAGTAAAAAGAAGGATTATTCCAATAATTCTAGAAATAAATATTAATACAATGATTATTGTATTAAATTTACAAATTTTAAGTGGACTAATACATATGACAAAAGAGATGAACAGGCAGCCTAAAGTTTTCCGATTATATCAGAGTGGACAGGTGATAAATTATGTTAAAATTTCTTTCTCTTTTGGGTGCAAGTGAATATGTTCCTTGTAATTATTTCCTGGAAGATAAAAAGGTGGATAATTGTCGTTATATCCAACAAGCAATACTGGAAATATTGCAACAGAATGATGTAATTCCAGATGAAGTAGTTATATTTGCCACAAGTGATGCATATTTAAAAAATTGGGAGAAAAACAAATCTAATGATATGAGAAGGCCAGGTTTGAGAGATGAATTAGAGCGTTATTCAAAGCAGACTAATACAAAAATAAATGTTGTTTCCATTCCTGCTGGTAAGAATGAAAAAGAATTATGGGAATTATTTGATATTATTCTGGGAGAACTGAATAATGGAGATGAAATAATACTGGATATTACCCATTCCCTTAGATATCTTCCTATGTTGACCTTTATAGTAATCAATTATGCCCGTATCATAAAAAAATGTAAATTAGATGCCATATATTACGGTGCCTTTGATATATTAGGGAATCGTGACCAAGTATTAGAAATGGGCTTAGGGGAGAGAAATGCCCCTATATTTGACTTAACCCCATTTGTCCAGTTGTTTGATTGGACTATAGGGGTGGACAGGTATCTGGCTACCGGTGATGCATCTTTAATGGAAGATTTAACAATAGCAGAAATTAAAAGAATTAATGAGTCTATACAAAAACAGATGGTCAGTTCCAGGAAAAAAGAAGACCCTGCACTTCTTTTTAGGGATCCAAATTTATTAAGAAATCTCTCTGATTCCATGAGGCGGTATAGTGATGTGGTATATACATGCAGGGGAAAGGAAATACATTCGGCAACTGTGTCACTTAAAAAAAATATCGAAAATATACTTGAAAGCGCTGCCCACAGCAAGATTAAACCACTGGTTCCAGTAATAGATAAGTTACAGGAAAAATTTAGAAACTTTAGTTTTGAAGATGAACTTGTAAATGTTATCGAAACAGCTAAGTGGTGCCTGGATAACCGCATGTATCAACAGGGTTTTACTATTTTAGAAGAAGGCCTTATAAGTTATATATGTGAAAAATGGGCTCTGGATAAATTGAATAAACAGGATAGAGCACAGGTTACTTCATATGCATATGAGGTTTACAATAATGATAAAACTCCTGACTTTAAATCACTGGGTATGACAGAGGAAGAAGCTAAGGATTTATTTTCCCTTATCTATTTCATAGCAGAGGAAAGAAACGATATTAACCATGGCGGAATGAGGCATAATGCCGCTGCGGCTCATAGGTTTAAAGATAATCTTGCCAGATATATAGAAGATGCTGAAAATATTTTTTATAAATCTCCTCACTATAAAAACTCAACGGAAGAAACAAGAAAGAAAAAGATGTTGCTGATTTTTTCCCATGAACTAACAGAAAAACAAAAGAAAGAAGCCAGGGAAAGATTAGGAGTAGTAGAATTTATAAGTATGGATAGTAAGTTGCTAAATAAATGGGCAAATGTTCTTCCGCAATTGGAGTCTTTAAATGAGTATCTATCAGATATAGCAGCATGGATTGAAGAAAATGGTGAGCCGGGAGATTATGCACTGGTACAGGGTGATTTCGGTGCAACCATGTTCATTGTAGATTTTTGCATATCCAGAGATGTAATTCCGGTGTATGCCACAACAGAAAGAAAAGTAGTTGAAGAGAAGGTGGGAGAGACCATAAAGCTGTCTCGGGAATTTGAGCATGTACAGTTCAGGAAATATCAATTCTCAAGATAGAAGCAGTAATAATTCGGATGATTTTGTTATGAACCGTGTATCTGTTAAAAGGCTAAGAATTTAATAATTTAAGGAGGGATTATTACGGATGATGCTAGAGGCAACTTACAAAATTACTACTCCTATGTTTATTGCAGGAGCAGAACAAGAAAAAACTCCGGAACTTCGTCCTCCTTCGTTTAAAGGACTACTACGCTTTTGGTTCCGTGCAATAGCTTTGCCCAGACTTGGGGATTGGAGAAAAGTACAAAAGTTAGAAAATGAGATTTTTGGAAGTACTGATCGGCAATCTTCTTTTTACCTTGATCTAGATATACTGGATATAGCTGAAGAAAAAAATAAAAGCATCGGAGACTTTAAAGAAAAATATGGCCTTATCTATTTGGGACATGGACTTGTTAATTACAAGGGTGAGTTGCAGCGTCTGCACTATACCAGCAGTAGTATTTTTAATCTTCGTTTATTATTTAAAGAAAAAGAGGGAGAGATAACAGAGAAAGCAAAATTATTCCTTCCCTTAACACTTAAAGCTTTAGGTTTTTTTGGTGGAGCAGGAGCTCGTTCTCGTCGGGGTTTTGGTTCTTTATCACTATTATCCTTATCTTTGGATGGACAAAAAATCTGGGAACCACCAAATAATGTTGATGAATTGATAGAAGATCAAAGAGAGCTAATTAATGAATTAGGGATAAAAACTGAAGAGGAAAGCGGGCTTCCAGACTATACTGCATTCAGCAGTAAAACTAAGATATGGATTGGAAAAACTGGTAGTCAAGCTATTGATGTCTTAAATGAAATTGGACTTGAATTATTACGTTACCGGAGTTATGGTAAAAACAAAAATGGGAAACATATTTTGTCAAATGGTGAAGCAGCAGAACAAAATTTTAAACCTGATCATGATCTATTAATGCAATTCTGTCAGACCGGAGAGTTAGAAAATTTCCCAGATAGGATGGTTTTTGGACTGCCTCATAATTACTACTTTTCTTCAACTAGAACCAAATATAATGTACAAATCCATCCAATAGGAAAAGCAAATCGTCGTGCCAGTCCGTTGTTTATTCATATTCATGAGCTGGCAAATGACAGTTATGCTGCAGTATTATCTCTTTTTCCAGTTAGATTTCTTCCACAAAACACAACTATAAGCATTTCGGTCAAAGAACGTCGTACTCCGAATGAGCGTTACGAAAATAAGTTTAACAAAAGAATTAACTATAACAAGGAAAGTGCAGAATACCAAATAATAGAAAACTTTATGGAGCGTTCTGCTTTCTCTCATAAGGTGGTGGTATGGCCGTGAAGGAGATGACTATTCTTGACTTTTCTATAGGTCCTGTACAGGGATTTATTGCCCGTGCGCGAAGGACAAGGGATTTTTGGGCAGGTTCATTTCTTCTATCGTATCTTGCTGGACAAGCTATGGCAGTAATTCTTGAGAACGAAGGAAACCTTATTCTTCCTGCTATTGTGAAGAATAAGGGTAATATAAGTGATCCGCTTTTACAAGCAATAGACTCGCTTCGAAAAGATAAGAGTATCAATCATATCGATGAGAATCTTAAAATTGCTACCTTACCTAACCGATTTCGGGCAGAAGTTCCTATAGATTTTGATCCAAACAAATGTGTTGAAGCAATAAATGAAGCTTGGGGTAATCTATGTAATGCCGTTTGGAATCGTTACCTTCAGCCGGTAGCTGGGTTGGGAGAGAAGACAGAAGAGATTTGGAAACGACAGATCAACAATTTTTGGGAAATTGTGTGGGTGATGGGAGAAACTAATTCTTCTCTCGAGCGAAGAAAAAACTGGCGTAGTTATATTCCTACTGTAGAATTTGGTGATAAATGCAGTCTTTTTGAAAATCTTCAGGAATTATCTGGGTTTATAAGGGCAAAAAACAAGGAACAAAGAGAAAAACAAGATAACTTTTGGGCAGTTTTACGCAAGCAAATCGGGCGTTATGAAATAGATGAAAAAGAGCGACTTTCTGCCATTGCGTTGGTAAAACGCCTTTTTCCTTTGGTTGCTCCCGATGTCCTTTGGGAGGTACCGATCCGGTATCCTTCAACTCCTTATCTTGCTGCAGTCACATGGTTGGAGAAAGTAGCAAGTGATTCGGAAAAAGTACAGCTAGCACAAAAATACGCTGCTGATTGTATTAATTATCTACCTGGTGCTGCTTCACGGGAAAATCCAGGTATATTTCCAGTACTTCAGCGGGTATGTTCAGAAAATCCAGGCTTGTTAGAATTTTTTTCTCTGGATGGAAAGTGCTTCTTTGAAGATGCAATTTGCAATCCCCGTGTATGGGAAGAACAGAAAGATAAAAAAACAAGTTATAAGGTATCTACTGTTTATCAAGAATACGAACAGAATATAAAAGTACTTAAAGAAAAGTTAAAACAATTAGGTGATTTACCTTCTCCATTCTATGCTATGGTATTAATGGATGGAGACTTGCTTGGGAAATTACTACAAAAATTTCCTCAGGAAGTTAGTAAAGCTTTAGGATGCTTTAGTCAAAAAGTACCGCAGATTGTTCAAAAACATAATGGTATTACTATTTATGCTGGAGGTGACGATGTCCTGGCTTTACTTCCCCTGGAAAGTGCTATACCCACTGCAGCAGAATTGCGGAAAAATTATTTTGAAGAATTTAATAAAGTTTTTTCTAAAGATTTAAGTAGAAATTATCAAGAAAATTTGCATACTACTATCTCTGGTGCAATTGTTTATGCGCACTATACTACAGTATTTACTGAGGTTTATACTGAGGCACAACGTCTCCTCTCAAAAGTAGCCAAAGATGAAACTGGAAGGGACAGTTTAGCGAT
The DNA here is from genome assembly GCA_938003915.1 of uncultured Bacillota bacterium. Classification (GTDB taxonomy): domain Bacteria; phylum Bacillota; class Clostridia; order Caldicoprobacterales; family UBA3941; genus JAAYGY01. The sequence goes on along the minus strand of CALKWV010000156.1, from coordinate 4,986 downwards.
AACGATTTGGAAACGGGCTGGTCGAGTTATTACTTGGTCTGCCCCATGGGAAGTAGTACTAAAAAAAGAACCAAATATTTTTAGTTACTTTATTAAGCGATTTGGGAAAGATAAGGAGAATTATAATAATGAAGAAAGACAGGAATTTACTACTTCTTTTATTTATAATCTTCAAAGTCGTATAATTCCTTTTAAATTAGATGAAGATTCCAGTATGACAATAGAAGAAAAAGTCTCATTATTTACCGATTTAATAACTGCCGAGTATCTTAAGAGCCGGTCACGTAAAATTGATCAGAAAGAAGCACGTGTCTTAATTCAAGAATTATTACCACTTTGTCAAAAATGGTGGCGAGATGAAAACGGAAAAATACAGAGTAAAGTAGAAAGTCTTGAACTGGCTGGATTGTTTATTCTTAAATTCTTATTGCAAAAGGGGGTGGAAAGATGACAACCCAAAAGCAAGTATGGGATTTCACACTCCTTGATACAGGCTTTTTCCGTAATGGACAGCCTTTTAACGCCGGCGAAGGAGGGTATATCGGTGTACGGAGTATTTTCCCACCGACAATAAGCACTTTGCAAGGTGCTATTCGAACTGCTTTAGCTGTAGCAAAAGGATGGACACCTACAAAAGGACCATTACCTCCTGAACTTGGAACCTCCAAAGATTTGGGTGTTCTTTCTTTCCACGGGCCTTACCTTACGTATGATGATGAAACATATTACCAGATGCCATATAATCTTTTAGTCAAACGAGAGTCGGGACCAAATTCTTCTATAAAATTTGTCTTTCTTGTTCCGGGAGAACCAGTAAAATGCGATTTAGGTGAGAAGATTTGTCTCCCAAAGCCTTTAGAGAAATTGGAAGGAGCAGGTTCTGTTGAAGGTATTTATATAAGTCGAGCTGGTTTTACCAGAATTTTATCTGGCCAGTTACCTTTAGAAGAACAAATAAAAGAAAAGGAAAGTTTATGGCAGGAAGAATCACGGATAGGCCTTGAACGAAATGATAATACTCGTACAGCGGAAGACTCCCGCCTATATCGGATAAACCATATACGCCCACAAAAAGGCTTAAAGATTCGAGTAATTGTTAATGGCATTCCTGCTGGATGGCCTGAAGTTACCAATAGAGTTGTGCCTTTAGGTGGTGAAGGGCGTTTGTCTGCAATTGAGATCAGAAAGTTGTCTGAAGAAGATCAAAAAGAACTTTTGCCTATACGGCCAACATTGGTATCAGGAAACGGAGGAATTTTACGTTATACTGTTACCTTGATTACTCCTGGTTATTTTAAAGATATGACAAAAGTAATACGATATGGTCCTCCTGGCATTCCAGGTCATTGTGTTAGTGCCTGTCTTATAAGACCTCAATTATTTGGTGGCTGGGATATTGTCAATCGGGAACCTCGCTCATTAACTCCTTATTTTGCACCTGGTAGTACCTGGTTTTTTGAAGGTACTGAGGAGGAATTTTCTGTTCTTGACAAGCTCCATGGTGCCTGTATTGGTGAAAAAAATGTTTATGGTTATGGACAAATAGTAATTGGTAAATGGGAGGTTGATTAATGATGAATAATGCCATAATGGGAATGTTTGCTGAGACCTTCTTGCATCCAGGTTCAGGACAAACAGCTAACGCAATTGACCTGCCTGTAGCTAGAGAAAAAACGACAAATTATCCTGTAATTCCAGGTTCCAGTCTTAAGGGGGCCTTAAGGGATTTTGCCGAACTACTTTCCGCTGATGCGGACCATCTCTTCGGACGACCTGAGAGTGCAGGTGTGATTGCAGTGACTGATGGTCGTCTACTATTATTGCCAGTTCGTTCTCTTAATACTCATTTTGTGTGGATAACCTGTCCTTATTTAATAGAACGATATTGGCGGGATTATAAACTATCTGCTATTTCTGAAACTTTACCCGAATTACCTTCCATAGAATTGAAAGAAGGACAGGCTGCTGCTGATAGTAGTTCTTTTGAATATCTGTATCTTGAAGAATTATCATTTGAAATAGTACCTACGGATCTTTCTGTTTTGGTTAATAATATTTCTCCGCTTATAAAACATGATTCAGTTCGCACCCGTTTAAAGAATTCTTTAGTAGTGATCAATGACGATGAATTCAACTATTTTGCCAGTAATTGCCTAGCTGTAAATGCCCGTAATAGATTGGAAAAAGATACAAAAACGAGTGAAAATCTTTGGTATGAAGAGACTATCCCTGCAGAGACGCTGTTTTATACCCTATTAATAGCAAGGCCAATAGAGCATCAAAATAATGCAATTAAGACTATTGCTGAACTATTTGAAAAACGTCCTTATTTACAGGTAGGAGGAAATGAAACTGTTGGGCAAGGGTGGTGTGCAATATCTTTGCTTATCGGGGGTGAAATGTAATGGTTATAACTGAAAATAAAAAATCTTTTAAGCAAACTATTGAACAAGAACGGGCACGGCATGCTTTGAAAAATGTCTATAATACAGCTGAAAAATTTCCGGAAGGCAGTGAGGGACGTAAAATTTTTGTTAGTTGTGTAGAAAATTTACCTGCGGCAATTATTAATAATGGATTAGGACAGGCTGCAGCGACCTTATTAGCACAAGCAAAAGGAGCAACTGAAGTTCCCCACCGTATTGTTTATAATATTTTAGAGGATTGGCTTTGCCGTGATAATCGATTTGCTCCTTATAAAATAACAGGGGATAATATCAATACTCCTTTAATGGAGTCAATTGTCAAGAGTGATCGTTTCAGCTATGTAAAGGCTCAGGCTGAGGCTCTATCTTATCTTGATTGGTTGAAAAAATTTACTGTAGCATTTCTTAAGGAACCTGATAATAAAAACTAGAGAAGGGAGATATAAGGATGACTTTGCCTTTATATAATCATGCCTTCCATGAAGCAAATTCTTTTGTACACAATCCGGGCAAAGGTAACACCGGACTGTGGTATAATAAATTTTTTTCTGGCTGGCAAAGGGAAAATTGGCAAATGCAGAAAAATGCTAAACTAGAATGGATAAAAAAAACAGCGTGGAAAGAGGAAAGTCAGGAAGTTAGGAGGAAAATTGGTGATTCTAACCTACTTTCCGATTATATTAAGAGGATTCGTTATATGGTGCAAATTATGGGAGGTGAAACCCGTATTTATTCTACAAAGTGGTATCTGGTGACTGGTCTGGGCTTAAGTCATCCAATAGAAAACGGTTTGACTTGGCATCATACTCTAGGTGTTCCTTACCTACCTGGATCAACTATTAAAGGTATTGTAAAGACATGGGCTGAAGAATGGGAAAAACATCCCCCTGAAGATGTAAATCGCATATTTGGTTCAAACCAAGAAGAGGAGATGAAAGATAACAAGGATAAAAAAAATATAGGTACGGTTATTTTCTTTGACTCTATACCGGTTCAACCTGTTCAATTAACAGCAGATATAATGACATCCCATTACCAAGAGTACTACAGTAGCACTGAAAAACTTCCTGGTGACTGGTACAATCCCAATCCTATCCCCTTTCTAGCAGTTGAATCAGGACAACTTTTTTTGTTTGCTGTAGCCCCCAGGAAAGAAAAATACATTCCTGACATGGAGTTGATTCTAAAGTGGTTAGACGAAGCATTAACTAATATAGGTGTTGGTGCCAAAACAGCTACTGGTTACGGGCGTTTTATTTCTCATCCCGAATAGGATGAAAAGTGATTTTGATTAAAATATTTCATTTTTTATTGGATGTTTATTTTGTGTATAAGTTTTTATGATTAGTAGAATTTTTCTGGAAATCAAGGCAATGGGGGTGTACAATTATGTTACAGAATATTGAAACTTTACATTGTCTTATTGGTGAACAGCAAATATCTAATTTTATTCCTATATTACATATAAATCCAGAACAAGTTGTTCTTTGGTATACAGATCGCACTAATAAAAGAGTCGAATCTTTAGAAAAAGTTCTAAAGGAAAAAATATAAACTGTATAGCAGAAAAGATATCTGCTTATGATCTTATGAATATAATTAAAGATATAGAAAAAAGCATTAAAAAAGATAACCAAATTAAATTTGATAAGGTGATTTTTAACCTCACAGGTGGAACAAAACTTATGGCTTTAGGTAGTTTTCTAGTCTGTCAGAAATATAACATTCCCTTCTGCTATTTACAGAGCGAAGGCGGGAAAAATTACCTATATTCATATATCTGGAAAGATATATGGCCGAAATTAGAAGAAACTATTGAAATATCAAGTAATATCAGACTGGAAGATTATATAAGAATTCATGTAGGGGGATTTAAGCAAAAGGAAGAAAAGACATATTACGAAAAGCTTGTAATTAAAAGTGTAGAGGACATAGTAGATGAAATAATTAGTAATATATATCTTGAAGAAGCACTGGAAGTAGATATGATTTTTCGCATTGGTAATCAGGTAGGGATTGCAGAAATAAAGACAAGAAATAGGGCAACGAAGAAAGAAGGTATAGATCAATTAAACACTGCTGGTGGAAGAGAATATTTTGGTACATATACTAAAGAAATTTTTAATAGTCGATAGGGAATATCCTGAAAATAACAAAGAGTTAGCTGCTGTGCGTGGTATAACAGTTATCGAGTTGAAAAATAGCCCAGCAGATGTGGAAGATGTGAAGATAGATGAAAAAGATAAGAATTTTTTAATTCAGACTATTGTAAATGAAATGGCACGTTAATATCATATTGATTAGTGTGATGTTTATTCGACTTTCAGTTACGGAAATATTTAGGAAATCGATAACGAAGTTTAAATTATTCTGTTTATAGAATGAAATAGTGCTTAGTGAAAAAATAAAAAAGATAATCGAAGATATTAATAAAAAAAGGAAGCATTTTGGCTTCCTTTTTTATTATCAAAAATTTATCCTATAATTCATCTCTAATGTGCCTTAACTTCAGTCCAGATCCGGTCATATACCTTCAGATAATCTCCCAGGTCTTTAAAGA
>CALKWV010000155.1 GCA_938003915.1 uncultured Bacillota bacterium | reverse complement strand
AACAGGAGCACCTGATATTGCTGATATTGAAATAGGTAAATTCGCTAATTTCCTAAAGGGAAGTGAACCATCCCTTGTACCCCTAAATAGGGTATTGGAGCCCGAACTAGATAAGTTTGTGTTAGGAAGGCTGACTACGTATTCCAAAGTCTAGAGAAGTCATAAAAGCCCAATTTGGGAGTTGACAAATCTATATTTATTGATTAATATATAATATACAATTTAATATTAAGAAGTACATGCGCTAGGGGAGCTGTAATGGCTGAGATGGTGATATATTCACCGACCCTTTGAACCTGTGTGGGTAATACCAGCGTAGGGAAGCGCATAATGATGGTGTCATTATGCGCAAGCAGAAATTGCTTGCGTTTCTTTTTGCCCCCCAATGCGTGTACTTTATAAACGCTTATTGAAAGGGGGTGTTTTTGTGCCTGTTTTAGATTATTTAAAAACAGTCTTTTCAAAGTTTTCCGAGCTAAAACCCATAACAATTGCTATACTGGTAGCATTAATGCTGGCGTTCATTATATATCTAGTAGTATCTAAAAAACAAGCAAAAAAATATGATGCAAAGGTTATAGTATATGCAGGGCTATCCATAGCAGTATCCTTTGTACTATCATATTTGAGGCTGTATAGATGGCCACAGGGAGGATCTATAACTCCTGCTAGTATGCTACCTTTGTTTGTCTTTGCTCACTTTTTTGGAGTCAAAGCCGGAATTACTGCAGGAGCAGCTTTCGGCCTTCTTAACCTCATCCAAGATCCTTTTATGGTACACTGGGTACAGGTACTTCTTGATTATATATTAGCCTATGCAGCCCTTGGTATTGCCGGATACTTTAAGAACATTCATCAGGGTATAGTAGTAGGAGGTTTTGCTCGCTTTTTCTTTTCATTCTTGTCAGGTGTAGTATTTTTCGGCGAATATGCACCTGAGGGAATGAATGTAATACTGTATTCCATACTTGTAAATCTCCTTATCATTGGTACTGAAACCCTTATATGCCTTATTGTATCCTTTGTACCACAGGTAAAGAATATGATCAAAACCCTAAAAAGCAGAATATAGGGAAAGACTTAATGTAGATTAACAAAACTATAAAGAGTAAAATAAGAAAAACAGGACTATCAAAAAAGTCCTGTTTTTCTTATTTAATTGCATTAGCTAAAAAAGAATGATAATATTATAACGAAAAGCAGGGATCTTTGTCTCTATGTTTCTAATAATGTTTCTAATAGTAGGAGGTTGAATATGAGTAAAGGCAAATATACAATATTAATAACACTGCTTATATCAATAATAGTACTTTCAGCTTGTAGCGGTGCTGGAAGCCAAGATGGACCTGAAAAAATTAGGGTAGCAGCCCTAAATGGACCTACTGGCATGGGCATGGTAAAGATGATGGAGGATGCCCAAGAAGGAGAAGATAGTAACTACGAGTTTTCCACATATGGTGCTCCTGATGAGCTACTGGGAAAGGTAATAAACGGTGAAGTAGACATTGCAGCACTGCCAACCAATATGGCATCGGTAATCTATAATAAAACCGATGGTCAGATTCAACTGGCTGCAATTAACACTTTGGGAGTACTATATATACTGGAAGAGGGTAATGAGATAAACAGCATAGAAGATCTAAAGGGTAAGAAAATCAATGTTAGTGGTAAAGGGGCTACACCTGATTTTATACTTCAATACCTGCTAAAAGAACATGGCATAGATCCAGAAAAGGATGTGGAGTTAGATTTCTCCATGCAACATGCAGATCTTGCTGCAGCAGTTGCAGCAGGGGATGCCAAAATAGCACTGCTGCCCCAACCTCATGTAACTTCGGCAATAATGAAAAATGAGAATGTTAGGATAGCATTGGATATAACTGAGGAATGGGAGAAGCTTGTAGGGGAGACCAATCCTTTGCCTATGGGCTGCATTGTAGTACAAAAGGAATTTGCTCAAAAATATCCCAGGGCGTTAGATGATTTTCTAGCTCAATATGAACTTTCGGTAAAATGGGTAAATGAAAACCACGAAGAAGCTGGTCAGCTCATTGAAAAACACGGTATTCTGCCCAATGCAAAGCTGGCGGAAAAGGCTATACCAAAGTGCAATATTGTATTTTTAGACGGGGAAGAAGCTAAAGCTCCCATGAAGGAATTTTTAAAGGTTTTAATTGAGCTGGATCCAGCATCGGTAGGAGGAGAGCTACCAGGTGAAGATTTTTACTATATTAAAAAATAAGAAGATAACCAGGATAACCATCCTTATATTTTGGCTGGCTATATGGGAGATAGCCTCTTTGCTTATAGGCAGGGAGGTTTATCTCCCTTCTCCTTTAAATACCATAAAGGCTTTACTTGCCTTATCTATAAGGTCAAAGTTTTGGTATAGTATAGCCATGACCTTTGTTAGAGTAGTTGCCGGCTTTGTTATTTCATGTATTGCAGGAGTGATTTTAGGCATTATATGCGGATTAAACAGATTTTTATATGATCTATTAAATCCCCTGGTCATAGCTATTAAATCTACCCCTGTTATGTCCGTAATTATCATAGCCCTAATATGGTTTCAGTCAGGTAAAGTACCCATATTTGTATGCTTTTTAATGTGTTTCCCTATTATATGGACCAATGCTGTTGAAGGTATTAGGCAAGTTAGCAAGGAACTATTACAAATGGCAAAGGTATATAGGGTCAACAGAAGCTTAATTATAAGGCGGATCTATATTCCCTCCATAGGCCCCTATCTTATAGCAGGCATTACTACTGCTCTAGGGCTAGGCTGGAAGGTAACAGTTGCTGCTGAAGTGCTTAGCAATCCCAAGTTTTCCATTGGCGGCAACCTTTATGGTGCAAAGGTGTATTTAGAGTCAGCGGAATTATTTGCTTGGACCAGTGTAGTTATTATACTAAGCTTTACCTTTGAATACTTATTTAAATATATTATAGCTAGAATAGAAAAATATTGAGGATGTAGGGATATGGCAATTGAAATAAAAAACTTATATAAGTCATATGGCCGTCTAGTAATCTGTCAGGACTTTAATATTATCTTAGAGGAAAATAAGATAACAGGGATCCTTGGACCATCGGGCTGCGGAAAGACAACCCTATTAAATATTATAGCCGGATTGGAAGAATACCAAAGGGGAACTATCAAAGGTTTGGGTGGCAAGACTTTTAGCTATATTTTTCAAGAGGATCGCCTATTACCTTGGTCTACAGTCAAAGAAAATATAAGATTTGTTTTAGATTCAATATATGATGACCAGAAGGCAGAAAAGATAGCCAATCAGTATATAGATATGGTGGGGTTAAAGGAATATGCCCATTATTATCCCAAACAGCTTAGCGGGGGAATGAAACAGCGGGTGGCTATAGCCAGGGCTTTTGCTTATCCGGCTGATATTCTACTCATGGATGAGCCTTTTAAGGGTTTGGACCTGGAGCTGAAAACAGGGCTTATACAATCCTTTCTTAAGTTATGGAAGCAGGACAAAAGGACTGTTATCTTTGTTACCCATGATATGGATGAAGCCCTAAGCTTTGCCCATTATATATACATCTTAGAGGGAAAACCTCTTAGAATAAAGGAAAAGATAAGAAATATGAGGGGGGTTGTAAGTGATAGATTTTAAAAATAAGAGTTTTTTTAAGTTAAAACCCGAAGATAAGAATAAGGGTCTAGAGCATGTAAAGGCACTTTTAATACCCGGCGAAGAAGTGGTAGCTAGCTATGTGAGTATGAGGGATAGAATCGTATTTACCAATAAGAGAATTATATCAATAAATGTACAAGGGCTAACGGGCACTAAAAAGGACTATACATCAATACCATATAATAGAATTCAGATGTATTCTGTTGAAACTGCTGGGTTAATGGACTTAGATGCGGAGCTGGATTTATGGATTTCGGGTATTGGCAAAATTAGATTCGAAATTAAGGGAAGTTCAAA
>CALKWV010000154.1 GCA_938003915.1 uncultured Bacillota bacterium | reverse complement strand
TATCTCAGATAAGCATAGGGTTATGAATATTTTTGAGCAGTACAAACCGGATGTAGTTGTAAATTTAGCAGCTCAAGCAGGTGTTAGGTATTCTATAGAAAACCCTGATGTATATATCCAAAGTAATATCATAGGTTTCTATAATATACTGGAGGCATGCAGATACAATCCTGTTGATCATTTGATATACGCATCCTCCAGTTCTGTTTATGGCGCAAATAAAAAGGTTCCCTTTGAGGAAACCGATTTTGTGGACAACCCTGTATCTTTGTATGCTGCTACCAAAAAGTCCAATGAATTAATGGCTCATACCTACAGTCATCTATACAAGATACCATCTACTGGTCTTAGGTTCTTTACCGTATACGGTCCTATGGGTAGGCCTGATATGGCCTATTTTAGCTTTACTGATAAATACTTCTCAGGTGAGCCTATTAGGATATTTAACAATGGGGATTTTGAAAATGACTTATATCGTGACTTTACCTACATAGACGATATTATAGAGGGAATAGTGAGACTTATTGATAAAGCTCCCGAAGGAGATGTTCCCCATAGGATATTTAATATAGGTAATAACAAACCTGAAAAGCTGATGGTATTCATTGAAACTCTAGAAAAAGCTCTTAGTAAAGCTCTAGGTAGAGAAGTTGTATTTGAAAAGATATTTGAACCTATGAAACCTGGTGATGTACCAGCTACCTATGCTTCAACTGATCTATTACAGGAAGCAGTAGGATTTAAACCAGAGACATCCATAGAGGAAGGTTTACAAAGGTTTGCTGATTGGTACGTAGATTACTATAAGAAAAAATAATAATGATCAATTAGTTAAAGTTATAAAATATTTAAGATATGAAGGAGAATGTTAAAATGAAAATCACAGTAGCAGGTGCAGGATATGTTGGTTTATCCAATGCTGTATTATTAGCTCAAAATAATGAAGTGACAGTCCTAGATATAATCCAAGAAAAAGTAGATATGATTAACGAAAAGAAGTCTCCTATTATAGATAAGGAACTAGAGGAGTACTTAGCTACGAAGGACTTAAACTTAACTGCAACTACTGATAATTACAAAGCTTACAGGGATGCAGAATATGTTATCATTGCTACACCTACTGATTATGATCCCGAAAAGAACTATTTTAATACAAGGTCAGTAGAGGCTGTGATTGCCAATGTCTTATCTATAAATCCAGATGCTGTAATGGTCATAAAATCCACGGTACCTGTAGGCTATACCAAAAAGGTTAAAAAGATGTTTGAGACAGAAAACATTATCTTTTCACCTGAGTTTTTAAGGGAGGGCAGGGCATTATATGATAACTTATATCCCTCTCGTATTATTGTAGGTGAAAGATCTAAGAGGGCAAGAAAATTTGCTGACCTTTTAGCAGAAGGAGCCATAAAAAAGGACATACCTATACTATTTACCAATTCCACAGAAGCAGAGGCCATTAAGCTATTTGCCAATACCTATCTGGCAATGAGGGTTGCCTTCTTTAATGAACTAGATACCTATGCAGAGATCAGGGGATTAGATACTAAGCAGATCATTGAAGGAGTTTGTTTAGATCCCAGGATAGGCAATCATTACAACAATCCATCCTTTGGATATGGAGGTTATTGTCTGCCCAAGGATACTAAACAGCTTTTAGCAAACTATGCAGATGTTCCAAACAATATTATGCAGGCTATAGTGGATGCCAATAGAACTAGAAAAGATCATATAGCAGACATGATACTAAAAAGAAAGCCCAATGTAGTAGGTATCTATAGGCTTACCATGAAAACCAATTCAGATAACTTTAGACAATCATCTGTTCAGGGTGTTATGAAGCGAATAAAAGCAAAGGGAATAGAAGTTGTAGTATACGAGCCTGCCCTTGACGCAGATCATTTTTATAATTCCAGGGTAATAAAGGATTTGGATGAGTTTAAAAAGATATCAGATATAATCGTAGCTAACAGAATTTCCGATGAGATTAAAGATGTAATGGACAAGGTCTATACTAGGGACCTTTATCAGAGGGATTAATAACAAGGCAAGGAAGTGGGTTAATTGATTAAAAAGGCAGTTATACCGGCAGCGGGTCTTGGTACCCGCATGCTTCCTCTTACCAAGACCCAGCCTAAAGAGATGCTACCTTTAGGCAGAAAGCCATGTATTCAGTATATAGTGGAAGAGCTGGCTTCCGTGGGAGTTAGCCAAATTCTCTTTATTACTGGCTATAAAAAGAGGGCTATAGAGGATTATTTTGATAAGGATAATGAACTAATTCGTACCTTATCTATGAGCGGACAAAAGGATATATTAGAAGAGCTGGCCTATGAAGATTTAGATATAAGCTATTTTTATACAAGGCAAAGTATTCAGGCAGGGCTGGGGCATGCCGTAAAGTGTGCAAAGGATTTTGTAGGTGATGATCCTTTTATAATTGCCCTAGGTGATTCTATAATCTACTCCACTGAAAATGAGTGCCTTTTAAGTAGAATGGTCAAGCAGTATGAAAAGGATAAATCCTGTTTTGTTATAGGTACCAGACGAGTGCCCATGGAGCAGGTGCATAGGTACGGAATTATAAAGCCTAAAGAAGATCCTAACAATGGGGTTGTTGAAATAGAGAATTTAATTGAAAAGCCATCTCCTAGTGATGCTCCTTCCAATCTGGCCATTGCTGCAAGGTATATTATGCCTGCCAAGATATTTGATGCCTTGGATAGGACAAGCCCTGGCAAAGGCGGAGAAATCCAGCTTACCGATGCCATTAGACTTCTTATTAAGGAAGGGCTAAGGGGATACGCTGTAAGTCTAACGGATAAGGAAAAGAGATATGATATTGGAAATTTTCCATCCTATTATGAAGCCTTCTTGGATTTTGCATTAAGGGATGAGAAATATGGATATCAGCTGAGACAATATATAATCAATCAGCTGAACCTATAAAGACAAGGGGAGTGAATGTAATGATAAGGGTAACTGCACCTGGAAGGGCAGGGATTATTGGCAATCCTACCGATGGATACGGAGGAACCATGATAGCATGCTCCATAAAGAATAGGGCAGAGGTAACCATAGAGGAAAGCAAAGAACTAATAATTGAGAATGAGTTTGGGCGGAAAGTATTAAAGTGGAAAAATGATTTTGAGAATCAGAATGATTATTTTGACCTTGTTAGAGCTGTTCTTAGGTATTTTAAGCTCTATGACTTAAAGGCAAAGATTACTACAAGGAGCAATATCCCTGTACAAGCAGGACTTGCCGGTTCTACTGCAATGCTATCTGCTATATTATCTGCAGTCTTAGCTTTTATTGGGCAGAAACATAATAAATATGAGCTGGCTGAGATAAATAGGGTGATAGAGCTACATTATATGAAATGCCAATGTGGTTATCAGGATGCTTATATGACCACCTTTGGTGGGCTAAATTATATGGACTTTAGGGGCAAGGAACATTATAAGGAGCTTGAAAGGGAAATATATGCAACAATTGAGCCCTTGACACCCTTTGTAGAAAAGCTGCCCTTTGTAATAGCTCATACTGGCATAAAACATCATTCAGGAAGCTTTCACAAGCCTATTCGTGACCGTTGGCTGGAAGGGGATAGGCAGGTAATAGAAGGATATAATGAAATTGCCCATATTGCTAGAGAAGGCAAGAAGGCACTACTTAAGCAAGATTGGGATGAGCTAGGCTATCTAATGAATAAAAACCATGAGATTCAGGATAGCATAAGCGATTCAGGAGAGCAAAACAACTACATGATAAAGGTTGCAAAAAATAGTGGTGCTTTGGCAGCAAAGCTAGCTGGTGCAGGTGGAGGAGGAACTATTATAGCACTAACCCTGGATCCAAAGAGAACCATAGCCGCT
>CALKWV010000153.1 GCA_938003915.1 uncultured Bacillota bacterium | reverse complement strand
TTTCATGCCTAAAAGTAGGGGCTTTAAGGTCAAAAGCTACACCTATATAATCTGGATGGTACTGTTCTATAAGGTTAAACAGCATATTGGTAAAACCATATACTGCATTAGTCAAAACACCCTTGCTGGTGCTTAGGAATCTGATTCCATAGAAAGCTCTATACATTAAGCTATTTCCGTCAATAATCATTATCTTCTTTTTACTCACAGCTCAATCCCTCTCAATTATGTATTTTTTCCCAATAATTAATAATTGCTTAATAATTATAGACAAAAAAATCATGTACATTCCCTAACAATACGACTTTATCATATCATAACTCTTCTTTCAATCACAGCATTTTGGTAAAAATTGATTGATGAAATTATGTTACAAATGTGTTAAGATATTTTACAAATATAATACAAAATTATCTCATTTTTTTAGGAGGTATACTTATATGAAGAAATCTTTTATAGTTTTTATAGTAACTCTATCATTATTTATAGGAATATTATCAGCACCTGCTATGGCATCTGCCAAGAGTGACTACAATTTAAACTTTAGTAACTTTAGAAACTGTATTAATATTGGAAAAGGTGGATATAAGGTAATTAGCATATCCGGCGAAGACATATCTGGAATATTATCTAAATTTAATACCTGGTATTCTGATTTACTTAATAAAATAAATGAGGAAGCGCCTGAACAACCAGCTCCTGCTCCTGAAGAAAATCATGAAGAACCAGCACTGGAACCAACTCCTGAAGAAGAACCAAAGATCGAGGAACCTGCTCCTACTCCAGAGGCAAACCCTGAACAACCTGCGCCTACTCCTGAGATAAAGCCTGAGCAGCCTGCTCCTGAGGAAAAACCAGAACAACCTGCGCCTACCCCCGTAGAAAAGCCTCAGCAGCCTAGCTCTCAAATTGGCAGCCAGCAAGCCCACATGCTTGATATGGTAAACCAGGAAAGATCTAAAGCTGGATTAAAGCCCTTAGCATGGGATGCTAGCTTGGCAAATGTAGCTCAGGTAAAAGCAAAGGATATGGTGGATAATAATTATTTCGATCACAATTCTCCAACCTATGGAAGTCCTTTCAACATGATGAAGAATTTCGGTATTTCCTATAGGGCTGCCGGTGAAAATCTAGCAGGATCCAGCAGCGTAGAAAGAGCACATACTGGACTAATGAATTCTGAAGGACATAGAAAGAACATCCTTAACCCCAACTTCACCCATATTGGAATCGGTGTTGAAAAGAGTCCTCGCTATGGATATGTATATGTTCAGATGTTCATAGGTAAATAAAATTTAATGCACCAGCTTAAAAGCTATAATGCATGCTATTCACTAAAACTAGCACTTTTAGGTTAATTAAAGGCGATGATATTGTATATCATCGCCTTATAATATTCCTATCTAAATTTAAACAGGAATTCTTATATTCCTCTGCTTGCTATAGGGTTGAAAAGCCGCGTAAATGGGTCTCAATTTTTCATCAAACAGGGCTATTGCATGATGCATATAGTCTCCTCTCACATAATATCTTAAGTCAGTAATAATTGCTTTATGATGTTTCCCATCCTTAGTCCACTCTATATGAAAGTGAGGGGAAAAGCTTTCGAAAAATTTGCCTATAGTAGTTTTCATTAACATACCATCTAGATGTTCATGACTCCTTTTTAGATGATCTCTAACATCAATCTCGCTTCTTAGCACATTTACACGCCCAGTGATGATTCTCTTCTGCTGATATAGTATAAAATCCCATTTAAATAATCTCAGCAAAGAAGGCATAACTACTATTTTCTGATCTTTCTCATAGCCAAAATATTTTATTAAAAGCTTATAAACCCTTCTCTTTAAGCTCCATCTAAAAAATAGATAGAAAATAAAGAAACCTATGCCCGCTATTGTCCATGCCCAATGTTTACCTTGGGTAAAAATTATAACAACTGATGATATTAGCAAAGCAGGATCAAATATCAACAGCAATCCTGATCCTATCTTCTTCTTATTAAAGGGCCATAAAATATTGGCACCGTAGGAATTAAATATATCTAAGCCGACATGGAGCATATAAGCCCCAAAAGTCCATGCAAAAATACTCCAGAAGGAAAAATCACCAAATATCCCTCTCAAAATTCCCGATATAATTAATGATATTAAAGTACCCATAACAATAGAATGAGAGGCACCTCTATGATTTTTTAGATAGGTATAATCACCTTTTAATTGGTATATGATATCCCCATCAGGAATCACAGAGCCTATAAGCGCACCTATAGCTAGAGGATTGTTTATAATATCAGGCCCTCCGGTTAAACTACCTAGAGCCAAACCTACAACTCCATGAGTAATTAAATCCATATAATCACCTTTCTGTTTACATAAAAAAATAGCGCAACTACAGCAAAGATTATAGCACTTAATAGTAGGTCTGGCAATAAGATATTTATGTTAATGAGAGCCAGTTACCAGGCTGGCTCTCACTTATTATTCTTCATTTTTTTCAGGTTGCACCACCAGTATTCCCAGGTTACCCTTATTAATTTTTTCATCATCATTTACCTTATTGGCAGTATCTGGATCCACTATCACCCATATAGTTCCGTCTTTTTTTTGGGTTGCTTTTATTAAATAGGTTATATTCAAATGCTTAAAAGCCAAGTTTTGCAACCGTGTTGCAGCCTTGGACAGGTACCCTGCTGCTTTGACCTCTCCTCTTCAGTGCAATGAGCATTTTCTATGTATTCAGCATATCCTCGGATTGCTGTCAAAGGTATACTATAGTGCTCACCCATAAAAATACGGATTAAATTTTCTTTAATAGCTTCTAGTCCATCCATGCAACAAGATCGCTTATTGCTTCATCATCACAATAAAAATATATGCCAATGAGAATCCCTCGCAAAGGATTTTTGCTATGAGATATTCTAACATGTATTTGTTAAAAACTTATAAAATGAGAAGAATATAATTCTCCAGAAAAAAGTGGGATAAAAAATAGTTGCTTTTCTTGAAAAGTTGTGCTATGATATTTGGTGTTATGAGTTATTAGATAAATATCTTGCCGAAGTGGCGGAACTGGCAGACGCGCGGGACTCAAAATCCCGTCTGGCTCACACCAGGTGCGGGTTCGACTCCCGCCTTCGGCACCAAAATTTTAAGGGATTCGGCATAAACTGCTGAATCCCTTAAATTTTTCTTAATATCCTATTTTAAACTAACTTTTCTATCTAAAATTAATAATTTTTGTGTTTATAAATCAGTGTGACATCGCTAAATCAGCTTACTTTACCTTGTAATTTAAAACTTCATAACCTAGTTTTGTAATGGCGGATTTTATTTCATCAATTGAAACCTTTTCTTCGTCAAAGTTTACCTTTACTTTGCTAGAATTAAATAATATTTTCATTGTGTCTTTATCAATACCGTCTAAGCTTTTCAATGCACCTTCAATCTTTTGCATGCATGATGGACATGTTAGAGTTTCTAATTGGATAGTCGCTGCTTTCATATTTCTGGTCTCCTTTCATTAATTATTATTCTTATTAAGAAGAGTGTATCAATATAATAAATCGTATTGTTAAAAAACTCTTTACAGTAACTGTTGAATCAGTTTAATCTATACCTTTATTTTAACCCATTTTGTTCAATAAAACTTTGACCTATATCACATTTTACCTTAATACCTTAGTTTATATCTTAACAATCTCATACCATTTAGAATAACTGCCAATATACTAGCTTCATGCACCAGCATACCAACTGACATATTTACCCATTCACTAAATAAAACTCCAGCTAGTAAGAACAATACAACTCCTACGGCAATAACTATATTTTGCCTCATATTTCTGGCGGTAGCCTTTGTTAAGCCCAGTGCATGGGGCAGACGACTGAAATCCGAATTCATTAAAACAACATCAGATGTTTCTATAGCCACATCGGTGCCTCCACCCATGGCTATACCAATATTTGCCAGGGCCAAAGAAGGACTATCGTTGACACCATCTCCAACAAAAGCTACAATGTGTCCTTCATCTATTAATCTTTTAATATATTGGGCTTTATCTTCAGGTAACATATTCCCATGGGCTTGAGTTAATCCAAGCTCACGACTAACAACATCAACTGTTCCTTGGTTATCACCTGAAAGCATGATCAAATTTTTTACCCCTAACTTTTTTAGCCGTTGTAGATCTTCCTTAACCCTTGGGCGAATTTGGTCCCGTATACCCATTAATACTTTCAGTTGACCGTCAACAGAAGTTAATACTAGAGAATTTCCGTCCTTCTCCAAGCGAGCAATATCGGATCTTGCTTTTTCACCAAGTTCTACATTTTCCTTTTCCATTAAGGCAACATTACCAACAGCAACTCTATGCCCATTAACGTTGGCAACAATCCCACCGCCTTTTATGACTTCTGTATTTTCTACCGGCCAAAATCTTGTTTCTCCAATCTCCTCTAAAACTGCTTTAGCCAATGGATGATCCGATTCACGTTCAACACTTGCCAGATAGCTTAAAGCTTCATCAATGTTATCTCCATAATAAACTTTTTCTGTAACTGATGGTTTTCCTACGGTCAGTGTCCCTGTCTTATCAAATACCATTGTATCCAGTTTACTAAACTCATTTATAACTTCGCTACCTTTTAGCAGTACCCCATTACGTGCTCCATTTCCAATACCGGCAACATTGGATACAGGTACCCCTATTACTAAAGCGCCTGGACATCCCAGAACTAAGATAGTAATGGCTAATTCCACATTTCTTGAAAGCAACCATACTATAAATCCTAAAACAAGAACAGCTGGTGTATAGTATTTTGAAAAGCCATCTATAAAGCGTTCAGCTTGGGATTTTGAGTCCTGCGCCTCTTCTACAAGTTCAATGATCTTGCCAAAAGTCGTATCTTCGCCAACTCGGTCTGCAACAATTTGTATAGTACCATTATCTATGATTGTTCCCGCATATACTTTTGATCCCTTTTCCTTAGCCACAGGAATAGATTCCCCTGTTATGCTTGCTTCATTGACACTAGCTTCTCCAGATACGACTGTACCATCCACTGGAATTTTTGCTCCAGTTTTAACAAGTAAAATATCACCTTCGTCTACTTCATCAACTTCAACTAGTTCAAACTCACCATTTTCCATCTGTTTTAGCGCACTCTCTGGTGCCATTTCAGTTAGCTCTTTAATGGCTGAGCGTGTTTGATTTAATGTACGCTGCTCTAAATAAGCACCGAAGAGGAACAAAAATGTAACAATAGCTGATTCCTCGTAGTTTTTAATTAAAAAGGCGCCAATAACAGCTATGGTAACTAAAACGTCAATGCTCACTACTTTTACTCGCAGAGCTTGATATGCCTGAATAACTATAGGCGCTGCTCCTAAAATAGAAGCAATAATCAAAGCCCAATTGAATATATCTGTATTAGCTATGGTCCATTTGCTAATAAAGGCAATGGCAATTAAAATACCGCTAATTAGTGTAATTGAATTCTTCTTACTTAAAATATATTTTTGCATAATTCCTCCTTACATTTGTGATAATTAGATCAGTTAGACTGATTCAGCATCTATAATAAAGAAATCATAATGGCTATTGACAAGTGAAAGCTTTCACTGATTTGACTAAGAAAACTTGATTTCTGGTTTTCTCCAAATTAGTGATAAAGTGTGAGGTCAATAGCCAACATGTCTCTAAATTCCATATGCCTCATCTAATTCAGCTAACATTTTATATACTGCCTCGTAGCTTTCACATACATCATCTGGAACGGTGTAGTTATCTGTAACTTTGCGCAGTTCTTTAAATTCCTTATCTAATTCCGGTTTTTCTGATCCTGCTTTTTTAATTTTTATGTTAATTTTGTCAAATAATCTACGTACATCGTGAAATTCTGGATGACTTCCTCCATGTACACGTTCAACTATTGGCACGTATTGCTCTAATCTTTCAAGATTACGCTCTTTAGTCTTGTTAAATTTTTCCATAACATATTCCTCTCCTTTTTATTTATTTTACAAATCTTATTTACGTAGATATTTTAGCATAGCTGTTTAATAAATAATGTGACTCAAATCAAATAATATAAACATTATATTTTTTTAATAAATCCTTTTGACAGTAAAAAAGAGATCCTTAATTATATAAGGATCTCTTAAATAAGCTAATATACTATAAATTTTATTTCTTAATTTTTAAATGCTCCACTGCTGCACGCTGTATGGCAAGCCCTTCTACATAGCGTTCCATGTATTCAGCAAAGCCTATTCTATCTTCTTCTTTTGGCTCTACGCATTCACTTTCAATCTGAGCAAATACCTTATTTGAAAGATAGCTTTCTAGTGTCTCGCCTTCCTCTTTTCTAAGCATATAAGCAGCTAATAATGCTATACCCCAAGCACCGCCTTCACCAGCAGATTCCATTACAGCCACAGGAACATTTAATGCACCTGCCATAAGTTGCTGTCCTACTCCCTTGGTTTTAAACAGACCTCCATGTCCTAACAGTTTGTCTACCTTGACATTTTCTTTCTCTGTGAGTATATCCATACCTATCTTTAATGTTCCCATGGTAGAGTACAGTAGACAACGGGCAAAATTAGCAAAGTTAAAGTTGCTGTCTGGAGTACGGACAAATAAGGGACGTCCTTCTTCAAACTGAGTGATGGGCTCCCCTGAATAGTAATTGTAGGAAAGCAAGCCGCCACAATCCCTGTCTCCTTCTAGGGCCTTAAAGTAAAAGGCATCATAGAGAGCTGGCTTATTTACTTCCACACCCATTTCCTCTAAAACCTCACTAAACACACGAATCCATGCATCCAGATCTGAGGTACAGTTGTTGCAATGCACCATAGCCACTGGCTTTCCTGTAGGGGTAGTGACCATATCGATTTCTGGGTATACTTTGCTTAATTCTTTATCCAATACTATCATGGCAAAAATAGATGTTCCTGCGGAAACATTACCAGTACGCTCAGCTATACTATTAGTAGCTACCATACCAGTTCCCGCATCCCCCTCAGGTGGACATATGGGAATGCCTGCTTCCAGATTTCCAGTGGGATCTAACAGTTTAGCGCCTTCTTCTGTTAATATTCCTCCAGTTTCGCCTGCATTTCGGACTTCTGGCAAAATATCCCTTAGCTTCCAATCAAATGAGAGGTGTGAAATCATCTCGTCAAACTGCTGCATCATTCTTTCATTATAATCATTTTTACTGCTGTCTATAGGAAAAACTCCGGAGGCCTCTCCTACTCCTAGTACTTTTTCACCTGTCAGCTTCCAATGAACATATCCAGCCAAAGTAGTCATAAATGCAATGTCCTTGACATGGTCTTCCTTATTTAATATAGCTTGGTACAGATGAGCAATATTCCAGCGTTGAGGAATATTAAACTGGAACTTTTCAGTTAGTATTCTAGCTGCTTCTTCAGTAATGGTGTTACGCCAGGTTCGGAAAGGTACCAGCTGATTTCCATCTTTATCAAATACCATATATCCATGCATCATACCAGAAAAACCCATGGAGCCTACTTTAGTAAGGGTAACTCCATATTTGTTATGTACATCCTCAACCAGTGCTGCATAGCTGCTTTGCAAGCCATTCCATATATCTTCCAGAGAGTATGTCCATATTCCATTCTCGAATCTATTTTCCCAGCTATGACTGCCAGATGCAATGGGATTATGATGCTCATCAATTAACACGGCTTTAATTCGAGTGGACCCTAGTTCAATACCCAGAGAGGTTTTTCCCTCCAAAATAGATTGTTTTATTAAGTCCATATATTACACATCCTTTCATGATATATTTTATATTACCTAAATTTATATATCAAAGACTATACACTTATAACTTTATTTATATTCTATCATTAATTCCCTAATTTTGCGAGTAGCTTTAGTATGAATTTTGCTTTATAGTATCAATAAATAAAAATCCTATAGGTTTCGATAAACCTATAGGATTTTCTTATGAGTCTATTCTTCGTCCTCTTCGGACAATAACCTTGGTCTTGGACGAGGTTTAGGATCCAAGGGCATATCCTCAAGCTGTGGTGGGAATAGAGGAAGCCTGAAGAATTCATCGCAGATATTAGCCGCAAATTCTTCGCAAGGAGGAATATCACAGAAGCCAAATGCTGGTATTAATAGTTCTACCTTTGCGATTATCTTGAGTATGACTGTTATGCATACATCAAGATCAAACCTGAAAGCATCTCCTGGTACAAACATTCCAGAAACGCAAATGGCATTGACAACACTCTCTAATTGGAAAGGAATTACTGATTCATCTGGTACAAACATTATTACGTCTTTAGGCACTACTATAACAGCTCTGCCAGACCCTTCCCTGCCCTTTTTGTCTTCGAATACTACTTCGATAGGTATTTCTACTTTGGTTCTTACCCTTGCAAAGTTCGGTCTATCCTCTAGTCTCTCAATAATGGTCCCTACTAGCTTGCCTGTAACAGAAGTGCTTCTGCAACTTATTATATTTAGAGGTGGCTCAAAACCACTGCCTCTGACATTGGTTAGATTCACCCTTACATCTTCTAAAGTCTCCTGTTGCAAGCAAGCATCATATACTTTATTTACCTGAACGCAGACTCGTTCTTTGATCCTTTTTAAACCCTCGAAGCCAATTAACGAAGGACACATCTCATTCCCTTGATTTTTTTGAGAATAAAAAGACATCTTATAACCCCCTTTAATAAGTGGTTCTATATGTTGGAGCATGTAGGCTCCTTATATTGCATAGTATGTAAAAGAAGGTTTTTTTGTGAATACCTATATAATTTAAACCTTATATCTTTTGCAAGGAGGTAGCTCTATGAATGATATGATTAATCATAAAATTAATTATATTCTACAGGATCAAAAAGGTGTCAAATGGTACTTCTATTTATCAGAAAACAAAAAAATTATGTATACCACCAAGGCAGAAGAAGATTGGTCTACTCATGAATACATCAATTCACAACCTATAGAAAATTTTAGTGTTACCATAGATAATACAGGTATCATTCGTATCCTGGCCTATACTACAACCCGCCATCTTACATACTTTGAATTTACAGATGGTAAATGGAGAAGTCAGGTTATAGAACGAATTTATTCTAGATTTCAGGATATTCCTTACTTCACTATACTATCATCCTCTACAGGGGTACATATCCTGTACTATATCGACCACTCATTAAGCAGAAGTGGTGAATTACTGATACACTATTTTCTCCACAAAGGTAAATGGCATGGTGGTAGGATTTGGAAGTTTATTTCCGATCAGCTTACTAAATTCCAAAGCCTATGTATTGATAATAAAGACAGGCTTCACATGATATTTACACAAAAATGGCGGCAACGTTATCATCTCTACCACTGTGTCTACGACCCTGCGGCTCTTTCTTGGATTGATCCAATAACTATACACTCTTCATCAGATAATCATGATTATGAGCTCTACGTAGACTCACAGCTAAATTTGCACATACTTTGGGCTAAGCAAGTGGAGCAGCACTATGAAATAAAACACCTATCAAAGTTTGCAAAAGATTCTGGTCCGGAATGGAAGGAGTCGGTAATACACCAAAGTGCTCATGAAATAAAAGTACCTTTAATAATGGAAGAAAAAGACCTTTATTGTTTTTGGAAAGAAGGCAAATCCCTTTATAGAATGTATTCAAAGGACCTGGGTCAAACTTGGTCTGCACCAGAATTGCTTAAAGAAAGCTTATATTATGATGCAGTATTACATAATTTAGCTTTCCTAGATAATCAACAACCTAAAACTATGAAAGTATGGGGGCAAGCTTTTCCTGATGTAAAATTAGCTGGCATTAATCTAAGGTCTATCTCTGATCATGATAATGCCAGCAGTAGTGTATTATCATCGTCCTATGAAAGAACAGAGCAAAAAGAATATATTGATTGGATTAATATGAAGCGAGCTATTGAATCACTAAAGCAAGATAATAAAAGAATGAGGGAGGCCATTAATAATCTCTTCTCTCAATTAGATCATATAAACTCAATAGTATATAGCCTTCAGGATCAAATGCAAATTAATGAAAGATCCCTCTTCAACATTAATGCCCAAATTAAACAACTAAATTTTCAAATCAAACAATTACATATGCGTATTCGGCAAGCTAGTTCCAAAACATACGGTATTCAACAATATCAGGCACAAGATATAGATGAATTTGAAGAAAGAAAAAGCACAGAACAAGAAATACATGACAAAATTCAAATAAAAACCTCTGAAGAAAAGCTTGAAGAAAAGCCAAAAGATAAAGAAGAAATTTCAAAAGAAACAGATGACCAGTCATATGAAGAACAGAACAAAGACCAAGCCCATGGAGAACAAAACTTAGATCTAGATAAGCATAATTCTAAGGAAGAAACTCAAGGAGAATTAGAGGACCAAAAAGAGGAAAAAGCAGAAGAAAAAATTGATAGTCAAACTGAGGAAAATAATATAGATAATGCTACAGAACAGTATGAAAAAAAAGAAGAAAAAAATACCCAAAGGATAACTTTGGGTAATACTGTGATACTAATCAATCCTGAAAATCCAGAGGATTTGTAAACAGCTGATCTAATGCCTCTAATACATCTTCTTTACCATAACCTGTTTCAGAGGAAAAAGGAATAAGGGGTATATCTGAAGAGAGTTCAAGTTGCTTTCGTATTTTGTTTATCTGAGGCTTTATCCGAGTTTTTCCTAGCTTATCTGCCTTGGTTGCCAGAACGATTAAAGGCATATTAAAGTGTTTTATCCAATTTATCATAGTCATATCATCCGATGTTGGGTTATGCCTTATATCTACTAACTGAACAATCCCCAACAAATTGGGAGTTGTTAGAAAAGTCTCAATCATATTAGCCCATTTAATCTTTTCCTTTTTGGATACACGGGCAAATCCATAACCGGGAAGGTCAACCAAATAGAAAGCGTCGTTAATTTTATAGAAATTTACCAGCCGGGTCTTGCCCGGCTGACTGCTGGTTTTGGCTAGTTTATTATTATTAGTAATAGTATTTATCATGGAGGACTTGCCTACATTTGATTTGCCAACCAAAGCTACATAGGGCAAGTGATCTGTGGGATATTGATCGGGCTCTACGGCACTAGTAATAAACTCAGCTTTTTGTATTCTCATTTTTTACCCCTCCCACTAATGCATGTTCCAATACCTCTTCAATATGCTCCACAGCCACTATCTCAACTTCTTTCTTTATATTATCCGGAATTTCATCTAGGTCCTTTAGGTTGTCCACTGGAATAATAACTTTGCTAATACCAGCGCGATGTGCCGCAAGTATTTTTTCCTTAAGCCCTCCTATAGGCAATACCCTGCCTCTTAAGGTAATCTCTCCTGTCATAGCCACATCTCGTCTGACAGGTATCTTAGTTAATGCAGAAATAACAGCCGTAGCCATAGTTATTCCAGCAGATGGGCCATCCTTGGGAATGGATCCTTCAGGTACATGAATATGGATATCCATATTTTTATAAAATTCTGGTTCTATTCCAAAATCATTAGCCTTGGATCTTATATAACTAAGGCCTGCTCTGGCTGACTCCTTCATTACATCTCCCAGCTGTCCCGTTAGTACTAGTTTTCCAGTTCCTGGCATGGGCGTAACTTCAACGTTAAGGGTGTCTCCACCCACAGCTGTCCAGGCTAGTCCTGTAACTAATCCTATTTCATTCTTTTTATTAGCTTTGCCATAACTAAACCGCGGCACTCCAAGATATTTGGGTAATCCTTTTTGAGTTATTCTAAGCCTCTTTTTGCCTGTCTCGAGCAGTATTCTTGCTCCTTTCCTGCAGATAGTGGCTATTTGCCTTTCTAAATTCCTTACACCAGCTTCTCTAGTGTAGTAATTAATAATATCCCTGATGGTTTTCTCAGGTATGATTATATCTCCTTTTTTTAGTCCATGCTCCTTTAGTTGCTTAGGAATAAGATATTTTATGGCGATATTGGTTTTTTCATCTTCAGTATAGCCTGCAATGCGTATTACTTCCATTCTATCTAACAATGGCCGGGGTATAGTATCCAGTGTATTGGCGGTTGTTAGAAACATAACCTTTGACAGATCAAAAGGCAGCTCTAAATAATGATCCCTAAATGTTGAATTCTGCTCCGGATCTAATACTTCTAATAGGGCTGATGCGGGATCACCTCGGAAATCACTGCTCATCTTATCAATTTCATCCAATAGAAAGACTGGATTTTTTGACCCTGCTTGCCTAATAGAAGATATTATAGTCCCCGGTATAGAACCAACATAGGTCCGCCTATGCCCTCTTATCTCAGCCTCATCCCGTACTCCTCCTAAGGACATGCGTACAAATTTCCGACCTAGTGCCCGAGCAATGGATTTGGCAATAGAAGTCTTGCCTACTCCTGGTGGTCCTACAAAGCACAATATAGGTCCCTTCATACTATCAGTAAGTTGAAGAACAGCCAAATACTCTAATATCCGCTCTTTTACCTTTTCCAGTCCATAGTGATCTTCATCCAATATACGGGCAGCTATCTTTAAATCTTTATTGTCTTCTGTCTCATAATTCCAAGGCAGCTCCAATATCCAATCTAGATAGGTACGAATTATGGCACTTTCGGGGGAGGAAGCGGGAGTTCTGGAAAAACGCTCCAGTTCTTTTTCTGCTTTTTCTTCCACTTCTTTAGGCAAATTAGCCTCTTTTATTTTCTCCCTATACGCTTCTACTTCAGAAGATATACCGTCGCTTTCGCCTAATTCCTTTTGGATAGCCTTCATCTGCTCTCTAAGATAATATTCCCTTTGTACCTTGTCTATCTGTTTTTTTACCCTTATATTTATCTTCTTTTCAATTTTTAGTATCTGGATTTCCCGCTCTAAAAATTTATATAGGATTTCAAGCCTTTCCATAGGATCGAAGGCTTCTAAGACTTCCTGCTTATCACTATTTTTTACCAAGACATTTGCTGCTACAATATCAGCAAATTGGCCGACTTCCTCAACTGCATTAATGGAAATTAAGGCATCTGGAGATACTTTATTGCTCAGCTTGATGTATTCCTCAAAGGCATCCATTACTGTTCGCATCAATGCTTCGCTTTCTAGATCATCCACTTCCTGATCACTTATTTGTTCTTCTATTACTACTTCAAAGAGTTTATCATTATCAAGAAATTCTATAATTCTTCCCCTACTTATACCTTCTGCCAAAACTCTAATAGTATTTCCAGGCAACTTGAGCAGTTGTTTAATTTTAGATACCGTTCCAACTTTGTATAGGTCATCTTCGTTGGGCTCATCAATTTCCGGCTCTTTTTGAGCTACTAAAAATATTTCTTGATTATTGACCATTGCTTGCTCTAACGCTGCAACGGATTTTGGTCTACCGGCATCAAAGTGCAATACCATATATGGAAAAACTGTCAATCCCCTGAGGGGAAGCAGTGGCAATGTCCTAGTTCTTGTATCTTTAATTGACATCATCATTCGCTCCTTTATAAGTTGTAGCACTGTCCATAATTTTATCTGATCATGTCATAAGGTATAATAATTATATCCTTAAGTACAATGCCATGCAAGGTAAAAAATGCCGGCTAATAGCTCGGCATTTTTAAATAACACTCAAAGTACCTTTAAGTTGTGTAATTACTTCTTCCTGATGCACTGAGTAAATTGGCATTTTGAGAAGTAGGCTCTAATTTCTTTTGTTGGTTGCTATCCCATAAAGCCTGACTTATAACTTCCTCTATTCTTGAAACAGGAACTACAGTAATAGGATAGTCCAAATACTGCTCATTCCAGTTATCCTTGGGTATTATAGCTTTCTCTACTCCTGCCTGCACTGCCGCCTGTAGCTTGGCTGTAACTCCTCCTACAGCTTTTACTTCTCCTCTAATGGATATCTCACCTGTCATAGCTACAGTATTATCAACGGGCAATCCCTTTATAGCTGAATATATGGCGGTTACCATGCTTATGCCAGCTGATGGACCATCAATAGGTACTCCTCCAGGAAAGTTAAGATGAATATCATAATCTCTAGGATCCACATCTAGAAATTTTCTTATAACCGTCATAACATTGTCCACTGAGCCTTTAGCAGTACTTTTTCGCCTACTTTTCTTTCCTCCAGTGCCTATCTCTTCTTCATCTATAATCCCTGTAACTGTTACAATCCCCTTGCCTTTAATGGTGGGAATGGCCGAAGCTTCAACCTCAATAATAGTTCCTAAATTTGCACCATATACTGCTAAACCGTTAACATACCCAATTTGAGGTTTATCTGCTATCTTCTTTTCTGGCCGCGGAGAATAATGACAACTATTTATTACCCATTCCACATCTTTTACCTGAATATAATTTCGTCCTTCTGTTAAAGCTAAACCGCCAGCTAACTGAACCATATTGACAGTATCTCTACCGTTGTTGGCATACTGTCCTATTTTTTGTACACTCTTCTCGTCAATATCAAATCCAGCCTTTTTTGCAGCATTTCTTGCTATAATCATATTTTCTTCTGGGGTGAGCCCTCTGAAAAAAATCTCCATACATCTAGATCGAATAGCCTGAGGTATCTCTTCAGGACTTCTTGTAGTAGCACCTACTAATCTAAAATCTGCAGGAAGTCCATTTTTAAAAATATCATGTATATGCCGAGGAATATTACTATCTTCTGAATTGTAATAGGCACTTTCAAAAAACACTTTACGGTCTTCCAAAACTTTCAGCAGCTTGTTCATCTGGGCAGGATGCAGTTCTCCTATTTCATCTAAAAATAAAACTCCTCCATGAGCTTTGGTAACAGCACCAGGTTTCGGTTGGGGTATACCAGCTACTCCCAAGGGACCAGCACCTTGATAGATAGGATCATGCACCGATCCAATCAAGGGATCTGCGATGCTGCGCTCATCAAACCTGATAGAAGTGGCATCCATCTCAATAAATTTTGCATCCTTGCGAAAAGGCGATGCAGGATTCTTTTTAGCCTCTTCAAGGACAATCCGAGCCGCACAAGTCTTTCCAACACCCGGTGGGCCATAAATTATTACATGCTGAGGATTTGGTCCACATAAGGCCGCCCTTAAGGCCTTTAGGCCTTCTTCCTGGCCAATTATTTCTTCAAAAGCCTTAGGTCTTGTCTTTTCTGACAAAGGTTCACTAAGCGAAATTTCCCGAAGCCTCTTAAGTTTTTCTAATTCCTTCCTGGATTCCTTTTCTACTGCTATCTTATTCCCCTGTTGTCCCTTAAGCAAACTGAGAAAATATAGGCCTATTACAACAGAAAAAAATAAATTTATTGCAGCTAATATATTTCCCAGCAAAGCACTGCCTCCTTTATTGATAAAACTTTGTTGCGTCTTGACATGGTATTTTTATTATGCGTATAGGAGCAACTTTTATCCAATTACTTTGCTGGGAACTATTTCTATACACAATAGGAGCCTAATAGGCTCCTACTTATATTTAAGATTATTTAAGATACTGATTCTCTTTTTTCTTTGGTCTTCTTCATTCCCTTTCGGCCTTTTTGGCCCTCTGAAAGGATCAATATTGGATCACTATTATTTTCCACAGTATCCTTGGTAATGATGCATTTCTCCACATCATCACGAGATGGAATCTCATACATCACATTTAGCATAATTTCTTCAAGGATAGCTCTTAAACCACGGGCTCCAGTTTTTCTTTCAATGGCCTTGCTAGCTATAAGTTTAAGAGCCTCTTCTTCAAACTCTAAAGCAACCCCATCCATCTCCAAGAGTTTCTGATACTGCTTAATCAATGCATTTTTGGGTTCTGTTAAAATCTGGACCAGTGCTTCTTCGTCTAAAGCATTCAAGGTGACTATTACTGGTACACGACCAACAAACTCGGGAATTAATCCATACTTTAACAGATCTTCAGGAAGGATTTGAGCTAGAATTTCTCCTATATCGGTATCCTGAGTACTTCGTATTTCGGCACCAAAGCCTATGGATTTTTTCCCAATTCTATTTTGTATGATCTTCTCTATTCCATCAAATGCACCACCACATATGAATAAAATATTGGTAGTATCTATCTGTATAAACTCCTGATGGGGATGCTTTCTGCCCCCTTGTGGCGGCACACTAGCAACAGTGCCTTCTAATATTTTCAGCAAAGCCTGTTGAACTCCTTCTCCTGAAACATCCCTAGTTATGGAAGGATTCTCGGACTTTCTAGCTATTTTGTCAATCTCATCTATATATATTATGCCTTTTTCCGCTCTTTCAATATCATAATCAGCTGCTTGTATCAATTTTAGTAAGATATTTTCTACGTCCTCACCTACATATCCTGCTTCAGTTAATGAAGTAGCATCGGCTACGGCAAAAGGAACATTCAATATTTTGGCCAAGGTTTGTGCCAACAAAGTTTTACCTGAGCCTGTAGGCCCAAGCATCACAATATTGCTCTTGGCAATCTCTACGTCATCTTTGGATACATCGCTATTTATTCTTTTATAATGATTATATACCGCTACCGAAAGGGTTTTCTTAGCAGCATCTTGACCAATTACGTATTGGTCAAGAATTTCTCTAATCTCCTTTGGTTTTGGTATATCTTTTATATCAAAATCAGTAGCATCATCAAATTCTTCTTCAATAATTTCCTGGCATAACTCTATACATTCATCGCATATATAAACCCCAGGGCCAGCAACTAAGCGCCTAACCTGTTCTTGAGTCTTACTGCAGAATGAACATTTGAGCTGCTTTCTATCGTCATATCTAGCCATGCTTTCACCTCTTCTTTACCTATATGTTTCCATGTCTCGCTCTTACCATTGGGCTATATGGCTTGTGAGTTAGAGCGTATTTTGCTATCAATATAATATAGTATGCATCTTGCATTCTTTTATTTACGAGAGGTAATGACGTTATCTATAAGACCATAGGCCTTAGCTTCTTCTGCAGACATAAAGAAGTCACGATCAGAGTCCCTCTCTATTTTTTCAATTGGTTGTCCTGTTCTGTCAGCAAGAATTTCATTTATTTTTTTCTTCAGCTTCAATATATGTTCTGCGTGTATTGCAATATCTGAAGCCTGACCTTGAGCACCACCCATGGGCTGATGAATCATGATTTCGCTGTTGGGCAGAGCTAAGCGCTTGCCTTTGGTGCCAGCAGCTAATAGAAAGGCACCCATAGAAGCAGCCATACCAACACATATTGTGGATACATCGCATTTAATATATTGCATTGTATCATATATTGCCATTCCAGCAGTGACTGAACCCCCGGGGCTATTTATATAAAGCAATACATCCTTGTCAGGATCCTTAGCTTCTAAAAACAGCAATTGTGCTACTACCAAGTTTGCTGTTACATCGCTGATAGGTCCACCTAAAAATATTATTCTATCTTCCAGCAATCGGGAATATATATCATAGGATCTTTCTCCCCGATTGGTCTGTTCAACAACTATAGGCACTAAATTCACTTATGGTCCCCTCCCTTTTAATTAATTTTCTAGTACCCATTTGCAAACTTATAGTTTACTCTTGAGTTTCTTCCTCTTTTAATTCCTGTTCTTTGGATTCTTGTTCTTCTTGTGTTTCTTCCTGTTTTTCAACAATTACCGCATGTTCCATGAGGAAATCTACAGCTTTTTGTACAGCTAGACTCCTTTTAAGGCCCTCTTCTTGACCTTGGTAATCCTTTTTCACTCTTTCAACATCTAGCTTATACTGTTCTGCAATTTTTTCATATTCACGCTCTAAATCCTCATCGCTAGCTTCGATTTTTTCTTCCTTAATAATCTGCTCTAAAGTTAACTGTAGTTTAACTCTATTATATGCATCATCTTTAAATTGAGCTCTAAAATCTTCCATGGAAGTATTTATCATGTCAAGGTAGCTTTGCAAATCTAGGCCTTGGTATCTCATTCTAAAGTCCATATCTCTAACCATGGCATCAATCTCATTTTCTACCATGACTTCTGGGATATCTACCTTAGCATTTTGTACTACCTTCTCCAGTAGTTGATTTTCCATTTCTATCTTTTCTCTTTGCTTTGCATTTTCTTCCATGGTCTTTCTTAAGTTTGCTTTATATTCCTCAAGAGTATCAAACTCACTTATATCCTTGACAAACTCATCATCAAGCTCTGGCAATTCTTTTTCTTTTATTTCATGAACCTTAATTTCAAAGGTAGCCTCTTTACCTTTTAAGTCCTCAGCATGATATTCCTCAGGGAAGGTTACCTGAATCTCTTTTTCATCTCCAACCTTCATACCTACTAGTTGCTCTTCAAATCCAGGTATGAAGCGCTGAGAACCAATTTCTAGAGTCTGCTTTTCAGCAGTACCTCCCTCAAAGGCCTCTCCATCTACATAGCCTTTGTAGTCAATGGTTAGAAGATCTCCTTCTTTTGCAGGCCTGTCCTCAACAGAAACCCATCTAGCATTTTGCTCCCTAATCATTTCAAGTTGATTATCTATATCCTGGTCTGTAACATTATACTCAACCTTGTTGATTTCTATTCCTTTGTACTGTCCCAGCTCTACCTCAGGTTTTACAGTCACCTCTGCTGTAAAGATAAGGCTTTTGCCTCCACCAATTTGCACAATATCAATTGTAGGCTGATCTACTGGCTCTATGCCACTTTCTCTAACAGCCTCTTCGTAAGCCTTGGGACAAGCTTCGTTTATAGCATCTTCATAGAAAATGCCTTCACCATAGTAGCGCTCTATAATCTGGCGAGGTGCTCTGCCTTTTCTAAAACCAGGAATAGTAATATGTTTCCTATTCTTCAAATAGGCCTTTTGCATAGCTTCATCGAATTGCTGGGCATCTACCTCAATCTCTAATTTAACTTTGTTGTTTTCAAGTTTTTCTACACTAGTTTTCACAAAAACGTCCTCCTTAGTTTTTCCTTATTTATATGTACGTTAATAATCTTTAATATTATAACATAACATTAACGGTTGTCCAACATTATTATATTATAATAATAGCTTTTTGCAAATAAATCAAAGGTTATTTAATCTTTAACAGCTTTTACATCCTTGAACCTGCCTGTAACTTCCTTTATAATTTATATAACCAATTTGTTGCTTTTGAACCAAAGAACGAAAGGATGATTTTAATGAATACTTTACTTAAAGACAAAACCATCCTAATTATGGGAGTTGCCAATAAGTGGAGTATTGCTTGGGGCATTGCTGAGGCTTGTCTAGACGCAGGTGCCAATTTAATTCTCACCTATCAAGGTGAAAGAAATCTAGCTAGTCTACAAAAATTAACAGCAAATCTGCCTCAAATTCGCCTATATAAATGTGATGTTACTCAGGATCAAGACATTATTGAGCTATTTAATAATATAGAAAAAGATGTAGGAATTATCCACGGTATAGTTCATAGTATAGCCTATGCTAAAAAAGAGGAACTGGAAGGTGCCTACTATGAAACTTCCCGTGAAGGCTATCTTCTAGCCCAAGATATTAGTGCTTACTCCTTAGTACCCATTTGTAAATATGGGCGGCCTTTGATGAAGGAAGGCGGCAGTATTGTTACCCTTACCTATATAGGGGGAGAACGAGTAGTACAAAACTACAACGTTATGGGTGTAGCCAAATCCGCTCTAGAATCATCTGTTCGATATTTGGCTGCTGATCTGGGACCAGAAAACATTCGGGTAAACTCCATTTCAGCAGGTCCTATAAAAACTGTAGCCGCTCGTGAAATAAAAGGATTTAGCGATATACTTAAGGTTTATGAAGAAAAAGTACCCCTACGAAAAACCATAACCCAACGTGAAGTAGGTGATACTGCAGTATTTCTATTGAGTCCCCTATCCCGTGGGATCACTGGAGAAAATATCCATGTAGATGCTGGTTTTCATATCATGGGGTTATTATAATTCCACTATACACTCCCTTAGAATAAAAAAGCCCATTACCATAAACATTATGCCAGCCGCCAGTTTTAGTATGGTGGCTGGTATATATTTGCATATCAATTCCCCAAAAAAAGTTCCCAATAAGGTCACCACAATAAGACCTAGGGAAGATCCTAGAAAAATTGGCCATGGTTCCTTATGCTGAGTCACCAGAGTAAATACTGTTAACTGAGTTTTATCGCCTAATTCTGCAATAAATAATAGCCAAAATGATAAAAAGAATAGCTTTAGATTCATTATCCCCCACCCTTTACATAGCTTTTCTAGATTGTTTTTAGTTACATATTATGAATTAATAACATCGTAGATAATTTTGGAAGTCCTTCTAATCATATTTTCTATATCAAAATTTTTACTTACTTCTTCCTTTGCCCTATTAGCATACTCTTTTGCTTTATATGGATTCTCTAGATAATATATAATAGCATCAGCTAACTCTCTGCTATCTCCAGGTTTGACTAAATAACCGTTCCAGTCATGCTTAATAATTTCTTTAATGCCACCAATTCTAGAAGCAATAACAGCTTTACCCATAGCCATTGCCTCCAATACCGATATGCCTAACCCCTCTGATAGAGAAGGCAGGACAAAGATATCAAAAGCCTCGTAATAGTACCATATATATTCAGTGTATCCGGTAAATATAATGTATTGACTACAATTTAATTCCTTTGCTCTTTCTTTAAGAAAACTTTCCTGAGGACCATCTCCCACCACCATAAACTTTATATGGGGATAATGGGACATTACTAGAGGTGCTGCTTCTATTAATGTATCTATACCCTTAGATGGAATTAATCGGGCTACAGTTCCTACTAATTTTTCATCCTTATTAATTCCCCATTTGTTCCTAATTTCCTGACCTTTTCCATATATTTGAGGTGGTAAAATACCATTATGAATAACCCTTACCTTACGCTTATCAATTCCCAACATCTGAGTAGCTTCCTTCTCCAAAGCTTGGGATACTGTAATGATGTTATTAGTAAAATAAGATAATATCCTTTCTACCCAGGCAACAATTTTCTTTCCCCTTTCTCCCAAATTCAAGGGCAGAAAATTATGTATTGTATAGATGCATCGGCACCTGGCTAGTAGTGCAGCAACTCGACCTATCATTCCCGCTCTAAAACCATGGCAATGAATTATATCCACTTTATGTCTTCGAAGTATTCTTGCCAGTTTTAGAATTGCCCAAATATCTCTTATAACATTGATTCTATCCTTCACAACAAAGGGAACCACAACTACACCTAATTGCTTCAGGGCTTGCCTATCCTTTGATGGAAAATTACAGATTGCGATTACCTCTATTCCGGAATCTACAAGACCTTCTATCAAGGCAAGATAATGCTTTTTCATACCTCCCTTAGCCCTTCTTATAAATTCAGCTACTCTTGGCTTTGAAGTGTATTCCATCTTTCCATACTCCATTCTTAACTTTTCCCTCTACTTCATCCATAATGAGCAGCACAAAAGGTGGGGCAATAAATATAGTGGCTGTTGCAGCAGCTACTATCCCAGAATCATTAAAAATTAAAGCTGCAATGGCGCCTAAAGCTGCACCTGTCAAACCCTTTAATAATGTCTCATGCTTTTTATATGCATCACGAAAAATTCCTACAGGACGATAAAGAAGCAGTACTATTACCCCTAAGGAAGTTAAAAATACCCTTGTCCACATGGTGGTTGCCATGAGCCTAATATTCATAGAGATTTTCCTGTAGAATATATTAAATAGTTCAGCTATTCCATTTTCCCTTATGGCAGTAACAGTTTGCCCCATATGACTCTGGCTATCCACCACCTGCTGTGAATCCAAATAGAATATTCCTGCCAGTATAACTGCTATCATAGCACCTATAGCAACTAAGTCCCTGACTCGGATTTTCTTACCCTGTATCATTAATACAGTAGTAGAGATAGCTGTAAAGATAGCTACGGTACCGCCCACATTAGCACCTAGATTGGGAGAAGCCATAGTATAAATAGTTAACAGCCCTATTATTAAAACAATAATCTTAGTTATTTTATCCATATTACTATCTGCATTACTAAATTTTTCTATTACAGCGCCCCCTGCACAGCAAATAGCCCCTACCAAAACTCCCATATATTCATTGCCTATACCGTAAAAACGCGCACCTGCTATTACATCATAACCCAAGGGGGATGACTGAATTAGTTTCATACCCAGCCACTGATCTATTACTAGTATCAGTGTGGTCAATGCTGATATTACCATTATCCTATCCAGGCTAGAAGCAAATACTCGGCAAAGTATAGTGGTAATCAATACACTCATAGCTAGAGCAATAAGAGCTGTTCCATAAAGCTGAGGTTGTTGTAGCAAAGGCAAAATCAAATACACCAGGGGAACTACCATAATAAATATGGGCATTGGCTTTATTAGTTTTAAATATTTTCTTTTAAATAACAGACAAAAAGCTGCTAAAACCAGGATTGGTATCAAAATATACACATAACTTCTTAGCAAAAAGGGTCTTTGATTGTATATGTTAGTTAGTTTTTCGTTGAATCTAATTATCCCCTCTATTCCTTTATCCCTAGGTATGGAATAGATTGGTGCCCCTCCCTGACCAGGTAAGGGACGCAAATCAAAGAAACTTAGTATGCTGGCACCTATATCTAAATTAGTAACCACTCCTTCCCTATGAGTAGATCCAGATGTTAGCAAGCCCTTTTGTACGCCCTTGCCTGCTATAATTATGGGAGATAGTCTGTTATTATTGCCTATCTCCTCTGCTGGAGGTACGGGACTTAAGATCATCATATAATCTTTACTGAGATCAATATGCTCTAAAAGATTACCTATAAACTTATCTCCTTCTTCTAAAGCTCTTATTTTATGATATTCAATTCTAGAATCCATGGATTGATGCCGAAAATCCTCAGCCCTAGAGGTATCTCCTAGTTGTATTGCCACAAGCTGAGCTTTATCTTTTAACTTCTTAAAAACTTCTAGCATTTTTTCATAGTCAGTTCTTATGCCCATAGGCCAGTCCCCATCTTCGATAATTAAAGAGTGACTTATATCTCCCAAGGGTACTATTCCCCTATCATCCATTAGCATGGATACCAGAAAATTTTTTCCTCCCCCATCCCCTTCTAACCTCTTATAGTTATCACAGTTGCCTACAACTGCAAGCTTTATTCCTGCTTCTCTAAGGCCAGTGCCCAATGCCCCAATGTTTACTTTGTATGGTCTATTGGCATTGGCCCTATGCAGCTTGGCTATGGAAGGATTGCCTATTGCATCTTCACTCATCTTATGCCCAGTTATTTGAAACATAAGATCTTCTATTTTAACCCCTCTATATCTATGACCATAAGAAAAAGCTTGTTGTGACCCAGATACTCCTGTCACCCTTGCCCCGGTACCAATAGTTAAATATG
>CALKWV010000152.1 GCA_938003915.1 uncultured Bacillota bacterium | reverse complement strand
TACTTTTAGTGGGGAGAAATTTAAGGCTGAAAAAGGCGTTACATCTTATACCCTTGAATATACTATAGAGTACATGGAAGAAGGTAGCAGTCAGCCTGTACATTTGAAAAGTGACAAAATAGAAATATCTATGCTGTCTACTGATATAAAAGTTATCTATAAGGCCAGTACAGGGGGTCCCATAACTCCGGGACAAGAGGTTACTTATACTGCTGAGCTACAGTCTGTAGCTACTGTTCCTATAGAGAATATTTTAGTAGAGGATAGTGTCCATGGGGAAATAGGGGTAATACCAGTTTTAAATCCGGGAGATAAGGCTACTGTATCAAAGGCTTTTAAATTAGATAAAACTACAAAAAGTTATCCTATTCTTACTTTTGACAATCCCTTGGATTACAATAGAAGAACTGTACATGCAGAAAATGCTTTTTTAGAGGTTGTAGTAGAGGAGCAACAAGTTGAAAAGCCTTTGGTAATACAAGGTCAGGTTAATAAAACCAGGATTGCTCCCAATGAACAGGTAGATTTTAGCCTAAGTGTTATAAACAAAGGTAATAGAGCCTTAACCAATGTAAAACTGGTGGATTGGACAGGCAAGGAAGTATTGTATAAAGATGCGCTTGCCCCTGGCAAGGAGGCAACGGTAATCTATACTGCAAGAGTAGAGCCTGGTGTAGAATACACCTTTAAAGCAACAGCTGTAGAAGAGGGTACTGGCAGAAATGTACAGGATACCTATACTGCAAACTTTACTGGTATAGAGGCGGAGATTCAAATAATCAATAGAGTAACTCCCGAGGAGATAGCAGTGGGAGATGTAGTTACAATAGAATATGTCCTTAAAAACACGGGCAAGGTAACTATGGTTGATATAGTAGTAGAAGAGCCGGAGTTTGGTGAGGTTGCCAGCTTTACTGAGTTAAAACCTGGGCAAGAAGAAACCTTCTCTATTGAGAGAATTATTGAACATGATACCAGCAGTCATCCCAGGGTATATGCCAAGGATAAGGAAACCGGTCATAGCTATGAATTTCATGGTGATTTTATCGAGATTCTGATTAATACTGTTGAAGCCCATCCTTTGTTAACTATTAGGCTTGCCTCAGAACCTGAAGTATTGTCTGAGCCAGGAAATGTAGACCTTATATGCACTGTTATCAATGAGGGAGATATAAAAATAGATAATATTGAATTGATATTAAATGAAAGATCACTTTATATAGGAAGTATCCTAACATTGGAGCCAGGTGATCAGGAGACCCTTACACTGCCCGGCCTTAGTATAGAGGAAGATACATCCTTTACTGTTACGGCAAAAGGAATTACCTATGACGGTCAAGAAGTAGAATTTACAAGCGAGCCCTATGAAATAAAAATTGGGGAGGAGATCCCCGAAGAGAAGGCAGAAAACCCCAAACTTAGCTTCCTTAAGAGATTGCTTGGAGTTGTCATAGCTTTAGCTATAGCAACTGCTGGGGGAATGGTGTATCTAATTCGAGATTTAAGACGAGGTGATAAGAAAAAGGTTACTGGAAAGAAAAAAGTTAGGATTAGAAGGAAGAAGGCCAATAATAGAAAAAAGCAATAGAAGCTATGTTAGAAAGTCAGCAAGTAGAGGGACATCAAGATTAAGACCCATGGTCTGTTGTACCATAGCGTTTCATAAGCTGTTCAATGGACATAAAATATTGATGACCATTCTGCCTTGATTTACCCTTAGGGGGTGTTTTTGATTGAGATGGATAGAAGACCCACTTTAGAAAGTTCATCCACATAACTAATAGTCGAGAATGGAAGCTATTGTCCATGGGCTCTAGTTGAAAGCCCAGCCTTTTTAGGCCAGGTCCCATCATGGTAATGCCCCATATAGCTTTTGCCCTAGCATCTAACTTTCCATGGCTGGCCAGCTGGGCTAGGTTATGTATTTCTTCTCGAAACAGGGGCAGAAGACGGATGTTATTGGCGACTTCTACGCCCCCAACTTTGCCCTTAGCCAAGGTTAGATTGGATATATGTAGCTCTATTACATAGTCTCCTTTATTTAATCTAGTACCATCGGACAGGGTAATAGATTGGCCTTTGTAAGGATGGACAGTCATCCTCAGCAGTCCGTAAGGCGAATTTTCAACTAATTTTATATTTGCTATGCGTTCAAAAATCTTTTCCCATAGGATTATAATTGGTCTTAGTATTGATTTAAGCATGGCGCTCTCCTTTCAATTCATCCAAACTAACAAATCGAAAGCCTTGTCCTTTAAGAGTTTCAATAATAGTGGGCAGGGCTTTTAAAGTTCTCTCAGGTGCTCCCGGTGCCCCTTGATTGTCATGGAGAACAATAATAGCCCCGGGATGGATCTTGCTTATTACTGTATTATATATATGTTCTACAGTGGTAACCTTAGCCCAATCCTGTGCTTCAATGGACCAATAGGCAATTTTTAAATTTAATCTTTTGGCAGCAAACATGCTAACCAGATTAAAGGTACCCCAAGGGGGCCGATACCAGTTAGGCGCTTTACCTAGCATATCCTTTAAAACATTATAGGTTTGATTCATATCTCTTATGGTAGCAATAGGGGACATTAGCCAAGCATGCCTATGGCAGTAAGAATGAAGGCCCAAAGTATGTCCTTCATCATTTATACGCTTGACTATGTCAGGATAGCGCTGGGCTTGTCTTCCCATAATAAAAAAGCTGGCGGGGACTTGGTGTTCCTTAAGAATATCCAATAGTCTAGGAGTATAGTTTGGATTTGGCCCATCATCAAAGGTTAAAGCGATTTCTTTTTTTTGTGTGGCTCCTTTTCTAAGCACCTTTTTTGAATGATTGCGAGCCCAGTAGCTAGGCAAGAGGCAGTATATTAAAAATATAATAATCAGTACGAAAAGTATAGACCACCACATACCTTCACATCCAATTCTGTAGATATAAAATTAAGCAGTTAATTTAA
Organism: uncultured Bacillota bacterium; assembly: GCA_938003915.1. Lineage (GTDB taxonomy): Bacteria > Bacillota > Clostridia > Caldicoprobacterales > UBA3941 > JAAYGY01. Next base: position 3,102 of record CALKWV010000152.1, on the reverse strand, counting down.
TGCTCTTTTATAGTAATAACATTATGCAAATAGTTTGCTTTCATCTTTTTCAACAACATTTACTAATCTTTTCTTCTCATCAATCATATTTAACAAAATATTTACTGTATCTCTGGCAGAATAGGGTTTTGATAAAGGTTCCATAGCTCGGGAGATATCCTCAAGCATGGAGGGATTTTCAACAGCTTTTCTAATAAGCTCTACAGCCTGATCTTGATTTTTAGCCATTAAAGCAGCCTTATTGTTGAGGAGAAAATCTACATTGCACTGCTCATGGCCAGGTAGAGGTTTATAGATCAAGATAGGCAGCTTTACAGCCAAAGCTTCGAAAACCGTTATTCCACCAGCCTTGGATAGAAGCAGATTGCTCCCTTTCATAATGGGAGCAATATTTTCTATAAATCCTAAAACTCTAATAGGAATGTTAGCAGATTCGGCTATGGCTTCAAGCTTTTGCGCCAGTTTCTTATTAGATCCTGTTAAAGCAATAATCTGTATGGGCAGTGATAAATCTGACAGCCTTTGGCATATTTTTTCTATACCAGGCATTAAACCTTGTCCTCCACCCATAATTATAAGAGTAAAAACATTGGGATCTAAGTTCAACTTGATCCAAAGGCCGGGATCCACAGTGGGGGACTCAAATTGTGGCCTTATGGGTATACCGGTAACATGTATTTTTTCTTTAGGAATGCCCCGTTCAATTAGGCAGGAGCGAACTATATCCGCTGCTACTATATAGGCATCCACCTTTGGATGTATCCATTGACTATGTACAGCAACATCAGTAATTACTACAGCCAAAGGTATATCTATTAATCCTTCTCTTTTTAGCTGGGATACTACCCCAGCAGGGGTAGGAAAAGTGCATACAATTATTTTTGGTGAGCATTGCTTGATTAAATCAAGGAGTTTTTTACGCCCCATTCTGTTGAGAAATTGCTGCCATTTGGAGTCCGGCTCAACATCTTTGGTGGCTTTGTAAAACCATTGGTAGCCAAAAGAAAAGTATTTAAGCAATTGTGCATAGCCAAATTTTATAGCCTTATTAACAGGAGGATATATATATTCAAAATAATTATATATACCCACTTTCAAGGATGGCTGTTTTTGATTTACCAGTCTCTTTATTGCCACAGAAACCTGGTGATGGCCGGTACCAAAATCTGCAGATAATATTAAAATATCACATTTTTTTATATCAAACTCGGGCATATATAAACTCCTTCAGTCTAAAGTTCACAGTTAATATTATATCAGATGCTGTAAGAGTTTGTATATTAAAAAACTCTTAATAGATATATATGACATTTTATTAAAATATTGTTAAGAAAATCGGAAGTTTTTCAACTGCAATACCAGAGAAAAATTCTTTGTGATATAATAAATGCACTATTTACTTGCATATTCAAGTGCATATTAATTTGATTATATACTGGATATTTTTGATGATAGGGGAGGGTTACATGAATATTGAAACCCAGTTGGTCGAGAAGTCAATGGATGGGGATTTAGATGCTTTTGAGGAGCTGGTGTTGCTATTTGATAAAAAGATCTATAATTATTGCCTTCGCATGACCAATAACCGCAGTGATGCCGAAGATTTGGCTCAAGAGGTTTTCTTAAAAGTTTATAAGAACCTGAAAAACTTCAGAAAGGACAGTAAATTTTCTACATGGATTTATCGTATTGCCTATAATACATGTGTAGATAATTATCGTAAAAAGAGACTTAAGCTTCTTCCATTAAATAAAATAATAGACGAAGAACAGCAGGAGATAGGCATACCGTCCTCAGATCCTTTGCCAGAAGAACAGGTGATAAGCAATGAGAAATATAGCCTTATAAAGGAATGCATCGCCCAGTTAAAACCTAGGTATAAATCAGCTATAATTCTTAGGGATATACATAATTATTCCTATCGGGAAATAGCTGAAATTTTGGGTATACCTATAGGAACGGTGAAGTCAGATATAAGTCGAGCTAGGGCACTTTTGAGAAAGGCTCTAGAATCTCGTCTAATGGAATATGGCGAGAGGAGGGTCAAATAATGAATTGTAAACATATTGATGAATATATTAGCCTTTATATAGATGATGTTCTTAATGAAAGGGACAAAAAAGAATTTGAAGTACATTTAAATCAGTGTCCCCAATGTAAAAAGAAATTAAAGGAAACCCAGAAGCTAGTATCTTTAATAAAGGAGATAGGCGAGGAACCACTTCCCCAGGGATTTAGAGACAATTTAATTAAAAAGTTAGAAGGATCAAGGAAAATGCAGACCCGAAATTTATTAAGATGGGTTGGTGCTATGGCAGGGGTGATTATAATATTCTTATCTGTCAGGGCTTTAAAGGATATAAAATTTACAGATGGGATAGATAGAGAAGTAATGCCATCGGAGGAGATAGCAGAGGATATGGTAAGTAGTATCCAGAATAGCGCTGATAAGTTTGATGCTTCTCAAGAGGAGGGAGTATCAGCTGAAACAACATCTATGGAGAATGACCTAGAAGACAAAAGGGAAAGTATAATGAAAATCCAGTCTGACCTGGTGGAGCTATATGTACAGGATATATGCATATCTCCCGAGACACTAAAGTTAATGGTCATTAACAATGGTTTAGAGCTTATAAGAAGCGATGAGGATTCTGTTGTTATTGAGATAAAGGAGGAAGAAGAGAGAAATATATTATATAAAGAGCTTTCTAAAATGGGAGAGATAAGGGATATTGGTGAAAATATAGGTAGCACTGAGGTAAAGATTATAATAAAAAATAAAAGTGAATAATAAAGCAAGTTAAAATGGGAAATTAAGGGTTTAGCTGTATAAAAAGGATAAAAATGGTGAATAATATACCTATCATATACAATATTAGAGGAGTGATGGGAATGCAGGAAACTACAGCTAAACCATTTTTGGATCCCGTTTTAGTATCTTTGATGAAAAAAGAGGTCAGCAAATCTAAAGAGGCGGATGAGCCGGTAAACCGTGCTTTTGAGGTCATTGCACAGAAAAGTGGACTTAAATTTAATACAGTAAGAAACTATTACTATAGGTATATACACGAAAAGAATAATAAACAAAAAGACTCAGATCAA
>CALKWV010000151.1 GCA_938003915.1 uncultured Bacillota bacterium | reverse complement strand
GATGGAGTAAGCCTTCTCAATCACAGTGCTAGACTTCTTGATCCTTTTGGCAGATTATTGGGTATGGATGGATATATTATACTAGCTTTTATACTAGGGCTTCCTGCAAATGAGATAGTAATCCCTATAATTATTATGAGCTATACAGCATCGGGAGCAATGATAGAATTGGATAGCTTAGATGCTCTGAGAGATCTGTTGGTGGCCAATGGATGGACCTGGCTAACGGCAATATCCACCATGCTCTTTTCCCTAAACCACTTTCCTTGTGGTGCTACTCTCCTTACTATTAGAAAAGAGACTCAAAGCCTAAAATGGACTATATTTTCCTTTATAATACCTACCATAACTGGAATTGTTTTATGCTTTATAGTTGCCCAGGGAGTAAGATTATTAGGTCTTATATAGAAAATTAACAAAAAAGTGGCTAAACAATGGTTAAATGAGACTTCCTTATGGTAATATTTACTATAAGGAAGTCTTTTTCATATTAAAAGTTTGATTGTTTTATGATGGCAAAGCAAGGGTATTAATAATTATATTGCGGTTTTATTTTGAGGAAGTTAGTTGTTGGATCCTTAATATGGCAAGGAGGATAATATATGGTTGGTGATCTAGTTGAAATTATATTACGCAGCGCAGAGGAGTCCTTTGTTCAAGTAACAGCTTTTGTAGGTGCAGTTCTTCTGTTATTTGGTTACATAAATTATAAGCAGCAAGGAGCCTTTGTGGATACTATAGAGAGATCAAAAAAATATCAGCCCCTTATTGGTGCATTTTTAGGTATGACTCCTGGCTGTGGGGGAGCAATCTTTGTCATGCCTTTATATGTAAAAGGTACTGTTAGCTTTGGTACTGTTATTGCTACATTAGTTGCTACAGCTGGAGATGCCTCCTTTGTAATTTTAACAAAAGCACCTGCAGATTTCATTCTTATATCAATTATATGTTTTATTGTTGGTGCAATAACAGGCTATATTATCGACTATTCAGGAATTGGGGATTGGGTGAGTAAAAGGTCCACTAAAGTTATAAGTGAAGAGATGGACATTGAAGCAAAGCATAAAGATGCCGAGGCCCAGTTAGATGAGCTATATTGTAATAACCCCAATGCCTGTAAGGTTAGATCGAGCAACTTAACGCATATAGGTCACGAAGAAGGGGACGAAATTGATTTGGTTCTTCATCATAGCGATCCATTAGATGTAAATAGCTTAGGCTATAAGATCACTCATGGTGCATATGTTGTGTTTTGGATCATTTTAGCTATAGGCTTTGTCTTAGGGATTTTGGATCTTTCCATGGTAGATATTAATGCCCTTCCTGGCTTGCCTAATATAGGTACAATAATCGGTGTTGCAGGAACCCTTTCAGCAGTATTATACATGCTCTTTGGCAAAAAGTTTATTAAGGCTCAAACCCATGAAGATGTAGAACACAAATTATTTTCTTTAAAGGAAACCTTTATACACAACGCCGAAGAAACAGCTTTTGTAGGAACTTGGGTTTTTGTAGCTTACTTGGTATACGAATTAGGGGTATATTTAATTGGTGGGGAGCAGGTAATAGAGGCCTTTCTCACCTCTACAGGATTGATGTCCGTTCTTATAGGAGTATTAGTTGGATTGATACCAGGATGTGGTCCTCAGATAATCTTTGTATCCTTATATCTTAAGGGAATGTTTCCCTTTGCTGCACTTTTAGCCAACTCTATTTCCCAGGATGGAGATGCCCTATTCCCCCTTATAGCTCTAGATGCCAAGTCAGCATTTTGGGCTACAGTATTAACTACCATACCTTCATTTATTGTAGGGGTTATGGCATACTATATACAGCTTATCTTTTAAGAAAAGTGAGTCTTGGCTGATTTGAAAATAAACTTACCTAAGTAGCTAATGTCAATATTAGAGACATTAGCTATTTTTATTGTTTGGTAGGTTATTAAAAAGAGGATTAAGAGGGGAAATAACTGCCCGAGTACTTTATTTTTAATGAAGGGGGAAATATAAATTTTATTATTGGCTAATATAAAACAACATGCATAGATAAAAACTATGACTATGATTATATAATTATATTTTACAATATATTAGCTTAGTAATATTATATAGAAGGAATATTACTAACAAAAATATTACATAAGACAAGAGGTGTATTGTGTTAAATGTCAAAAAGAAGAACTTTTATAGCAGTATTATTAATCCTTATTGTAGCACAACTATTTTCAGCTTGTGCAGCCCAGTCTACCAGCAGGGTAGATACTAACAATGAAGCAGAAAATCAAGTAGATACCAATAAAGAGAGCAATGAAGATAATTTTTATTATAGCATTGTAGATGCCCTAGAAAACAGTGTAGTGCTAGAGGAAAAACCAAGTAGAGTAGTATCCCTTGTGGGCTCTTATGCAGAGACCTGGCTATTGGCAGGTGGAGAGCTAATAGGAGTAACAAATGATGTAATGACTGAGAGAAAATTGGATTTGTCTGAAGATACACAGATAGTGGGTACCATTAAGGATCCCGATTTAGAGATAATACTGGACCTTGCACCCGATTTTGTGTTATTATCTCCAGATATTGAGAGCCATGTAAAGGCAGCAAGTACTCTTGAAAAAGCTAATATACCCCATGGTTTAAGAAACAAATAGATGAAGTTTTAGAAAAGGTTGAAAATCAAGATGGTCCAGATATTTTGTTTATACGGGCCATGTCCAGCGGTGCAAAGGCAAAGTATGATGATAATATGGCCTGTAAGATATTAGATGATTTAGGCACCACCAATATAGCCGCAAAGCATGAGTCGCTCCTAGAGGACTTGAGCATGGAGATAATCATTCAAGAGGATCCAGAATATATATTTGTGGTAACTATGGGAGATAGCGAAAAGGCCATCAACGCATTGAAGGAAGGTATAGAAAAAGATCCAGCATGGGGCAACCTATCTGCAGTAAAAAATGGTAACTATATTGTCCTACCCAAGGAGCTATTTCATTACAAGCCAAACGCCAAATGGAGTGAAAGCTATGAGTATATGGCCAAAATTCTCTATCCAGAAATTTTTCAATAAAAATAGTGGGAGCTATAACGGATTTGTTATAGCTCTCCTTATTATACTGCTTATTATTGCTGCTATTATAAGTATAAGCATCGGATCTTCTAAAATACCTGTGGGACAAATTATTTCTGCATTGTACCATAGGGATATCAATTCAAAGACCTATCAAATTATAAATTTTGTTAGGATACCCCGAACCCTGGCAGCAATACTGGCTGGTTGCTCTTTATCGGTTTCTGGAGCCATTTTACAGTCAGTGCTAAATAATTCTTTAGCCAGTCCTAATATAATAGGAGTAAATTCAGGAGCAGGTTTTCTTACTGTACTTATAAGTGCTTTTTTCCCTGCAAGTCTCTATTTTGTCCCCTTAGCTGCTTTTATTGGCGGGCTAATGGCTGTACTTATAGTCTTTTTTATAGCACAAAAAACCGGCGCATCCCGAATATCTATTGTTTTGTCAGGGGTTGCGGTTTCTAGCTTTATAGGAGCCATGACAGATACTGTGCTCACCCTTCATCCAGATTCCGCCATAGATAGAGCAGTGTTTTTGATAGGGGGTTTTTCCGGTGTTACAATGGAAAGGCTTGCTTTTCCAGCTGGCTTTATTGTTTTAGCACTTGTGATTGTCCTAATTCTTAGCTATGATATGAATGTACTGGCATTAGGAGATGAAACTGCCAAATCCTTAGGGTTGACAGTAGCTAGGCTACGGTTTCTTTGTTTAGGGATTGCAGCTCTACTGGCAGGCAGTGCTATTAGCTTTGCCGGACTATTAGGATTTGTAGGACTGATTGTACCCCATGCTTCAAGATTTCTAGTTGGTTATGATAATAGATTTCTAATACCTGTATGTGCACTTCTTGGAAGTATATTTACCTTATGCTGTGATGTACTGGCTCGTGTCTTGTTTGCTCCTTTTGAGATACCTGTAGGGATAATAATGTCCTTTCTAGGAGGTCCTTTTTTTATTTATCTATTACTAAAACGCAAGAAAGGTAAGTTATATGGTTAGCTTGAAAAATGTGTCAGCAGGATATAACAGGGTAGAAGTAATAAAAAATATAAATATCAACTTTGAAAAAGGGACTATAACTACTATTATTGGTAAAAATGGCTGCGGAAAGACCACTCTTTTAAAAACAGCCTCTAATCTATTAGAGCCTTTTAGAGGGGAGATATTGATAAAGGGTAAAAACCTAGCAAATTTATCCCGAAAGGAAGTGGCAAAAGAACTATCATTTTTACCACAACTTAGGGATACTCCCAATATATAAGTCAAGCCATAAAAGAGCTGGAAGAACACTATGGTATGCTACTATTTGAGCGTCTTTCAAAGAAGCTGTATATAACGGAAAAAGGTAAGAGGCTGCTTTCCTATGCAAGAAATGTTGTCAAACAGTTTGATGACATGGAAGAAAAGATATTTGAAGCAAGATATGTAGAGAAAATTAGAATAGGAGCAACCATGACTGTAGGAGAATGCTTACTTAGCCAAATTATAAACAGCTTTAAAAAAGCCAATCCTGAGGTTGAAGTGTACTCATATGTAAACAATACAAAGATAATTGAAGAAAAGCTATTAAAATCTGAGCTGGATGTAGCAATAGTTGAAGGCAAGGTGAAGAGTCCAGATTTAATAAGCATTCCGGAGATTAAGGATTTTTTAGTTCTTATTTGCAGTATGTCCCATCCTTTTGCAAAGCGGGAGACTGTGAAGATTTCAGAGCTAGCCCAAGAGAACTTTGCCATGCGTGAGGAAGGAAGCGGTACTAGAGAACTCTTTGAAAGGTTTATGGAAGACAAGGGAATATCCATAAAAACAACTTGGGAGGCCAATAGTTCCCAGGCCATTAAAAGCGCAGTGATAGAAAATCAAAATCTTGCTGTGATCTCTGTGCGTTTATTAGAAGAGGAAATCCGAAGGGGCCAAGTATACGTGATAGAAAATACAGGGCCAGAGTGGGAAAGGTATTTTAGTATAGTCTATCATAAGAATAAGTTGATAACCGATGAAATAAAAAGTCTAATAAAAATAGTTGAGGACTATAGACATACAGATATATTAGAGGATGTACAGGTAGGCAAGCTTATTAGCTAGTCTTATATACTTCTGCGGGTCCTGCGCTCCGCTAATAGCTTTATTATGTATACTATTCCATATACCAAGCTTATAAATAGAGCTATGGCGGCTCCTGAAGGGATATTCAAAGTGTATGATATCCATAATCCAGTCAATGTAAAGAATATTCCTAGCAGGCTGGATAAAAACATAAGTTTTTTTAGGTTGTTGGTAAAAAGTTTTGCTATGGCAGGGGGTGCTGTAAGCAGCGCCATAATTAGGATTATACCTATTACATGTATTACCACAACTACGGTTAAAGCTACTAATATAAACAATAGGTATTCAATAAAGGTAGTGTTGATGCCAATAACGGTGGAGAACTCCTCATCAAATAGATAAGCTTTCAATGGATGATAAAGGGCAGCGACAGCCAGTATTACTACTGCGTCTAATAAGCTTATGATAAAGAGGTTATCGCGAGAAACAGTCAGTATATCTCCAAAAAGATAAGTGGTCATATCCGGGGGATATCCAGGGGTAAGGGCAATAAAGAGTATACCTAGACTCATTCCGGCCGCCCAGAATATGCCAATAGGTATGTCGGTATTCATGGTAGTTTTTCGTTTTATAGTTGCAATACCCAAAGCTGCACATATGGTGATAAATAGGGCTCCTATGATGGGTTCAATGCCTAGAAAATATCCAAACCCTATGCCCCCAAAAGCAGTATGGGCTATGCCACCGCTCATCATAACTAATCTTTTTTCTATAATAATTGTACCTATAATTCCACAGGCTATACTAGCCAGTATTGCACTAATGACCGCGTTTTGTAAAAACTGATATTGAAAAAGGGAATCAAACAAGATTATTACCTCCATTGCTGCCGTGCTCTTTTAAAACTCTATGGGGCAATCCATGAGCAATAAGATCTATGGGGCATCCATAGAGTTTGTGAATGGTTTCCTCAGATAACTCTGGATGACCGTGATAATGTAGCTCCCTATTTAAACAGGCAATAGTATGAACATGGGAAGATATGGCGCTCATATCATGGGTGACCATGATTATTGTCATATCCTCATTTAGTTCATCTAGGATAGAGTAAATATGGGACTTTGACTCTGCGTCTAAGCTGGCAGTAGGTTCATCCAGTACCAAAATCTTTGGCTCAACAGCCAGGGCCCTTGCGATGAGAGTTCTTTGGAGCTGACCACCTGAGAGTTGTCCTATTTGTCGTTTACGAAGTTGATAAATCTCTAGTTTATTCATTAGAGAATGGGCTATATCCATATCTTTTTTACTATACTTATGGAATATAGGTGTTTTACCTGAAAGTCTTCCCATTAGAACTGTTTCCTCTACGGTTATGGGAAAATCCCGATGAAACCTGGTGAATTGAGGAACATATCCCATGATTCCCTGAGCTTTGGCGGGAGGCGTGCCATATACCTCAACTTTTCCAGAACTAGGTGATATCAAGCCCAGAATAGCCTTAAGAAGGGTGCTTTTCCCACCACCATTGGGACCTATAATACCCAAAAATTCCTTATCCCTTACTGTCAAGTTTACATTAGATAAGGCACATACATTTTGATAGTATACTGTAAGATTGGTTATATTAATAACATTTTCCCATTTAGTATTTATATTTTTTCTATTCATACATTCTCACTTTCATTTCATTACTTCTGCAAAAGTATTGGCCATCTTTTCCAGGTTTTCTATATAATTAGGAGCCAGGGGTGCTATTTGCTGGGTTTTACCCCCTACTTCCTTGGCAAAGGTCTCTGCCTGGCGGCTATCCACTTCTGCCTGATAGAATATTACCTTTATCCCTTTTTCCTTTGCTATATCAACAATGCTTTCAAAGCTTTGAGGGGCAGCGGCCTTTCCTTCCTCTTCAAGGGCAATCATTTCAAGCCCATAATCGTCAGCAAAGTATCCAAAGGCGGGATGATAGGTGATAAAGGTTCTAATCTTTAAATTAGTTAAGGTGTCTCTAATTTTAGCGTCCAGCTGATCCAATTGCTCCTTGTATTTTTGGGCATTTTTAATATATGTATCCTTATTTTCAGCATCCAATTGGGATAATTCCTCAGCTATGACATCTATCATAACCTTTACTCGTTTAGGGGATAACCAAATATGGGGATCCCTTTCTCCAGGGGCGATCTCCAGATCCGGATATACCTCTGCTACATGCTTTGCCAGATCAACTATCTTTAAATCAGGGTTAAAGTCCTTGGCTTTTGGCAGTATGCTAGCCTCCTCTGAGGGTACACCTATGGTAAAATAGATAGAGGCATTGCTAAAATCTTTAAGCTGGTTGGGAGTAGCCGAATAGGTTTCAGGACTGCTTCCGGGAGGAATCATAGTAATCACATCTACCAGATCCCCAGCCACCTCTTTAACAAAGCTGCTTTGAGGAACTATGGATACCGCTACTGTGGGTTTGTCGCTACTTTGTGGGCTAGATTGTCCACAGGCAGCAGTCATAGTTAAAAAAAGTATTAAAACCATAATGATTAAAAAATGTATACTTCCAAACTTTGTATTCATCTTTTTCTCCTTTAACAAAAAA
>CALKWV010000150.1 GCA_938003915.1 uncultured Bacillota bacterium | reverse complement strand
TGAAACCATAATCTGCCATGATGCTGTCTTTTTATAAATTAGATATATGCCCGCCAGCACTACTAAGATAACGCTGGATTCCCCAATAGAGCCTGGTATGGTTCCTACTATAAGCTGCCATATGCTATAGGGGACTTCTTCTCCTAATTGACTTAGGGTCATAGGCGTAGCTTGAGTAGAAGCGTCTATCACATTGGGCATCCATGCTACAAATCCCCCGGGAAAACTGGTAAAGGGTTTGACCCAATTGCTAGTCATAAATGTCGGAAAGGATATGTATATAAAACATCTGCCTACTAATGCTGGATTGAATACATTGCGGCCAAAGCCACCAAATACCTGCTTGCCAAAAGTTACAGCAAATACAATGCCCACAACAGCAATCCAGTAAGGAATGGTTATAGGCAAAGTTAGGGTAAATAGAAAACAGGTAACCAGCACTGAATCCGAAGGTTTGGACTTCCTAGTCCTCTCAAATAAATATTCTGTTGTAACACCGGATATAGTTACTATTATAAGTAGTGCCAGAACTCTCCAACCATAAAGATAGATGGAAAATAGTATAATGGGTGTAAGGGATAGGAGCACTCTTCTCATCATTGGCTGCTTGCGTATCTTTTTGCTCACGTTTAAGACTTGGATAAACTTATGTATAGACATGACATCACCCCTAGGCTATAATTAACTTAATTAACAGGGCCTTATTTATGTTTATATGTTTGAGGAAATTGAATATGTACAATTAACTATATACACCCATTTCTTAATTTTCTAACATTAAATTTGTAAAATACTATGCCATGCCAAGCTGTTTTCTACCTGCACTAGCTTCATTTCTCCAATTTATTAAATTTATTTTTGAGAGGATGATCAAAAATGTCAAATATCAACCGTCTCAAGCAGGAATGGATAAATCTTGCACCTAGATGGATCAAAGAGGTCAGAGAAGGTAAAAATTCTGCACGCAATGGTATTCTAGATTCAGTTATGCTTGATGCATGTGGGAATGTTGAAGGGCTAAGTATTTTAGATTGCGGATGTGGCGAAGGTCGTTTTTGTAGAATGCTTGTTGAGCGAGGAGCAAAATATGTGTTGGGACTGGATCTTTGTGAGCTAATGATTGAGGCGGCACAGGAGCTACAATCTGAGCGTGATGACTACCGTGTGCAAGATGTTCAAGATCTAAGCTGGATTGAAGATGAAGCCTTTGATCTTGCAGTTTCATATCTTAATCAATGCGATATCCCCGATTTCGAGGCGAACAATAGAGAAGTTTTTCGGGTGTTAAAAAAGGGTGGTAGATTTATTATAGCCAACCTTCATCCCATGAAATCTGCTACTGGCAAATGGTGTCGAAATCATAATGGAGAAAAACTACATGCTGTCTTAGACAACTACTTTGATGAAGGAGAACGACATTGGGAAATGCTAGGGGTAAAATTCACCAATTTCCATCGTTCACTATCCACTTATTTAAATAATTTCATCAAAACTGGTTTTGTAATAAAAGAAATTATAGAGCCAACTGTTTCTGTAGATAAGTTAAAGGAATATCCAGATCTGGATGACGAACTTCGAGTACCAAATTTCATTGTATATGTACTAGAAAAACCTTAATATTTACATTACTGGCATAAGTATGCTCCTTTCCAGCTAATATTTTTTTGCTAGAAAGGAGCTATTTTTCTAGATGCAAAAATAACCTGCTATGCTAGTTATGTATGATCTTACAGGCTTTATTGATTTCTTTCATATATAATTCTTAATCCCTCTAAGGTAAGATATTCATCCACTATATCTATAGTTTCTGACTCTTGTCCTATTAAGCTGGCAAATCCTCCTGTAGCAATCACTTTGGCCTCAGGAGCTCTTAGTTCTTTTTTCATGCGTCTAACAATATAGTCTACTTGTCCTACATATCCATATATAATTCCTGCCTGCATACTAACTACTGTATTCTTGCCAATAATTTGAGGAGGTTTTACTAACTCTATTCTAGGCAATTTGGCAGCATGTTGAAACAAAGCATCTGTTGAAATTTTTATGCCAGGTGATATACATCCTCCCAAATATTCTCCATCTTGAGAAATAGCACAAAATGTAGTAGCAGTACCGAAATCAATTACAACCAAAGGACCTCCATAGGCTTCATAAGCAGCAACAGCATTGACTATTCTATCTGCTCCAACTTCTTTTGGATTATCATAGCGTATATTCATACCTGTCTTAATCCCTGGACCCACCACCATTGGCTCCAAACCAAAATATTTTTTGCACATTTTCTCCAAAGCATCCATTATACTAGGAACAACCGAGGATATAATAATTCCTTTAATATCCCTACTAGATATTTTGCTGTACCTAAAAAGATCCATCACCATGATACCTAACTCGTCAGCTGTCTTATTCCTGTCTGTTGCCAGCCTCCAGCTGGTCAACAAATCTTTATCTGCATATACTCCTAATACCACATTTGTATTACCTATATCCATTACCATAATCATAGCTTTCACATCCTTCCCCTCTAAAAATTTGAGCAGGGAAAGCTCCCTGCCCGCCATTTCTATATATACTCCACTAAAAAATTATAGGCTATAACTCATGCTTATAAAACTTCTGTAAAGCACGAACCACGGCTGTAACCACCAGTATGGCTATTATAACCTCTGGAATGCCATTAGGTATGGCAATTCCATATAAAATAGTATTTCCTACTACAGCTGGGTCAATTCCTAGCTTTTCTGCGTATAATTCTGCATGCCTTATATATATGGCTCCTAGTACCCCTCCGGTATTAGTGATAGTACCTAGTGCTGCCGCGATCATGGAGCCTAGTACTCTACCTCTTTCTCTATTATCCGGTCCAAAAGCTCTCTTTATTCCCCGGTAAGAGTAGTGGGCAACTAAGGCAATCAAAAGTCTAGGAAGTACCGCTACCACTGGATCCAAAAATACTACCTGCACGGGGCTTGTAGGCATTGCATAGGCTTGAAACATACTAAATCCACCAAAGATTAGCCCTATAAAAAGCCCTACCACAGGTCCCTCTACAATAGAACCAATGATAACTGGGATGTGCATAATTGTAGCTTTTACCGGTCCTATGGGTATAAAGCCCAAAGGTGTGACCCCTAGTATGATGGAAATACCTCCCAGCATACCGATGATAGCCAGTTTCCGTGTATTAAGTTTCATTTTTCATAACACCTCCGTTCAAGTTCCATACGCGGATACCTGACAGCATCAATAAAATATAAAAATAAGAATATAAGATTATTTTGCTCCAAGGTCTAACTTCCATTAGGAATGTTAGCCTTAGATTTATGATATACAATCTTAGCAGAATAGTGATGTAAACTCAAGTAAATTTTACAAAATCCTTTATACTTCTTTTCTATGAAATCCCCTAACTCAGTTTATAAGACTTTATATAGGTCTTCTACTGTTTTTACATATTGTGTAGGATTAGCAGCCTTAAGCTCCTCCTCACTACCAAAACCATATCCCACTGCTATAGAATCTATTTTATTATTATGGGCACCAATTATGTCATATTTGCGGTCTCCTACCATTACTGTTTCTTCCAAGCTAATTTGGGTCTCATCAATTACTGTTTTAATAATCTCAGTCTTGTCCGTCCGTGTACCGTCTAGATTAGCACCACAAACATAGGTAAACAAATGCCTTAAATTATACTTATCCAATATCTGCTCAGTATAAACAGTGGGCTTTGCTGTAGCTATAAAAAGCAAACGTCCTTCGGAATGCAGCTTCTTTAAAAGCTCTACTATTCCAGGATATAGGGTATTGTCAAACACCCCATGTTCATCGAAATGTTTTCTATAATATTTAACTGCTTGTAATGCATCTTGTTCTGAAAAACCATACCTATCCATAAATGAGTTCTTTATTGGCGGACCAATAAAATGCACAAGCTCCTCTTGATGCTCTACGATTATTCCAAACTTTTTTAATGCATATTGGGCTGATCTTGTAATACCAGCTGCAGAATCAATTATTGTACCGTCAAAGTCAAATAAGATATTTTTGTATCTCAACCTCTTTCCTCCTATATTTTTATGATTTTTGCAAAAATGTAATATATGAACTTTAATATAGAAACTTCATTAGCATCTAGTAAGAACCATTTCATTAATTACATAAAGTTTTTTATGTTCTATTTTCAAATTTAAATTACATTATACTACATATAACACGCTCTTTCCGTTTATTACGTTCCAAAGGTTATATTGTATAAATCCCTACACCAATTATTAAATAGATTTAGTTTCTATAGAATTACATGATATAGGTTTTACCTATATTTATGATTAGATAGTATCATTTTATTATTAATATAACAAGTGATATATTTATATATTGAAGGTTGTTAAATTTTATACAAAGAGGTGTAACTTATGAAAGTACTTATTATTGGAGGTGTAGCTGCCGGTACTAAAGTTGCTGCCAAGCTAAAATGTGAAAACCAAGACTATGAAGTTACTATTTTAACCAAAAGCAAGGATATTTCATATGCAGGTTGTGGAATTCCCTACTATGTTGGTAAGGTAATTCCAAACCGGAGTCAATTAATAGTGAATACACCGGAAAGTTTTTCAAAATTAACGGTAAGTTTGAAACCATTACACCTGCTGCCTATTTAAATGGAGAAGGGAAAGACTACAAAGTGATCGATACCTCTACTAGCCCAAGTATTGATGGCGCTCATTATGTAGATCTTACCAAGGTTAACCAAGAGTTTTCTGAATTTGCTAAGGATGAAAAGCTTCTGTTGGTATGTACAAAAGGCAAAAGAGCTTATATGCTCCAAAACCGCTTAAAACATTTGGGATATGCAAATACATTAGTTCTTGAAGGTGGAACAGCCTTTAACGAAGTAACTGTATAAAATAATAATTTTTTATTGGGAGTTTGTATTATGGGAAATTTAACTGTTAGCGCTGCTGACGAAAAAAGAGTAAAAGCTTTAGGCTTTCTAAGAAATAAAGGTACTGATAACTTCTCAGGAAGGATTATCACTGTAAACGGAAAAATAACTGCTGCTCAAAACAAATGTATTTCAGAAGCAGCTGAGCTTTTTGGAAATGGTATTGTAACTTTTACATCTAGATTAACAGTAGAGGTTCAAGGTATTCCCTATGATAAAATCGATGACTTTAGGGCCTATATTGCTAAAGAGGGTTTGGTAACGGGTGGTACAGCTTCTAGAGTGCGTCCAATTGTATCCTGTAAAGGTACAACCTGTCAGTATGGTCTTATTGACACCTTTGGAATATCAGAAGAAATCCATGAAAAATTCTATAACAGTTATTACGATGTAAAGCTTCCTCATAAATTTAAAATAGGTGTTGGGGGATGTCCTAACAACTGTATTAAACCTGATTTAAATGATTTAGGCGTAGTGGGACAATTGATACCTAATTTCGATGAAGATTTCTGTAATGGATGTAGAAAATGTCCTGTAGAAGATATTTGCCCAATGGACGCAGCCAAGGTTGTGGATGATGTTCTTCATATTGATAGAGACGTATGCAATAACTGTGGCCGCTGCGTTGGAAAGTGCCACTTCGATGCTATCGAAGACGGTAAGGTTGGATATAAAATATATTTAGGTGGACGCTGGGGTAAACGTGTTGGTCGTGGTATACCCCTAAGTAAAATTTTTAGCACCAAAGAAGAAGTTATGGACGTAATAGAGAAAGCCATCCTATTATATAGAGAACAAGGAAAAACTGGTGAACGTTTCGCTGAAACCATTGAAAGGCTCGGTTTTGAAAATGTAGAAGCCCAGTTATTATCAAATGACATTCTAGATAGAAAGCAGGAAATCCTAGAAGCTAACCTCCATACCACAGGTGGAGCAACCTGCTAAAATAGAAAGCGCCAGCATTACGCTGGCGTTTTTAGTTTATAATTTGATATAGATTGCGTAAATTGTGTAATTTGATTGACAAGCTATTTCACTATCCTGGAATATTGTCCTTTAGTTATGAAATAAAATATCCCATAAACCAATGCATAAGCACCATACATCACTGCTGAATAAGACAGAACTGTCAAGTAGGAATTCTCAACAGGAATAGTATAAGAAAATATCATTGTATCCGCCGCTTTCATAGCAAAAATACTATGGATAATCCCTACCACAAGAGGAATTAAAAAGACTGGAAGCAATCTTTTTACTATTACTTTTTTCTCTATTTGATTATCCATTCCTATTTTTCTAAGCATCTTAAATTGATGCTTTTCTTCTTCTGCAGCCATTATTTGTTTAAAATACAGAAGGCTAGCGGTCATGAGTATAAATACAACACTCATAAAAAATCCAATAAAACATACAAGGCCAAATGTCTCTAATGATTCGTTATAATGATTATATGCAGTCCTGTAACTCCCAGTTTTCCCGTCTAATATCTGTACAAGTTCTGCATTCAAATCTCCATATTTTAAAGGATTTTCAAATTTAAATACCGTTACCTTATCCAGGGGATTACCTTTATCATCTGTTGCTACAATATCACCAC
>CALKWV010000149.1 GCA_938003915.1 uncultured Bacillota bacterium | reverse complement strand
TTGGATAAAAAGACGAACACGTTGCGCGACGTACCATACCGCGACATCGGCATTTTGCTCCGTTCGATGTCGAGTGCGCCGACGATATATACCCTTGTGCCTGATTAGATACTAGTAAATCTAATTTTTCCTTAGGTATGTCAGGAAGAGATATTTTTCTTATCATAATATCTTGGTTAGATAAACCTAATACTATATTTTTCTTTTTGAATTTGTTCTTTCCCAATAACTCTTTTAGATAGCCTCCTAGCTCATCAAGTTTAGATATTTTTCCATCTTCTACAATACCAGGCGGCAGGGAAATACGATCATATCGCGAAAGAAATATTTTGCTTTTTCTCTTTTGAAGCTCTACGGCCCTAATCTCTTTATCATCTATTTCTATGCCTATGGCTTTTTTACTAAAGAAACTCATAAAACTTTTACTCACCGCCTAAAATAATAGTCTAGCTAATTATAAGTTTGTCTCAGTTATAATTGTGAAGATGGGCAAATACAAGGAAACTAACATGATACCAACCACTACTCCAACTAATATTAAAAGTATAGGTTCTATCATAGATGAAATAGTTTTGCTTATAGTAGCCACTTCATCCTCATAAAACTCAGCAATTTTATCCAATAATGAAGGTAATGAACCTGTTTCCTCACCTACAGATATCATATGGGAAACAATGGGCGGGAAAATTTCCCTTTGCTCAAAGCTTTCCCCGATTTTTTTACCTTCCTCTATTTCAACTATTGATTTCAATATAGCTTGATCCAATAATTTGCTGCCTGTAGACTTGCCTGATGTTTCTAATGCCTGAATTACCGGTATTCCACTAGCAAAGAGGGTAGAAAAAGTTCTAGCAAATCTAGCAATAATGGTTTTATGGTAAAGGGAACCAAAAGCAGGAGTTTGGAACCATATTTTTTCTAGTACAGTTGATCCTTTGTCGGTTTTAAAAAATATATATACTATACTTACAATGAATAGTATAGCTAACAACCAAATATACCAGAAACCACGAATAGAATGAGATAAAAAAATAATAGCTTTTGTTATGGAAGGTATTTCTATATTTTCTGGGAAAAATCCTTCAAAAATTGGCACCAGAAATATAAGCATTGCAAGAAGGATAACTACTGAGAAAAGGATAACTGAAATTGGATATATGGTAGCTGATCTAATATTATCTTTTAGTGTTTTTTGCTTTTGCATTTGACTGGCTAGTCTGGATAAAGTTTCACCTAGATTACCACCTACTTCACCAGCTCTGATCATACCTATATATAGATCATTAAAAATATTAGGATAAGCGCTAAAAGCAGCAGAAACACTCATACCGCTTTCGATATTACTTGTTATATCCACCAAGGCTTTTCTAAAAGTTGAATTAGGAGTTTGTTTGCTAAGGGTATATAGTGCCCGAGTTATAGGTATACCTGCATTGAGCATTGCTGCCAGTTGACGACTAAATATAACCTTATCACTAATCGTTATTCTTTTGCTTTTAGAAAATAATGAGGATAATCTGGGAGTTTTTTTCTTTTCTAATTGAATTATCATGTACCCTCTGTCTTTTAGTTTTTGAGATGCCTGCCCCTGATGTTCAGCATCAATACTACCTTTTAAAATATTACCATAAACATCCACTACTTCGTAATTGTAGATATCCACTTTATCTCCTCCCTAAGGCTAAAGGAGTATTAGGATTAAAAAATCGATAGCATTCGTTCCATTTCTTTTTTATCTATACAATAGTTTAATGCATTTTCCATAGATATCTTGCCTTCTCGGTATAGTTTATACAGGGCTTGATCCATAGTTTGCATACCTAGTGCATTGCCAGTTTGTATTACACTGTATAGCTGATGTTCTTTACCTTCTCTTATTAAATTTCTAACCGCTGGAGTACTTAACATAAACTCCACAGCCACTACTCTACCTTTACCATCTATTCTTGGAATTAGCTGTTGAGAAATAATGCCCTGTAATGAATTTGATAATTGTTGCCTTATATAGGCCCTTTTGTCATCATTAAATACATCAATAATGCGACTTATGGACAAGGGTGCATTTTGGGTATGTAGAGTGGATAGTACTAAATGTCCTGTTTCAGCAGCTGTAAGAGCTATAGAGATGCTGTCTAAATCCCGCATTTCTCCAATTAAGATTACATCTGGATCATGGCGTAGTGCATGACGTAAAGCAGTAGAAAAAGAATGGGTATCGCTACCTATTTCGCGTTGACATACAATAGATTTATCATGTTTATGGAGAAATTCAATAGGGTCCTCCAAAGTCAAAATATTTAAGGATCTATTAGAATTTATATAATTTATCATAGCAGCTAAGGTTGTTGATTTACCGCTGCCCGTGGGTCCTGTAACTAGTACTAAACCTTGGGACAAAGAGCATAGATCTTTAACACCATTTGGCAGTCCTAAGGATTCTATATTAGGAATTTTATAGGGGACTACTCTAAAAGCAGCTCCTAAAGTACCGCGTTGATAAAGGATATTTCCTCGAAATCTTGAAACGCCCGATATAGAGTAGGCAAAATCTAATTCTAATTCTTTCTCCAGGGTCTTTATTTGCTGCTCAGTGAGTATAGAATATATTAGGTCTTTTAGTACTTCGGGTGCAATAACAGGCATATCAAGAGGTTCCAGCTTACCATCAACTCTAATATAAGGTGGTACGCCAGGTACTAGATGTAAATCTGAAGCATTTCTTTCTACTGTTTTAATAAAAAGAGAGTTGATATCTATTGGATAGGTTTTATCCAAAATCGGCCTCCTCCCCTGTTATATCATATTCAATATATGACAAATGTTATAAATTTTATAAGACTTGAGGACTATATTAAATTATTACATAGGAGCACATTGTTTTTTTCAATATAAATATACAATCTGATAGATATAAATATTTAATATAAACAAAAGTTACATTGTATTAGCAAGGGATTGCCTTCTTTGATTTGGAATTTATAAATATAGATTAAATTATTAGAATTTATAGCATATATCTCTAGGGGACTATTCAAAAGTATGTAAAATGTGAATGATTTCTTCATAGGTTGTTATTCCTTCTTTAAATGCTTGGATGCATGCTTCCCGTAAAGATACAAATCCATTATTAATTGCATAATTATTTATTGCTTCACTACTTGCTCCTTCTAAGATAAGACGACGAATTTCTTTATCCACAGGTAAAACTTCGTGGACAGCAGTTCTACCTTTATAGCCGGTATAATTGCATTTAATACAGCCAACCCTTTTAAACCATTGTCCTCTTTCTTTGGGTGAAATACCAATTCTTTTTAAATCATTATCATCTGGTTTGTAGGCTTTACGGCAATGTGGACAAACTTTTCTTATTAAACGTTGTGAAATGATTCCAGCCAAAGCGTCAGCTAATAAATAATTTTTTACCCCCATATCCAAGAGTCTACTAATAGTCCCAATTGCATTATAGGTATGAACAGTGCTAAGCACCAAATGGCCAGTTATTGCGGCCCTAATAACCATCTCAGCGGTTTCATGGTCTCTTATTTCGCCTAACATTATTACATCTGGGTCTTGTCTTAAAACAGAGCGCAGTGAATTAGAAAAAGTAATACCTGCCTTTGGATTAATTTGTATCTGGTTGATTCCAGGGATTCTACATTCTACTGGATCTTCTATTGTTACAATGTTATCCTTTTCATCATTAATTTCATTAAGCATTGTATAAAGAGTAGAAGATTTTCCACTGCCTGTTGGTCCTGTTACTAGAATAACACCATGAGTAAGTTTAAGAAACTTATTAAACTTTTTCATGTTTTCTTTTGAAAATCCTAATGCCTCTTTTGGAAACAAGAAGTAGTCTCGATCTAGTAGGCGCAGAACACATTTCTCACCATATATAGTATTTATAGTTGATACCCTTATGTCAATATTGCGCCCCATTATCTCCATTTCGAATCTACCATCTTGAGGCAATCTTTTTTCTCCAATATCCATATTGCCTAGTATTTTTAATCTAGTAATGATATGACTATGAGTCTCTAATGGTAGATTAACTATATTATGTAATATCCCATCTATTCTAAAGCGAATCCGTATAGAATTTTCCATAGGCTCTATATGGATATCACTAGCTCTTTCTTCAATGGCTTGTTTTATCAAAGAGTCTACTAGTTTAACTATTGGGGATGAGTTAGTAGATTCGGCAGCATAATCAGTAAAATTACTTTGAGGCTGGGAGGCTGTATATTGATTCTTAAATTCCTGCAAAGCTTTTTCAATGGGTTCATTTCTGTACAATTGATTAATGTGATGATTAATAGTTTCTTTGGAAACTTGGGAAGGTATTATCTCAAAACCGGTAATTCTTTTAATGTGATCTATAGCAATAAAATTATAAGGGTCTTCCATAGCTACGAATAGCTTATTACCCTCTAATTTATAGGGAAATAACCCGTACTGTTTGGCCAGTGATGAAGGAATTAAAGCTGCTAGATCTTCCCTCACAGAAAATTGATTAGACCTATTATTAATTTTGCCCACCTCCAAAATGAAAAAATATTTCGAAAGTTGTTGCTGCATTTGGATATTTTTTATTGTAATTTGATTCGTAAGTCATTGTAAACCAATTCTATTATAGACTTATCAATTTTTTTACCTGTCCAAATTTCAATTGCTTTTATACCCTGACCCACCAGCATGCCAAGGCCATTTACTGTAAAGCAACCAGATGAACTAGCTCGCTTTAATAGAGATGTAGTATATGGGTTATATATTATATCACATACTATAGTTGTAGGAGAAAAAATATAGTTTTCTAATGGACTTTCATCAATATTGGGCCACATTCCCAAAGGTGTAGTATTAATGATAATATCAACATCTTGGGGAGCATTATTGATGGCATGAGCAATACTACGACCTGCAAATTCATTGATATCGGATGCTAGCTTTTCACCTCTATCCTTGCTACGATTTAATATAAGAATCTTTTTTGGATTTTGTTCAACTAGGGCAATGCCAATAGCTCTTGCAGATCCACCAGCTCCTAAAATAAGAATTCTCCGTTGATTACATTCAACGTTATTTATACTTAAGGAATGTAAAAAACCCACACCATCAGTATTATAACCAATAAGTTTACCCTTTTCTATTTTCACCGTATTGACAGCACCAATTGCCTCAGCAGCAGGATCAATTGAATCTAGAAAAGGAATTATTGCCTCTTTGTATGGTATTGTTATGTTAAAGCCAATAAAACCTAAAGCTCCCAATCCTTTGACTGCTTTAGCAAAGTTATCTTGAGTTATATCGAATGCTAAATAAACTATGTCCAAATCCAAAGCTCGATAAATCTTATTATGAAGCTCTGGAGAAAGGCTGTGGGCAATAGGATGTCCTAAAACAGCTGCACAAGCAGTCCTGGCAGTTATATTCATATAGATTACCTCCTGTTGGCTAATAATTTTTCTAAAAGGCGATTTATTTTCGTACCCCAAAACTCTTTAATAGAGATGGGATTAACTAAGATTGTATAAAGTCCAATAAGGTTACCTCCCCATATATCTGTAAATATCTGATCCCCTATCATTATGGTATTTTCTTTATTTCCGTCAATGTAGTTTAATGCCCTTTTAAAAGCAAAAGTGAAAGGCTTACCACCTTTGGGAATTGCAGAAATTTGCAACATATTTGCTAATTCCCTAATTCTTGAAGCTTTACTATTTGAGAAGAGAAAAACCGAAAATCCTATATCTTGTGATTGCTCCAACCATTGCCTTAATTTAGAGCTTATTTGGTTTGAGTTCCATGGGAGGATGGTGTTGTCTACATCTATTAATATATTTCTATATCCTTTCCTATAAAGGGATATAAGGTCTATGTCGTAGATGCTATTATGACTTTCATTTGGAACTAGTATTTTAAACATATTTTTCCCCTCACATTTTCCTTTCAATACCACTATTACCAATATACTAGCTTAATGTAAAAAAGCTGTCAACCAGTTTGACAGCTGTCAATATTGAACTCTTTGCTTAGCTTCATAATAGCTTTTTTTTCGATTCTTGAAACATATGATCGAGATATACCCAGAATTTGTGCAATTTCCCTTTGCGTTCTGTTTTTACCATTAGCTAAACCATACCGCATTTCTAAAACCATTCTTTCTCGTTTTTTCAGCACTGATTGCATTTTATTATAAAGCTTCCGTATTTGAAGCTTTAACTCTACTTCATCTAATACACTATCTGCATCGGTACCCAAAACATCAAGCAGGGATATCTCGTTTCCCTCTTTATCCGTGCCAATAGGATCTTGTAATGAGATTTCACTCTTAGATTTTTTATCTGCACGTAATGTCATTAATATTTCATTTTCTATACAACGGGCTGCGTAAGTTGCTAATCTAGTGTTTTTTTCTGGATTAAATGTTGAAATTGCTTTAATCAAGCCTATGGTGCCTATAGAAATGAGATCATCAACTTCCTTTCCAGTATTTGCATATTTTTTTACTATATGGGCAACTAATCTTAAATTATGTTCTATTAATATATTCTTTGATTCTTCTGATCCTTCTGCACAGTGTTTGATGTGATAGGCTTCTTCTTCTGGGCTAAGTGGCTGAGGAAATGAATGGCTTCCTGTAATGTGAGATGCTAGTAAATAGATACATTTTAGAAAAGATATAATTCCGCCGGCAATTGAAAACATTAAGTGGCACCTCCAAAATATTTGTAGCTCTATATACTATGAAGGAAGCATTTAAAAAGTGCATATCCCATTCATTAAAGGACATGCACTAAGGAAGTACCAAATTTTCTGTATAATAGCTAATTTCATCAGCTATTTCTTTAAAAATTTTTGCTGCTATATCTCCGCCCTCAGATTCTTGACGAACTAATATAACTACTACATATCTAGGACGTGTTTGTGGGAAAAAGCCTGCAAACCAACCATAGTATTTGGCGTCAGGATCTCCAGATATCTGAGGTGTTCCTGTTTTCCCTGCGCTACCTCCGGCTTTTTGACTATATGCATTTTTCCCGGTTCCATATTTAGTCACTGCTAACATCCATGACTTTAATTCTTGAGCGGTTTTATAGTGAATTACCCGCTGTTCTTCTCTACCCTTGTCACTTAGATTTTCAACTATTGTTCCTGATGGATCAATAATGGCCTTAATTAAAGACAACTCCTTTTTGATTCCGTCATTAGCAATTATAGTCATCATTTGCGCTATTTGCAGAGGAGTCGCTTCTATTTTGCCCTGACCTAGAGCTAAATTGCCTATACCCGCACCAGCGTATTGATCTTCAGTGGGCAGATTCCCTGGCTCATTATCCAAACCTATCTCTAAGGCTTGGCCTATACCCATCTTTTTTGCCATATCTATTATGGCTTTACCTCCAATTCTCTGTGCCATGGATATAAATGCATCATTACAAGAATGTGCAAATGCTTCTTTAATACTAATATCTCCTAAACCACCTATGGTGGGATGACAGCTATATTTAACACCATTAACAGATATTTCACCATTACAGTTATATCTCATATCCCCATTATACAGTCCTTGTTCTAATCCTGCTGCAGAAACAACTATTTTAAAGAGAGAACCAGGGGGAAAGGCTTTCATAGGTACAGCCCAAAGGCTGTCCTTATTACTAAAAGATTGTTGAATATTGTTTTGGTCAAAATTTGGCCTACTTGCCAAAGCTAAAATTTCACCAGTTTGTACGTCTATAATTACTCCTCCAGCCCTTTCTGCATATCTGTCTAAGGCATCCTCCAATATTTTTTGTATATAGTAGTCTATAGTAAGTTGAATATTATAGTAGGGCTGATTTGTTTTCTGTAACATATAAACTGTACCTGGTAAAACTCTATTCTTGGCATCAGTCATAGCATAGGCCATTAGAGCATCATCTGAATGGAGATATTTATTATATTCCTTTTCAATACCTGACTGGGGAGAATAGTCAGATTTTTTTAAATATCCAATTAGATGGCGGGCAATAGATGTATCATCATATCTTTTAGTTTTTCGTGTTATCATTAAACCAGGATATTTACCCTGCTCAATTTGTCTTTCTACTTCTGGATTCCGATTAATAATTTCATATTCCACAAAGGGCCTGTTTTGGCTGAAGATCTCTTGTATTTTTTTATTATCCAATCCGATCATATTACTTATGGTATTAAATAGTGGATTATTATCATTAAAATAACTTGGAAAGATTAATAAAAAAGAGCTTTGTTTTCTTCTAGTTAAGGGAATCCTATTTCTATCCAGTATATCTCCCCTTACGCTACTAATAGTTATAGGCAAAGTTCTTTGCTCTAATGCCTTTTGAGAGTAGGTTTCACCAAGTATAATTTGTATATAGGCTAATCTAATTGTCAAAGCCAACAATAATGTGGTTAATATTATTCCTAAAAAAACAACCCTTTTACGGGTTGCAAATTTCTTGTTCATCATGAACTCCTTAAGATAATAATATTTACATATAATATTGTTCCCAAAAAGGAGTTTTTTATTCTTTAATTTTTCTTCTTAACATGGAATAGGGTTTTATTTCTCTTTCCATAGGCAAGTACACTGTTTGTTGAGGGTGCGGTGCTTTTAAGATAGGTTCTCTATTTTCATCAAGCAGAGTATTAACCTTATATTTAATATAGTCCTCACCGGGAATGATAATTTCTAGACAATCACCTACACCAAATGGATTGCGCTGTTCTACTTCTATCAGTCCATTATCATTATCATATCCCTTTACCATCCCTACGAAATCATATTCTCTAATATAGTGGCTATCTGAATACTGGTGGTCTTGAGCAGTTGGTTTTCGGAAATAAAAACCAGTGGTAAAGGGCCGATGGCTAGCCTTTTTAATTTCACCTAGAGAGTCAGGGTTCACAGTATAACCGTCTGGATTTGCAAAATAAGCGTCTATCTCTTTTCGATATGCCTGAACAACAGTAGCCACATAATAGCTAGATTTCATTCTACCCTCAATCTTAAATCCATCAATACCTGCATTTATAAGTTCAGGGATATGTTCTATCATGCAAAGATCCTTAGAATTCATGATATAAGTTCCTCGATCATCTTCAAAAATGGGATAGTACTCTCCTGGCCTTTTATCCTCAACAATGTGATATTTCCACCGGCATGGATGAGCGCATTCTCCCCTATTAGCATCCCTACCTGTAAACACATTGCTTAGAAGACATCTTCCAGAATAAGAAATACACATAGCACCATGAACAAAGGCTTCTAACTCTAGTGTATCTGGAGTATTTTTTCTAATTTCTGATATTTCTTTTAGGGAGAGCTCTCTAGCTAAAATAATGCGCTTAACCCCCTGTTCATGCCAGAAATTTGCACTGTACCAATTAGTGTTATTGGCCTGAGTACTCAGATGTATTGGAATATTAGGCATTATTTTTCGAGCTAAGGAAAGAACTCCTGGATCCGAGAGGATAACTGCGTCAACTTCTATTTCCGATAGAAACTCCATATATTCTTTCATGCCAATAAAATCATCGTTATGAGCGAAAATATTCATGGTAACATAAACTCTTTTGCCTATTGAGTGGGCGTATTCAACAGCTATACGCATTTCATCATTATCAAAATTTCCTGCAAATGCACGTAGGCCAAACTGTTTTCCTCCCATATATACTGCATCGGCTCCATATGCAAAGGCAACTTTTAATTTTTCAAGATTACCAGCAGGTGCTAATAATTCGGGTTTTTTTATCATATAATTCCTCCTTTATCCACTTAAGAAAAAGTTGAGGTTCACTTAGTATGTGAACCCCTTATTATACTCATTTTATGGTATTTCTAATCCCCAATATTCTTCCAAGTAGATTCATATTTTTCCTTATCCTTCATATGTTGCTCATAACTAGTGTTGAATACATGTTCACCAGTCTTTGGATCTTTTAGAACAAAGTATAGGTAGGGATTTTTTGCATTCATAAATTCCTCATAGGGATTTACTGCTGAAACTAAAGCTAGTCGACCAGGTGAGGCTATAGGTCCTACAGGTAAACCAGTATTTTGATAGGTATTATAAGGCGAATCAATCTTAGTTTCCTCTATACTAAAATCCCAACGGTCCTCATTTATAAGAAATTGAATTGTTGAGTCAGCACCAAGAGGCATCCCTTTTTTTAATCTGTTATGAAAAACCGCTGAAATTTTAGCGAATTCATCACTAATTCTAGCTTCTCTCTGTATAATCGAAGCTAAGGTCACTACTTCATCCATAGTCATTTCAAGTTCCTGAGCTCTTTCTGCTACTGATTCGTTGTATACCTTTTCAAATTGCACTAACATTTTTCTCATTATATCTTCAGGGCTTGCATCTTGATATACCAAATAGGTATCTGGAAAAAGGTACCCTTCTAAAGGTGAAATACCTACTTCCCCTTTTTTTCTATCTTCTGGAATATCTTGCAGAAACACAAAATCTGTAAAATTCTCTACTTTTGCTGCATCAATAAACTCCTGTTCAGTAAACTGGAATCCTTTCTCTTTAACAAGATATTTAGCAATCTTGCGTATATCCCAGCCCTCTATAATGGTTATACTTACTGTATCCGAAGCGGCATTTCCTGCAAGGAGCTCATCCATTATTTCACCAAGCTCCATGTTTCTTGATAATTTGTATTTTCCGGCTTTTAGCTGTGAAGTCTTATTGGAAAGATCTACATATAGCTTAAATGCCGTTTTACTGCGAATAAGATTATTATCATAGAGAATCTCAGCGATAGCCCCTAAGGAAGACCCTCTGGGAATCTCTATTTCAACTAATTCAGTATTATTGGCATCTACAGGCATAATGTATTTACTATATACAAAATTTACTCCCATATATACAGTAGAGATAACTATCCCTATGCTTATGATATATATGAGCAACTTTCTCACAAACTTGTATAATAGACCTCTCTCTTTTTGTGACATATTATCCTCCACCTGTCAACTTGCTTTAGTATTACCTTTTTCTTTCATTCTTCATTATATATTGATGTATTGAATTTGACAAGGTGAGATTTATTATGTTTCCATAATAATTGGTAATATCATAGGATTACGTTTTGTTCTTTCATATAAGAAGACTTTTAAGCTCTCCTTTATTTTATATTTGATGGTAGCCCAATCGGAAATCTGATTTTCTTCACATTGATCTAATGCCTTTCGAACCACCTCTTTTGCATCTTCCATCAATTGCTCTGACTCCCTAACATAAACAAAACCTCTAGAAATTATGTCTGGACCAGATATGGTCAAGCCGCCTGAGCCTTTTGAAATAGTTACAACTACTACCATCAAACCATCTTGGGAAAGATGCTTTCTATCTCGTAAAACGATATTACCAACATCTCCAATGCCCAGTCCATCTACTAGTACCCCACCTGCTGGTACTGATCCAGTAACTTTGCAGGAATCTGGTGTAAATTCTACAACATCACCTATATTAAGCAGAAAGATATTTTGCCGTGACATTCCAAGGGATTCTGCTAAATTGGCGTGCTGCTTTAAATGACGATACTCACCATGAACAGGTATGAAGAATTTTGGTTTAACTAATGTATGAATTAACTTTAACTCTTCTTGGCAAGCATGGCCTGATACATGTATATCAGCTAAAGATTCATAAATAACATCAGCACCCCTCATGAACAACTGATTAATCACTTTGGATATTAATTTTTCATTGCCTGGTATTGGATTTGCGGAAATGATTACCATATCCCCCGGAGTGATTTCAACCTGTCTATGATCTGATGAAGCCATACGAGACAGGGCTGCCATAGGTTCACCCTGGCTTCCTGTAGTAATCACAACTATTTTGTCATCTGGATAGTTTTGGATTTGATCGATATCAATTAATGCACCAGACGGAACTTTTAAATACCCCAGTTCCATAGCTACTGATATTACATTGACCATGCTTCGACCTGAAACACAGACTTTTCTATTATATTTTACTGCTGCGTTTATAATTTGTTGAATGCGATGTATGTTAGAGGCAAAAGTAGCCACAATTATCCTACCCTTAGCCATACCAAATATATTTTCTAATGTAGCGCCAACTACCTTTTCAGACATGGTATAACCTGGTCGCTCAACATTAGTACTATCCGCCAATAAGGCAAGAACACCCTTTTCTCCTAATTTTGCAAATTTGGCCAAATCAATTACCTGACCATCTATTGGTGTAAAGTCTATTTTGAAATCTCCAGTATGCACTATTACTCCTACGGGAGTGTGAATAGCCAGTGCAAGAGCGTCAGCTATGCTGTGACTAGTCCTTATCATTTCCACTTTAAATGCACCAAACTTAACCTTATCTCCAGCTTTTACACGCTGAAGTTTTACTTTCTTATCCAAGGAGTGTTCTTTAAGTTTGTTCTCTATTAAGCCAAGGGTTAAGCGAGTACCATATACGGGGACATTTAACTGCTTTAGAACATAAGGTAATGCGCCGATATGATCCTCATGGCCATGGGTTATTACAATACCTCTTACCTTTTCTTTATTTTTCAGCAAGTAAGTTATATCTGGAATTACCAGATCGATGCCTAACATTTCCTCATCTGGAAAACTTACTCCGCAATCAATTACAATTATATCATTACCATACTCTAGGAGTGTCATATTTTTACCGATTTCATTGACACCGCCTAAGGGAATCAATTTTAAAGAATTATTATTATTTTTTTTCGATGACACTAATTTTTCTCCTCCTCCTTGTATTTAGATTTCCGCTCAAATCCCAAAGAACTATCTTCTTATATCAAAATTTCCGCTCAAATCCAATAAATACTATTATACTTTATTAAGATAAACAAAGCAACCTTAAAAAAATACTAACCCTTAAAGGTTAGTTGGTGAAATCAATGCTAATATATTTATTGATCTTTAATTTTATTAATCTCCTCTTCGAAAAAATCATTTAGCTCCTCCGCATATTCTTCTGATACCCCTTCACTGTAGATTCTAATTAAAGGTTCATCAGAATCAGGTAATATCAAAGTCCATCCTTTGTCTTGATTTATTTTTATTCCTTCATATAGCTCCATATCCAGTTCTTCTATATTAGCCCGATCTATTAAGGTCCTCATGACTCGCCCCTTTGCTTTCCATGGACATTTAATGTCCCTGGTAGACATATGGAATTTTGGTATAGATTTTATTATCTGTGACAAATTCTGATTTTCCTTTGCCATTAAATCCATCAAGCCTAGTAAGGTAGCAAATCCATCAAAATAGATGGAAAATCTTTCAAGGGATTTTCTTTTGTTACTATCACCTATTTTAAGAATTTCCTCCATTATGGCTTGCTTTTTAGTTTTGGATCTTATTATATTGCATTGATAGCTTTCAGCCATTTTCTCAATAGCAGAAGGTGCAGAATAGGGTACTACCACATCAAGATCCCTATCCTGTTTAAAACATATAAGACTGAGCAGTGCAATCATAGTCTCCTCTTTTAATTGTTTTCCATCTTTATCAAAAAGCTCTAATCTGTCGCCATCTCCATTCAGCCTGATTACTAAGTCATAATTATCAAATAATGCATCTTCTTTATTATCATATCTATTAATATGACAATTTAATTCCTTCGCTATACTATTGAAAAGAGAGTAAATATACTTATTGTGCGTATCCAATAAAATTTTAAATTCTCTCTCTGCAATAGCTTGTTTGTCAACAGAATTTATTAGATGTCTAATATAGAAAATTGGAATATCTTTAATAACACTTACTTTGTTTATCCTTGCTGGTACTTTAAGCTCAAAGTCCCCACTAATAAAAATATTCTCTATCTTACGTTCTAGGGAATTAGGTAAATTGGATCCTGTATTATTTATTAGATTAATATGAACCTTATTGGGATCATCCTCGCAACATCTTATGTGAATGCCACCATCTAATCCTAAAAATCTTACGGCATAACGAGCAATGGGAGTAATAAGACTGCCAATATCAATTACCTCTAAGCCTGAAGAGAGAGCGCCTGCCATTAAAGCGTGTTTTAGCATAACACTGGCATTATGATGATTTGAGCTAACACAAATTCGGCTTCCCTCTTTTAGCTCTGATCCATAAGCTGCACCTAAGTAAGAAACAAACCATGGATTTATTTCTGTATTAAAATATCCTTTGATTCCATCCTTACCAAAAAAGGTTTTCCGAAATCTGGTTCCCCATATTACATTGTCTTCAATTACTATTCCCTGCTCTATGGTTTTTCTAGGCCAAATTTTTACATCAGGCTTTATGGTAACATCTTCTTGGATATAAGTATTTTCACCAATAGCGCTACCTTCATAAATTCTCGCATTGTTTGCGACCCTAACATTATTGCATAGTATAGAGCCTCTAATCTCTACATTTTTATCCAGAATATCATGATCCCATAATACGCTATTTTTTATACTAGAATTTTGCCCAATGTAACAGTTGGAGCCAATAACCGTAAAAGGATGAATTTCAGTACCTTCCGCGATTATTGTGTTCCGACCTATATAACAAGGGCCATTAATTTTAGCCTTTGGATGGATATGTACGCCTTCTTCTATCCATACATTTTTCTCTTTTTGCACAGCATCTATATAAATTCCAGCACTTCCATCCAATACATCAAAATGGGACTGAAGATATGATTTGGTATCCCCAATATCACACCAGTATTCCTCTGTTATATACCCATACATGGGTTTGTTATCTTTTAATAGCATGGGAAAAAGATCTTTGCTAAAGTCAAACTTAATCCCAGGTTCAAAATAATCTAATACTTCAGGCTCTAATATATATATTCCTGTATTTACTGTATCGCTAAACACTTCTCCCCAAGTAGGTTTTTCTAGAAATCTAGTAATTGCCCCGTCTTGATTAGTTATTACTACTCCATATTCTAAAGGCACTTCTACCCTTTTTAATATAAGAGTAGCAATTGATTTTTTGTTTTTATGAAATTCTATTGCTTTCGACAAATCAATATTTGTTAGTGCATCTCCACTTATTACAATAAAAGTTTCATCTAAGAACTTTTCAGCATTTTTTACACTTCCTGCTGTACCTAAAGGAGTTTCTTCGATAAAATAATGCAATCTTACCTTATACTGGCTACCATCACCAAAATAATTTTGTATCACTTTAGGCAGATATTGTAATGTAACACCAATATCCTTTATTCCATATTTTTTTAAAAGTTCAACGCTATAGTGCATAACAGGTCTGTTCATAATTGGTACCATAGGTTTTGGTAAATCACAGGTGAGGGGCCTAAGTCTGGAGCCGGCTCCCCCTGCCATTATTATACCTTTCATGCCACATCTTCCTTTATCACAATTTATAATTAAGATCTTGCCAAATTATTATGTGTATCCTTTACCTTGGTTATACCAATTATGAACAGAACAGATATGGTTTAAATAATGACAGAATAAAAACTCTGCATTTATTCTAATTGCAGAGTTTTATTGACAGTTGCTACAATGACCATAGAATTTAACCTTATGATTGATTACCCGGAAACCATGCTTGTTTTCAATAATTTCTTCTAATGAGCCCAATAAATCCTCTTCAACTTCGCTAACTTGACCGCATTTGAGACAAATCAAGTGATGATGGTCATGATCTTCATCAGGATGGCTCAGTTCATAACGATTCCTGCCATCCTCAAAATTATGCTTGATCAAAAGTCCTAGCTCTTCCAATAAAAGCATGGTCCGATAGACAGTGGCTAGACCAATTTCAGGATGAGTTTTTCTCACCTCAGTGTATATCTCCTCAGTACTCAAATGCTCACCTTGATTGTTTAAAAGCACTTCTAAAGTAGCTCTTCTTTGAGGAGTCAGTTTATAGCCGTTTTCTTTCAAAATAGTTTTTAATCTGATCATTCCATCATTCATATAACCACTTCTTTTTATAATTTTTATCTATTTTTCTCTAACTCATCAAATAGCTTATCATTTAATATCTTTATATGAGTCCCCTTCATTCCAAGGGATCTAGATTCAATAACACCAGCACTTTCCAGTTTCCGCAAAGCGTTTACTATTACAGATCGGGTAATTCCAACCCTGTCTGCGATTTTGCTAGCTACTAGCAATCCTTCATTACCATCTAATTCGTTTAAAATATGCTCAATAGCCTCTAGTTCAGAAAAGGACAGAGTCCTAACTGCCATTTGGACCACTGCTTTTTCTCGGGCTTCTTTTTCAATTTCTTCAGTTTTGGCATTAATAATCTCCATACCTGTTATAGTGGCACAATATTCAGCCAAAACTAAATCATCATCGGTGAATTTTTCTCCTAGTCTTTCAATAATAAGAGTTCCTAATCGATCACCGCCGCAACTTATGGGAATAATTGATGTAAATTTCCCAAACTTATTGTTTAAATTAGCTTCCGTAATAACACAATCCTTTTCTACATTTACATTTGCTAAAGTCTCACTTATTTTTAACAGCTGATTATTTGATTTAGTAGAAATTCTAGGCTCCTCGCTCAAATCAGGATCCCAATTTTGAATACATTTATCATCTACTAAGGTATATCCTAACATCCTTCCCTTACGACTAATAATATATATATTGCTCATTAAGAGTTCACTTAGAACTCTGGTTAAATCAGAAAAACGTACTGGATCTGATCCAGATCTTTGAATAATTCTATTTAAGCTTCTAGTCTTCTCTAACAAACTGGTCGACAAATTTATTCACTCCTTATTAAATTACTTGTATGTTGCAAATCCCTTGTTGTCTTTAATAGCGCATACAAATTACAGAATAAACCTATGAATATCCTGCTCTTGTATAAGTTCTTTAAGAGTTTTATGGACATATTCTTTATCTATCAATATATCTCTACCTGCAAGATCTTCAGCGTTAAAAGATATATCTTCCATTAATTTTTCCATTACGGTATGTAACCGCCTAGCACCGATGTTTTCACTTTGCTGGTTGAGCAAATAGGCAACTTTGGCTATTTCAGAAATAGCATCATGGGTGAAATCTAAGTTTATATTCTCAACCTTCATAAGAGCTTTATACTGCTTCAACAAGGCATTTTCAGGTTGTGTAAGTATTTGTTCAAAGTTTTCTTGAGTTAAGCTTTCTAATTGGACTCTTATGGGAAAACGACCTTGTAGTTCTGGGATTAAGTCTGATACTTTGGATACATGAAAAGCACCAGCAGCAATAAATAGTATATGATCTGTCTTTACTGGACCATATTTAGTCATAACAGTAGTTCCTTCAACTATTGGCAATATATCTCTTTGAACTCCTTCACGGGATACATCTGGACTGGTGCTCATTTCTTTGCCAGCAATTTTGTCAATTTCATCAATAAATATAATTCCATGCTGTTCTGTAGCCAGTATAGCTTCTTCGATTACCTCATCCATATCTATAAGCTTATCAGCTTCTTCTTGTTGGAAAATCCGTCTTGCTTCCCGTATAGTGGTTCTTTTTTTCTTGGTTCTACGAGGCATTATACTGCCGAAAACATCCTGAATCTGAATCATTATATCTTCGTTGCCAAAGCCAGGAATAAAGCCTATGCCTGAATATTTCGAATCTTCTACTTCGATTTCAATCTCTGTATCTTCCATAAGCCCTAATCTTAGTCTTTGGCGAAGTTTTTCTCGGGTATTTGACATGGATTGTCCACTGTTTTCTGCCTCATCCTCTTCGCCATTTTCATAATCTTGTGCCTCTGGCTGAAACAGAAGACCTAATGGATTAGAAGGTTTGCGTTTTTTAGTGGGAAGAAGTATATCCAAAATTCTGTTTTCTGCTGCTATTTCAGCTTTTTCTTTGACAGAATTCATTTTTTTATTCTTCACCAGGCGAATAGCTGCTTCTACTAAATCCCTGACCATAGATTCTACGTCTCGGCCTACATAACCTACCTCGGTAAATTTCGTAGCTTCAACTTTCACAAATGGTGCCTCAACTAATTTTGCTAATCGTCTTGCTATTTCTGTTTTTCCTACACCAGTAGGTCCCATCATTATTATATTTTTTGGCGTTATATCATCTCTTAATTTTTCATCTATCAAGCTACGCCTATAACGATTTCTAAGTGCTACTGCTACAGATTTTTTTGCCTCGTGTTGCCCTATAATGTAGCGATCTAGCTGCTTTACAATTTGCTTAGGGGTTAAATATTCCATTAGCGTCTCCTCCTAAATTTCTTCGATGTAAATATTATCATTTGTATAAACACATATAGACGCTGCAATCTCCAAGGATTTTTTGACAATATCTTTGGGTTTTAAGTCTGTATTTTCTATAAGAGCTTTAGCTGCAGCCAAAGCAAAGGCACCCCCTGATCCAATAGCAGCAATGTGATCATCTGGCTCAATAACTTCGCCAGTACCTGAAATTACTAGAAGGGTATCCTTATCCATGGCTATTAGCATAGCCTCTAATTTACGAAGAACTTTATCAGAACGCCATTCCCTAGCCAATTCTACAGCGGCCCTTTCAAGATTGCCTGAGTATTGTTCTAGTTTTGCTTCAAAACGTTCACTTAAACTAAAAGCATCTGCTACAGAACCTGCAAATCCTATTAAGACTTTATTATTATAAATACGTCTTACTTTTTTGGCACCATGTTTCATAATAGTATTTTGTCCGAAGGTAACCTGCCCATCACCACCGATTGCCGCCTGGTTCCCCTTCCTCACCGCCACTATTGTTGTCCCACTTAGCATACGCAGTTTTACCTCCTTTGGACTATTTAACTAAACAGTGCAATGTTATCATATTTTTTCACAAAATTCAAGCTTTTTTGATATTTATTTTATAGAGACTCTGCAATTGTATCAATTACCTTAAGAGCTCTTTCAGCCAGTAATCTATTTCTCTGTTGTTTATTTCTTACTCTCAAATCTAGCGGCCGCATAATCCCAAAATTAATATTCATAGGTTGAAAATCTTTAACAGCAGGATTGGAAATATAATGGGAAAGGGCGCCTATAGCGGTGGTGTCAGGGAAATCGGGCATGGCTTCTCCTAGTATGGTCTTTGCTAAATGACAACCAGCCACAAGACCACTGGAGGCAGATTCTACATATCCCTCAACTCCAGTTATCTGCCCAGCAAAATAGATATTAGGATTATCCCTCATTTGATAAAAGGAATTTAAAAGTTTTGGGGAATTAATAAAGGTATTTCGATGCATTACACCATATCTTACAAATTCTGCATTTTCCATACCAGGAATTAACGAAAACACTCGTTTTTGTTCACCAAATTTAAGATTAGTTTGAAATCCCACCATATTGTACAGGGTAGCCCTGTGATTATCCTGCCTTAATTGAACTACGGCATAAGGCTCTTGGCCAGTACGAGGATCAACTAATCCAACGGGTTTAAGGGGACCGAACCTAAGGGTATCTATTCCCCTAGATGCCATTATTTCTATTGGCATACATCCCTCAAAAACTCTCTGTTCAAAATCCTTTAAGGTGACAACTTCTGCATTAACTAGCTCATTCCAAAATCTAGTATATTCTTCCTTGTTCATAGGACAGTTCAGATAATCATCTCCTCTACCATAACGAGAGGCTTTAAATATTTTGGTTCTGTCCAATGATTCAGCAGTTACAATTGGTGCAGCAGCATCAAAAAAATAAAGATATTCCTGCTTTATAAGCTTAGATATTGTCTTTGAAATAGATGGAGAAGATAGTGGTCCTGTTGCTATAATAATATATTCTGTATCGGGCAATTCCTCTACTTCTTGACGAATAAGAGTAATATTTGGATGAGCACTTATAGTATTAGTTATATATTTTGAAAAAGATTCTCGATCTACTGCCAAAGCTCCACCAGCAGGAATGCGATGAAGATCAGCAGCCTTAATAATAAGGGAATTGAGTCTTCTCATTTCCTCCTTTAAAAGGCCTACTGCATTTTCTAGCCTATCTGATCTAAGGGAGTTGCTGCAAACTAGTTCTGCAAGAGATGAGGTAGTATGAGCAGGAGTTGTGTTATTTGGTCTCATCTCATATAGTGCAACCTTTATCCCTCTATTTGCTAACTGCCATGCTGCTTCACAACCTGCTAATCCTCCACCTATAACTGCAACTTTATATTCCATCATTTCTCCATTTCCTTTTCCTTTTTATATTTGCATTCATTATTAGAGCATACAATAGTAGTTTTTCCCCTACTAGTTTTCTCCACCATATAGGAACCGCATTCAGGGCAGGGTTCTTTTACTGGTGGATCCCAGGACACAAAGTTGCATTGGGGATATTGACTACATCCATAAAACTTTCTGCCCCTCTTTGTCTTTCTAACCACTATGTTCGAACCACATTTTGGACAGGGGACGTCTAATTCTTCTATTAAGGGCTTGGTATTTCTGCATTCTGGGAAATTAGGACATGCCAAAAATTTACCGTAACGCCCTGTTTTAATTACCATATTTACTCCGCAATTCTCACATACTACATCAGATTCCTCATCTTTAATATCTATTTGTGGAATCTCACCATCTGCATAATCTAGCAATTTCTTAAAATTAGGATAGAAATCTCTAAGTATATCCTTCCAATACTTTTCTCCTTCTTCAACCTTATCTAAAACTTCTTCCATCTCAGCGGTAAATTGATAATCTACTATATCAGAAAAATACTCTGTCATTAGATCATTGACAATAAAACCTAATTCAGTAGGAATTAAGGTTCTTTTATCCCTTTCTACATAGCCTCTTGTTGTAATGGTATGGATTGTAGGAGCATAGGTACTTGGTCTTCCAATACCCATTTCCTCCAGAGTACGCACTAAAGAAGCTTCAGTATAACGAGGAGGAGGTTGGGTAAAATGCTGATTAGGTACTAGTTCTTTCAGCACTAATTTTTCACCTGCTACCACTTCGGGTAGTTCTATATCTTTTTCCTCTTTAACCTCATCGCTACCTTCTTCATATAGAATGGAATAACCTTGAAAAACCTTTCGAGAACCAGTGGTCCTAAAGACATAGTCTTTCCCTTTTATTATAATAGTCATGGTTTCAAAAATGGCTGGGCTCATTTGGCTTGCCAAAAACCTTTGGTAAATTAATTTATACAGGCGATATTGATCTCTTTTTAAGGAACCTTTAATTGATTCAGGATCCCTTAGCACACTAGTAGGGCGGATAGCTTCATGGGCATCCTGTGTTCCTTTTTTGCTTCTAAATTGATTAGGTTTATCAGGTTTATACTCCTTACCATATTTAGACACGATGTAGTCTAAAGCTTCATTTTGTGCAGATGAAGAGACTCTTGTGGAGTCTGTTCTTATATATGTTATTAAACCTACAGCCCCTTCACCCTCTATATCGATTCCTTCATAGAGCTGCTGTGCAAGCATCATTGTTTTTTGAGCAGTAAAACCCAGTTTCCTAGATGCTTCTTGTTGTAAGGTACTAGTAGTAAAAGGAGGTGATGGATTCCTTTTTTTAGTTCCCTTTTTTACCTCATGGACAATAAAATCTGCTCCCTTAAGAGCACTTATAATTTCATCAACTTGTTGTTTATTTTTTAATTCAAGTTTTTTTCCATTAAGACCATAGAAGTTTGCTTCAAATATTTGTGTATGGTTTTCTTTATGAAAATTTCCTACTAGAGACCAATACTCTTCAGGAACAAAGTTTTGAATCTCCCTCTCTCTTTCGCATATAATTCTAGTGGCAACAGATTGAACACGCCCTGCACTAAGACCTTTACGTATCTTTCGCCACAAGAGAGGGCTAATTTGATATCCTACTATACGATCCAGTACCCTTCTTGCCTGCTGAGCGTCCACTAGATTTTTATTTATGGGTCTGGGTTTCTTTATAGCTTCTTTTACCGCTGTTTTCGTTATTTCATTAAATTCGATTCTACAAGGACTATTGATATCAATTTTTAGAGCATGGGCTAGATGCCATGAAATAGCTTCTCCCTCTCTATCAGGGTCAGTGGCAAGGAATACTTGACTAGCACTTTGTGCTTCTTTTTTCAGCTTTTTTAAAAGTTCCCCCTTGCCTCTGATAGTTATATATTTAGGTTCAAAATCATTTTCTATATCAACACCTAATTGACTTTTAGGTAGATCCCTAACATGTCCCATAGATGCTTCAACCTTATAATTTCTGCCTAAAAATTTTTTTATTGTCTTTGCTTTTGCTGGTGATTCTACAATTACTAAATTTTGTGCCATTATATAACCTCCATTGTTCTTAAGCATCCCAGTTTCTAATAAATATTTTACCTGGCATTTGCTTTACTATTCCCTTAATTTCAAGCATTGTCAACACTGCATTTAATTTATGTA
The DNA here is from genome assembly GCA_938003915.1 of uncultured Bacillota bacterium. Lineage (GTDB taxonomy): Bacteria > Bacillota > Clostridia > Caldicoprobacterales > UBA3941 > JAAYGY01. Next base: position 10,715 of record CALKWV010000149.1, on the reverse strand, counting down.
TGTCCATTTTCGTTTCCTTTAACAATTCCTCCAGATGGCGTTCTCCTTCTCGGAGAGCATTATACACCTGAGTTTCAAAAAAATCAAGCTGAACTGGTTCTTGAGCTTTTTTCTTCTTTTCTTGTTTTAAGCCTAGATCTTCTAGAATATCTTGAACATCTGTAACTAATTTTGCTCCCTCTTTTAACAGTTTGTTTGTACCAGCACTTTGAAGAACATTTATATTTCCAGGAAGAGCATATACTTCCCTTCCCTGCTCCAAGGCAAAATCTACAGTTATAAGTGCTCCGCTTTTTTGTCCTGCTTCAATAACCAACACACCACTGGTCATGCCACTAATAATTCGATTTCTGGCAGGAAAATTTCCAGCTAAAGGACCTGAGCCAGGTGGATATTCGGTTAGTATTGTGCCTTCTTGCTCCATTCTACTAAAGAGCTTTTTGTTTTCTGGCGGATATATTATATCAACTCCACAGCCTAAAACTCCAACTGTATCCCCTCCAGCCTTCAAGGCTCCGTAGTGAGCCATGGCATCTATACCTCTTGCCAGCCCGCTTACTACAGTTACTCCAGCTGCTGCAAGCTCATAGCTAAACTTTTCTGCCATCTGTCTTCCGTAAGCAGTAGATTTCCTAGAACCAACTATTGAAATAGCAGGTTGATGGTTTTTAATTGGCAGACCTTTACAGTAAAGAACAGGTGGTGGATCATAGATTTCTTTGAGCAATGTAGGATATTCATCATCGAATAAAGTGATTATCCTAAATTCCGATGAATCCATCATCCTTTTTATTCGAACTAGTATATTATCATTTCTCTGATTTATTATTTCATTTACCACATTGCTCCCTAAAAATGAGGTCAACTTTACTATTTCATTTTTTGAAGCAAACCATACTTGGCTAGCACTACCGAAATGATCTATTAACAGGTGAAATCGTCTTGATCCAATACCAGGAATTTGAGAAAGCCATATCCAAAAAATTCTTTCATCAACCTGTCCCACCATAATCCTCCTTGTATAATTATTGTGATTAAGAAAATTTGGCTTTTTGTTTTTCATAAATCAGTGATTAAGTGAATGTTGAACAGTCATTTTTCCATATTGTAATTAATTATTGAATTAGCATATATTAGGTTAACTTATAACCAATCATGCCCAATACTGTCTATCCAAAGATCTATACTGAATAGCTTCAGCTACATGATGGGTTTGAATATTTTTTTCTCCTTCTAAATCAGCTATAGTACGAGCCACTTTTAAAATTCTGTCATAAGCTCTTGCGCTAAGATTCATAGATGAAAAAGCTTGCTCCATCAAAGCTTTTGCTGATGGGTCCAAGACACAATATTTTCTGATAAGTTTAGAACTCAGCTGAGCGTTGTAGTATATACCTTCCTTTGAATATCGTTTAACTTGCCTTCCCCTTGCCTTGTTAACTCTGGCTCTTATACTAGCGGAGGATTCGCCTTTTTCATTATCGCTTAGTTTTTGAAACGGTAAACTAGGCACTTCAATATGTATATCAAACCGATCCAACAAGGGTCCTGATATTTTCCCTAAATATCTTTTTATTTGTGAAGGGGTACAAACACACACATGATTATCATTACTGGAACCATAATAACCGCAGTTACATGGATTAGCACTAGCCACTAGCATGAATTTAGCTGGAAAAGTTGCAGTGCCATATGACCTAGATATGGTTATTTCCCCGTCTTCTAAGGGCTGTCTGAGAACTTCTAGTACTTCTTTTTTGAATTCAGGCAATTCATCTAAGAATAGAACACCATGGTGTGCTAAACTTATTTGGCCAGGAACTGGTATTCTACCTCCTCCCACAAGAGCTGAACTGGATATAGTGTGGTGGGGAGATATAAAGGGACGATGGCGAATTATGCCTTCTTTCTCCTTTAATAGCCCAGCAACGCTATAAATTTTTGTAATTTCAAGGGCTTCACTATAGGTTAAGTCAGGAAGAATTGTTGGAATTCTTTTGGCCAACATAGTTTTACCTGAGCCAGGCGGTCCAATCATAATCACATTGTGCCCACCGGCAGCTGCTATTTCCAAAGCCCTTTTTACACTTTCTTGTCCTTTAACATCGCTAAAATCTTCTGTAAATGAAATTTTAAAATCCATATCTGTATTATTGGGTCTAGTATATGCTGTTAGACTAGATTCGCCTCTTAGACATGATACAAGCTCTTTCAAGGTATGAAATGGATATATGTTTATTCCAGATACATTGGCAGCTTCCTTTACATTAGAATAAGGAAGGATTACATCCCTTTGATTATCATTTATGGATAGTAGCATAGGTAGGACACCTTTTACTGGTCTTAATGTACCATCTAAAGATAATTCCCCCAGAAACAGAGGATTGAAATTATCAAGTCTAGGTATTTGTTCAGTTGCCATTAGTATACCAATTGCTATGGCTAGATCAAAAGCAGAACCTTCTTTTTTTGTATTGGCTGGAGCCATATTTACTGTAATACGCTTAATAGGAAACTCAAAGCCACTGTTTTTTATAGCTGCTCTCACCCTTTCCTTGGATTCACGTACTGATAGATCAGGTAATCCAACTATATCAAAAACTGGAAGGCCATTGGATATATCCACTTCCACATCAACAATATATCCTTCAATACCAAAAATGCCACCACTTTTAACCTTTGCTAGCATTTTTTCCTCCTTTGGCATTCATTTACTATGTATATGTCTACTTATTATATCTTTATTCTACAATAGTCTAAATTTTCCTGCTAAAGAATCAATAAGCTTATCTTCCTTGACAATAAAAACATTTTTCCGTATTATAAGATTATTCTAATTCCGCTAGAAATTGGAGGCACAAACAATGGATAACTATTATACCAAGAAGACTAATTTTTATGGTAATTCTACTCCTAGAGAACTTATTGAAAAATACGGGAGTCCTTTATATGTATATAATGAGTCTATTTTGAGGCAACGATGTCGTGAAATGGTCTCCCTTGTTTCATATCCCAATTTTACTGTAAACTATTCCTGCAAGGCCAATACTAATTTGGAATTGTTAAAGATTATACATGAGGAAGGTTTACATGCCGATGCTATATCTCCGGGAGAAGTGCATATATTGTTAAAAGCTGGGTACAGACCTAATGAGATTTTCTATATAAGCAATAATATATCAAAAGAAGAGATGCTATATGTTATACAGCAAGGAATTCTCATAAGTGTGGATTCTCTTTCCCAACTAAAACAGTTTGGGGAGATAAACCCGGGTGGCCGCGTAGCGGTTCGATTAAATCCTGGTATTGGAGTAGGACACCATAAAAAAGTCATAACTGCCGGAGAAGATACAAAGTTTGGTATAAATTTAGAATATATACCTGAAATAAAAGATATAGCTAAAGAATATAATTTGAAGATTGTTGGTGTCAATCAACATTTAGGTTCCTTGTTTATGGATGGAGACATCTTTATTGAAGGTGCAAAGTTATTATTATCAGCTGCTAAAGAATTTTCTAATCTTGAGTTTATTGATATTGGTGGTGGATTTGGAATTCCCTATCATAAACAGGATTGTGAACCTAGACTAGAGCTTAAAGAGTTCGGCAGAAAACTCTCCTTAGTATTAGAAACATGGGCCCAAAGCTATGGAAGGAAAGTTGAATTTAAGATTGAACCAGGCCGCTATATTGTTGCTGAATGTGGCGTTGTATTAGGGACAGTTCATGCTAAAAAACAAAATAACCAGACAACATATATTGGTACCGATATAGGATTTAATGTTTTGGCTCGACCTATGTTATATGGATCCCACCACGATATTGAAGTTTATAAGAATAATTCAGACAATAATAGTAACTCTTTAGAGAAAGTCACTATAGTGGGAAATATTTGTGAAAGCGGAGATATAATTGCTCAAGATCGACTTCTTCCTAAAATTGAAGAAGGAGATATTTTAGGGGTTATGGATGCTGGTGCCTATGGATATTCTATGTCCTCCAATTATAATAATCGTCTTAGACCAGCCGAAGTTCTGATAAAATCCGATGGTAGTCATATTCTTATTAGACGTAGGGAAACATTAGATGATCTGATGAGATATTTTATTCTATAGGTAATAACTATTTTATTTATAGTTTGCAGCACCTATATTATGGGTATAATAGTATAAAATGTAATGCTAATATATTATTAAGGAGGTCAAAATGATGCCTGTTATAATAACTGATTCTTGCAGCGATCTGTCTTTGGACTATGTAAAGAAGCGGGATCTCCCCATAGTAAGTTTTACTTACAACTTTATGGGTAAAGATCTAAAGGATGATCTAGGTCAAACTTTATCCTATTCTGAATTCTATAATGCAGTTAGACAAGGTGAAATGGCAACAACTTCTCAGGTAAATTCTCAAACCTATGTAGATTTTTTTAGAAGCTTTTTGGAACAAGGTAAATCAATAATATATTTGTGCTTTTCGTCTGCTTTAAGCGGCAGTTATAATAGCGCATTGTTAGCTCGTGAAATGTTGTTGGAGGAATATCCCGAAGCGGTTATAAGTATCATTGATACTAAAAGTGCATCTATGGGACAAGGGCTTTTAGTGCATCATGCTTTAGACCTTCGGGATAAGGGCTGGGATCACCAACAAATTGTTCAATGGGTTGAGAATAATAAGCTAAGGATAGCCCATTGGTTTACCGTTGATGATTTAGAACATTTAAAAAGAGGGGGCAGACTTTCAAGCACCGCTGCTTTTGTGGGGAGCATATTAAATATTAAGCCAGTTCTTCATGTGGATAATAAAGGCAGATTAGTTCCTGTAGCAAAGGTAAAAGGAAGAAAAAAAGCTATAAAAGCTCTTTTTGAAAAAATGGTAGAAACTGCAATAAACCCCGCTGAACAAACTGTTTTTATTAGCCATGGTGACTCAATAGATGATGCCAATTATCTAGCTGACATGATTCGTGAACAATTAGGTGTAAAGGAGATTATAATAAATCCAATTGGACCTGTTATTGGTGCCCACGCTGGTCCCGGTACCATTGCCTTGTTCTTTTTAGCTAGTCATAGATAAAGGACCATCAAAAAAGCTAGCAAATTTATTAGCATTATTTGCTAGCTTTTCTTTTTATTTATACATTATAGACTTTCAGCAAATTTTTTTCCAAATTCTCTGCATCGCTCAAGAGCTGATTCATCTGGATTCCACATTTCCCTAATTCCCTCACTGACTAGTTCAAAACCAGCATTTTCTAAGTGTTCATTTAATATCTTCAATGATTCTCCGCTCCACCCATAGCATCCAAAGGCAGCTGCTTTTTTATTTATAAATCTTAACCCCTTAATTAAATCTACTATGGCTGCCATTGAGGTTAGAATACTACCATTTACCGTTGGAGAACCTAATACAATAGCCTTTGACTTGAAAACTTCAGTTATAATATCATTCTTGTCGGTTATAGAAGCATTATAAAGCTTTATGTTAACTTTATCATCAACTTTTTTGATCCCCTCTGCTATTGCATCTGCCATTCGCCTAGTGCCTTGCCACATGGTGTCGTAAATGATGGTTATCTGATCCTCTTGGTAGGCTTGCGCCCACTTTTTATATAGATCTACAATCTGAAGAGGATCCTTCCTCCATATAATTCCATGGCTAGGGCAAATCATGTCAATGGGCAGATCCATCTTTATAAGCTCATCAATCTTTCTCTCCACTAAAGTGCTAAATGGATTTAAAATATTAGCATAGTATTTTATTGCTTCATCATAGAGTTCATCAGGATTCACTAGATCATTGTACATATACTCTGAGGCATAATGCTGGCCAAAAGCATCATTACTAAATAGAATATTGTCATTAGTCATGTATGTAAACATGCTGTCTGGCCAATGCAGCATTCTAGCTTCAACAAAAATGAGATCGCTAGATCCAATATTTAAGGTATCACCAGTTTTTACAGGGACAAAGTTCCAATCCTGATGATAGTGGCCTTTTATTGATTTAATACCATTGGCAGAACAGTAAATGGGAGTATTTGGGATTTCTTTCATAAGCTCAGGAAGTGCACCGCTATGATCTACTTCAGCATGGTTAATTATGATATAATCAATTTCTTGTAAGTCAATTTCCTTTTTAAGATTTTCTATAAATTCCCTTGCAAATGGTTGCCATACTGTATCAATCAGTACGGTCTTTTCATCTCTAATTAAATAGGAGTTGTAGCTAGAGCCTCTTTGTACAGAATATTCATGACCATGAAAAAGTCTTAATTCCCAGTCTATTTTTCCTACCCAGGTAACCTTGTGGTTAATTTTAAAGCTCACAACAGTACCTCCTCGTATCTTTTGTTTAGTATATACTACCACATTAGTATTACCAATACTAGAAAAAATTTATAGCTCTGCTAATGTTTTTAGGTTTTCAACATTGTTAATCTTTATGGAAGAACGGTGAAAGTCAATAAGTCCCTCATCCCGCATTCTGCACATTTCCCTAGAAAGAGATGGTCTTGGAACGTTTAAGAAATCCGCTAGTTCACTTCGATTTAAAGGTAAAGTAAATATATTTTTACCTTTTTTCTTATATTGTTCCAATAGATAATGGATAATCTTACCTCTAATGCTTCTTATAGACAAATATTCCACCTTTCTATTGAGTATAAGGGCTTTATTTGATATGATATTGAGCATATTCATAATCAAAAGTTGATGACTATTACACAACTTTTCACATTGGGATACGATTGCTTTAGGGGATATAAAGAGAACAGTACAGAATTTCTGGGCAATTACGCTAGAAGGCCACTTTGATTTGCCTGAAAAAGCTGCCATTTCCCCAAAAAGCTCTCCAGGCTTGACCATAGAAATAATTATACGATTCCCAACTGCGTTCTCCTTGACAATCATAGCTTCGCCGGATAAAACTAGACCTATTTCTTTGAAATCATCGCCGGCTAATGCTATAAATTCATCTTTATTATAATCTACTATTCTAGGTTTTATACATTGTAGAATTGTATTTAATTGATCTTCCTCTATGCCTTGGAATAGAGGGCTTTTTAGAATAATTTTTAACCACTTTTTGTACAAAATATAACCTCCCAACACCGTAACATTTGTTACCGATTCACCTAATTCTACTACACTATAATAAAACTGTCAATGCAATTGAGTTAGAAAATTTAAGGAGGTATGTAGAGTGCCTAGTAAAGTGATGAGGATTGATGAAGAAAAATGTATAGGATGTGGACTCTGCGCCAATGTCTGTGAGCAAAGTGCAATTGAGATAATTGACGGGAAGGCAAGATTGATAAGCGACTCCCTTTGTGATGGTTTGGGGAACTGTCTTCCTGAATGTCCAACGGGAGCAATTACCTTAGTAGATCGAGAAGATCAAGAACCTATGGTAAAAAATTTGGCATGTGGGTGTCCTGGTACTAATGTAACTACAATAAAAAGAAAGACTAATAAATCTAATAATACCACAGAGTATCAAACACCACTAGAATCCCACCTAAATCAATGGCCTTGCCAAATTCAATTAGTGCCAGTTAATGCACCCTATTTTGATAATGCAAAGTTATTAGTGGCTGCCGATTGTACTGCCTTTGCCTACGCCAATTTTCATAGGGATTATATGAAAGATAAAATTACTATAATTGGTTGTCCTAAATTAGATAATGTGGACTATGCTGCAAAGCTAACTCAAATAATTAAGGCCAATAATATCAAAAGCGTTACCGTGCTACGCATGTCAGTACCTTGTTGTGGTGGGCTTGTCTATGCAGTGCAAAAAGCATTGATGGATAGTAATAAAATGATTCCATGGCAAGTAGTAACTATAGGAACTGATGGTAGTATAATAGAACAATAAATTATGTAAGAAGGACAAGCCGGTATTTATAAGGATTCTTAATTATACCGGCTTTTATAATTTTGAAAATGATATTAAGCTATGCAGCTTTGAAATTATATATTGGTTTGATGATCTCTAATATTTCAGCAGTATCCTGAATGCTGTTTATTATTTCATCTATAGGTTTGTATGCCATTGGTGCTTCATCAATAGTTGATTTATTTACGGATGTTGTATATATACCTTTCATAGATTTCTTAAATTCTTCTAGGCTAACTTGCCTTTTCGCTTCTCTTCTACTCATTACCCTGCCTGCTCCATGGGGGGCTGAATAATTCCAATCCTTATTCCCTTTACCTATGCATATTAGGCTTCCATCCCTCATGTTGATGGGAATTAATATTTTTTGGTCTTTTTTCGCTGAGATAGCACCTTTCCTAAGTATCATATCGTCTAGGTCTATATAATTATGAATAGTGGTAAACTGCTCTTCAATATCAATGTCCATTCTACTGATAATTTCATCAACTATAGCTTTACGATTTAAAACGGCATATTTTTGAACTATGGCCATATCATTTAAATAATCATTAAAATCCTGTCCTTCCAAATATGCTAAATACTTCTTTATACTTACCGATTTGCTTTTTAACTTTTCATAGGCTAGGTTTTGATAATATTCGGCTACCTGTTTTCCTAAATGTCTACTTCCAGAATGTATATTTAAATAAAGTTCACCCTTTTCATTTTGGTTTACTTCAATAAAATGATTGCCCCCTCCCAAAGTCCCAATGCTAAGACGAGCTCTATTTAAATCTATGTAATTTTTACACACTAATTTATTAAATGGAATATTTTGTGTATACTCATGCTGGCATTTTCTTATATTAAATCCAGAAGGAATATACTTATATATAATTCTGTCTAGCTTCTCCAAATCTAAATTTTTATTTTTTAGCTTAATAGTCTCAATTCCACAGCCTATATCCACTCCAACCAGGTTTGGAACTATTTTGTCCTGTATAGTCATAGTTGTCCCTATTGTGCAGCCCAATCCCTCATGTACGTCAGGCATTATCCTTATAATACTATCTTTAACAAATTCCTGATCGCACAGCTCTTGGATCTGATCAATTGCACCTTTTTCAATGTTATGGGTAAATACTATAGCTGTATTATATTTGCCTCTGATCTTCAGCATTTCCAATAGGCTCCTTTCTAAGTTATGCTAAACCCATTACTATGACAATCAAATTCTTTGGATAAAAAAACCCGGCAAAATCACTTTAAATATGATATTGCTGGGTTTTGTAGTAAAATAGTGTTAGTCATGATATTTAGCAAGTTATTCAGTAGCAAAGTTATCGAAATAGCCTTGAACTAACACTATAGGAGTTCCTTTGTCTCCGCTGCCACTGACTAAATCACATAGGCTTCCTAATAAATCAGTAAGATGTCTAGGTGTTGTACCTAGTGATTCAGCTTTGCCTACTAAGTTATTCTCTTTATCTTTTATTTTACTTTTTACAAATTGTTCTATATCTTCGGAGGAAAGGTTTTCTGCTTGACTATCTGCAATATATTTAAGCTTTATTTCATTGGGTGTACCCTCTAGTCCGGGAGTATAGCCTGGGGAAACTACTGGATCAGCCAGCTCCCAAATCCTGCCTCTAGGATCTTTAAATGCTCCGTCTCCGTAGATCATCACTTCAATATGCTTGCCGGTTTTTTCTTTTAAAGCCTTGTGTATTTCCATTACTATCTTTTTGCAGTCCCTTGGAAACAGTTTTAGAGTGCTTTCCGTGGCCATATTAGAGCCCAAAAGTCCATATTCTTCATTATATCCTTTTCCTGAAATAGGTTTAGTTAAAATATCATCCAAGCATAACACTTTTTCCGCTCCAGCCTTAAGTAAAATATTCTTAGTCCTATACCTTTCATGAATATTAGCAACCAAAATTTCTTTAGTATAGTCTAGAACGGCTCTTGGATCCTTAGATAAATATATTTCAATATTGTCGTTAACCCCAAGGTTCTTATAGAACTCTACATAGTCAATTCCCGTAAAAGGATGAGGGACCCTTTCTCCAAATAAATCCCTATACTGCTTTTCAGTAAGAACACCAGTATAAGAATTTATACCTTTTTCATACATTTCATCTATATCCATTAGATGATTTCCCAGTTCATCTGAAGGGTAGTCTAGAAAAACATAGACTTTCTTCCCTGTCAAGGCTATACCTTTCAGTATTAAGGCAAATCTATTTCTACTCAAGATAGGAAATACTACCCCGATATCACCGTCAAATAATCTATTTATATCTGCGGTTATGTCATCAATAGGTATATAATTGCCTTGTGCACGAGCAACCAAAGATTCGGTGATACCAAGTACATCTCTATCTCTTAAATCGTAGTTTTCATTTTTAGCAGACTTAAGAACAGAATCAACTACAATTTGTACTAAATCATCTCCTTCTTTAATTATAGGAGTTATTATACCTCTAGCTATAGTACCAACTGTACGTGACATAAATATTCCTCACTCTCTATAAAGGGTATTGTGAATTTTGCTGTATGCTACAGCTTTTGGCATTTGCAATAAAAGTTTTTTTGTTAGCTAAGTGCTGTGCAAAGATCTTTATGTATAGTATTTTGAACAAATATGCAATTAAATACAGCTATATTTTACCACAGCAAATTTATTATATCATAACCAATAAGGCCTGTACAGTAAATGAATCTGTATTATAAATAATCATCTATACACACTAAGCAAATTCTTAACATATTATTTAATAAGAATATCAGTAGCATTGCATTAAATTAATTTTTAAAAGTCAAGCCTTTTTATAAAA
>CALKWV010000148.1 GCA_938003915.1 uncultured Bacillota bacterium | reverse complement strand
ACCATATAAATTGAAAAGAAGATGACATCCTGTTAATATATTATTTGCTACAACAAACAATTAACGAAAGGATGACATCTTCTATGTACAATAGTATACAACATTTTAACGAGTTTGGGGTAAAGAAAATTGAAAGTAAGATAAAAACCTTTCTAAGAGATGGAGAAGATCTGGCGGATCTAGTCCTAGGTCTAAAGGAAGATTTATTTGAGCTGGGACGGAATATATTGGTGGAAGTTCTCGAGGAGATGGATGAGCATCTTAGAAATTCTGGACTTAGGAAAAACAATTGGGAGATTGTTAGAAGGGATGGTAGATCTATTTTAACAACCTTTGGAACAATTAGATACAATAGAACGTACTTTAAGCCAAAGAGCGGAGGGAAAAGAAAATATCTGGTTGATGAGTTTGTTGGAATTAAGCCTCATGACAGAGTTAGTGCAGATGTAGTTATTAATGTGGTGGATGAGGCCATAGACAGTAGCTATAGGAAAGGTGGAGAGGTAGCTGGATATCTAGACGAGATAAGCAAGCAAGCTGTTATGAATAAAATACATACCCTGGATATAAAAGAACCTGAGCACAAAGTAGCTAAGAAAAGGAATGTTAAGATACTGTATGTTGAAGCAGATGAAGACCATGTTCCCCTGCAGAGGAAAGATGATGAAAAGGGTAATCAAAGCAAAATAGCTATGCCCAAACTTGTTTATGTTCATGAAGGGATAGACCCTGAAAGAAGTAGTCAAACGCGGAAAAGACTAAAGAATGTTAGATATTTTGGTGGTATGTATAAAGAGAGCGAGGATCTATGGCTTGAGATCAGTAAGTATATAGATGAGCAGTATAACCTTGATTCTATTGAAACCATATATATTTCTGGTGATGGAGCATCTTGGATTCAAACCGGGCTTGATTGGATTCCCAAAAGCAGGTTTGTCCTTGATAATTACCATCTTAAAAAATATATGGTAACAGCGACAGCTCACTTGGATGATGAGGATATCTATCAAGAATTAAAGGATGCCTTAGATTGGCCTGATAAGGATATGGTTAAGAAGGTCTTTAAGAAGATACTGAAGTTAACGGAATCTGATACCAAGAAGAAAGCAGTAAAGAGAGCTAGAAGGTATATACTCAACAACTGGGATGGGATAGAGATAAAAGCTGAGAAGGGCTATGAAATAGTAGGTTGTAGTGCCGAAGGCCACGTAAGTCATGTATTCTCAAATAGGCTAAGCAGCAGGCCTAAGGGCTGGTCTGAGGTAGGTGTAGCTAAGATGTCTAAACTTATCATATATAAGAAAAATGGAGGCCAGATTTATGATTTGGTTATGGCACAAAAGCTTAGAGAAATGGAAACTAGGAAACGTCAAATACAAGATCAATTAGTTAAAGAAATGAAAAATCTATCTAGTAGTAGGTATGCTAATGCATGGAATAGCAACCTGACTGTATTCTCTATGGGAAAGAAAACTGGGCTATTTAATGATCTGAGAAGTCTAGCCGGGATACGTTACTAGGGGTACTAGGTATGTACCTATTGAAATGCCTTATCCTTATATAAAGGCCTTTTGTGTTATAATATGTAGAACAGCAGAAAACAAGGCGTTTAAAAAAGTATAGGTTGGAACTACTTAGAATACTGGTAGCGTAAATTAGAATTATGTTATAAAAGAATCATCTAAAGAGTAAGAACTATGACTACCAGTTAAAATATTCCAGGGTGTTATCTATTCTTCCTTTTCCTAAAGTAAATTGACGCTATCATAGCCATGAAAAAAGTCGACTTATGGCAAAGTATATGATAAAATTATAATAACTGCTTTAATTATTGGAGGTTCATATGAAAGTTATCGTATATCCAACTAGAAATTACATCGAGGAAAGGGACATCAAGGATAAGGTAGCTGTAGTTATAGATGTGCTTAGAGCAACAAGCACTATTATTACTGCCTTATATAATGGCTGTAAGGAAGTAATCCCTACAGATGAGATAGAAGAGGCAGTAAGGCTTTCAAAAAACTACGAGAAAGGCTCCTTTATTCTAGGTGGGGAAAGAAATGCTGAAAAGATAGAAGGCTTTCATCTATCCAATTCCCCTTATGAGTACAGTAGAGAACAAGTAGAGAATAAGACAGTGCTTATTACTACTACTAATGGAACCAGGGCAATTACAAAGGCAGCCTATGCCAAGGAAGTTGTCCTTGCATCTTTTATTAATATTACTGCTGTGTGCGATTATATCCAAGCTTTGGGTCAAGATATCGTCATAGTATGTGCTGGAACAGAGGGTAAGTTTTCTGCTGATGATGTTTTAGCAGCGGGAGCTCTTATCTATGGATTACATAAGAAAAATATTCCTTTGGAATTGGACGATCTAGGCTTGACTGCTAAATTTATGTATGAACATAGCAGGGATAACCTGCATGGTGTTCTTGCTCAAACCACTCATTATTCACGGCTTAAAAAGCTAGGACTTGAGAGAGATCTTGAAGACTGTCTAAAATTGGATACAGCATCCATTGTACCTATATATTCTGATGGAATTGTAAGAGCCTGGTATAATATTATTGACATGAGATAAAATATTGAATATATTATTAATTAATAATTAAATAAAAAACGCTATGAAGGGAAGAGTAGGGTAGAGGAGCTTCTTAAAAGAGAGCCGGGTTAGGTGAAAGCCGGTAGGGGCAATGCTATCCGAAGATGGCCCTGGAGCGGAGGCGCTGAAGCTTAAAGTAGGCGTCTACGGATGATTTCGTTAAAAAATCAGGCGATGTTAGTCGCTGTAATGAGGCCTTTTTATAAGGCGAATTAGGGTGGTACCGCGAAGGAATACCCCTCGTCCCTATATGTGTGGATCGAGGGGTTTTGTTGTATAAATAATTTAAAACGAAAGGATGAGGAAAGTGAAGGATAAAAAAACCTTTTATATTACTACCCCTATATATTATCCCAGTGATAAGCTGCACATAGGCCATTCCTACACCACTGTAGCGGCCGATGCCATGGCTCGTTTTAAAAGGCTGACGGGTTATGACGTAATGTTTTTGACAGGAACCGATGAGCATGGACAAAAGATTGAACGAATAGCCAGGGAAAATGGAGTAACTCCAAAAGAGTATGTAGACCGAATTGTAGCCGGCATTAAGGAATTATGGAAAACCCTTGATATATCCTATGATCATTTTATTAGAACCACTGATCCCCAACATCAAAAGACTGTACAGAAGATATTTAAAAAATTATATGATCAAGGGGATATTTACAAGAGCGAGTATGAAGGCTGGTACTGTACCCCCTGTGAATCATTCTGGACTGAAGTTCAATTACAGGACGGCAAATGCCCCGATTGTAATAGGGAGGTAGAGCTGGTAAAAGAGGAAAGCTACTTCTTTAGATTGTCCAAGTATCAGGATAGGCTTATTGAATATATTGAAGAGCATGATGAATTTATTCAGCCTCCCTCCAGAAAAAATGAAATGCTCAATAACTTCTTGCGTCCAGGTCTAGAGGATTTGTGTGTGTCCAGAACATCATTTAAATGGGGAGTACCTGTTACTTTTGATGAAGATCATGTCGTATATGTATGGATAGATGCTTTATCTAACTATATATCTGCCCTAGGCTATCTAAGCCATAACGATGAAAAGTTTAAGAGATACTGGCCAGCGGATGTTCATCTAGTTGGTAAGGAGATAGTCAGATTCCATACCATTATCTGGCCTGCTATGTTGATGGCTCTAGGGGAAGAGCTGCCCAAACAGGTATTTGGCCATGGTTGGCTAATACTAGAAGGGGGCAAGATGTCAAAATCCAAGGGCAATGTGGTAGATCCCCTAATATTGGAGAAGAGATATGGTAGCGATGCCCTGCGCTATTTCCTATTAAGGGAGGTTCCTTTTGGAGCTGATGGCGTATTTTCCAATGAAGCTTTGGTAAATAGAATAAACTCAGATCTAGCCAATGATCTAGGCAATCTATTAAGCAGAACTATAGCCATGATAGATAAGTACTTTGATGGCATAATTCCATCCCAGGCAGAGTTGGAAGATGTGGATAAAAGTTTAATTGATATGGCCTTGGCTACTCCCAAAAAGGTAGAAGAATTAATGGATGATCTACAATTTAGCAATGCTTTGGCTGAGATTTGGAAGCTGGTGGGGCGAACCAATAAATATATAGACGAAACCATGCCCTGGATTTTAGCTAAATCTGAGGATCAGAAGCCCCGTTTAGGAACAGTTTTATACAATCTGGCTGAATCCTTAAGATTTATATCAGTATTAATTAGTCCTTTTATGCCCGCTACACCAGACAGAATCAGACAGCAACTGGGCATTGAGGGTCTTAAGGATTTACAGAGCTGGGATAGCCTAAGCCAGTTTGGAAAAATCCCTGCCGGTACCAGGGTACAAAGGGGCAATCCTATCTTCCCAAGACTGGATGTTAAGAAAGAATTAGAAGAGCTGGAGACAACTCTGCCTACTGAAGGGAAAAAGGAAGATAAGCAGGATAAAAGTAAAGAGAGCAAAAAAGATAAAGATGAAAGCAAGAAGGATGCACAAGGGAAGGCTGAGATTACCATAGATGATTTTGCCAAATTGGACTTAAGGGTAGCCAGAGTTATTGCTGCAGAAAAGGTGGCAAATTCTGATAGGCTGCTAAAACTGCAGCTCAAGGTAGGAAATGAAACAAGACAGGTAGTATCTGGGATAGCAGAGCATTATTCAGCAGAGGAATTGGTGGGCAAGGATTTGATACTGGTAGCCAACCTAAAACCTGTCAAGCTCCGTGGCAACCTTTCCCAAGGCATGATATTGGCTGCTTCCAATGAAGATGGTAAGCTGTCCCTTGTCACAGTGGATAGAGAAATAGAACCTGGTTCCACAGTAAGCTAAAGGTGATGAAAGATGCTATTTGATACTCATGCACATTTGGACGATAAACGATTTGATGATGACAGAGATGAGTTGATTCGAGGACTTCCCGAAAGGGGAGTCTCTCGAGTCATTACACCAGGAATTGATGTAGATTCCTCTAAGAAATGTGTTGACCTTGCAGATAAGTATGATATTGTATACGCAGGGGTGGGCATCCATCCCCATGAAGCAAGTAAGTTAGAAGATAACTATCTAGACCAGCTTCGCACTATGGCCCAGAATAAAAAGGTGGTGGCCATAGGTGAGATAGGATTAGACTATTATTACGATTTTTCCCCAAGGGATATACAAAAACAGCGCTTTATTGAGCAGATAGAGCTGGCAGCAGAGCTAAAGCTTCCTATAATCATCCATAATCGTGATTCCCATGAGGATATGTTAAATATCCTAAGGGAGCATAAGGATTTAATAAACGGAGGAGTAATGCACTGTTTTTCTGGCAGCTGGGAGATGGCCAAGATAGTACTGGATTTAGGTCTTTACATCTCCTTGGCAGGCCCTGTAACCTTTAAGAATGCCAAAAAACCTGTGGAGGTAGCTAAAAATGTTCCTTTAGATAGGCTACTCATAGAAACCGATAGCCCCTATCTAACCCCGGTCCCCTATAGGGGCAAGCGCAACGATCCGGGACATGTGGCATTGGTAGCACAAAAAATTGCAGAGATTCGCGGAATAACAGCTGAGGAAGTAGGGCGCATAACAACAGAAAATGCCCTGAATCTATTTAAAATTTAATTTACATTCTTCCCATAAAGGGGTTCGTTCTAAAATTTTTCACAACATAATGGCTATTCTTAACTATGTTCTTCTAAGTCTTATGGAGCACTGAAAGGGGGTAGCAAAGATAGA
Source organism: uncultured Bacillota bacterium (assembly GCA_938003915.1). Lineage (GTDB taxonomy): Bacteria > Bacillota > Clostridia > Caldicoprobacterales > UBA3941 > JAAYGY01. Next base: position 7,455 of record CALKWV010000148.1, on the reverse strand, counting down.
GAACTATGTTTATAAATTAGGAGATGCCTTATATATAAATCTTACCAACCAATGTACCAATGCCTGTGACTTTTGCATTAGAAAAGGTTCCCAAGGGATGGGCGACTATAAGCTGTGGCTTAAGAAAGAACCTACTGCCCAGCAGGTAATAGAGCAATTGGGAAATGTAAAGGAGTACAGTGAAGTGGTTTTTTGCGGCTTTGGCGAGCCCACTATTAAGCTTAATGAGCTTATTGAAATAGCTAAAAAGGTAAAGGCTGATGGAGGCAAGGTTCGTATAAACACCAATGGTCATGCAAATCTTTTCCATGGCAGAAATGTAGTGCCTGAGCTGGCGGGTTTAGTGGATGTAATGTCCATAAGCCTAAACGCTCCTACCGCAGAGGAGTATCAAAAGATATGTAGATCCAGATATGGTTTAGAAGCTTTTGACGGGATGCTGGATTTTGCTAGAAAATGTGTAGGAGTTATACCAGAGGTGGTATTATCCGTCGTAGATGTTTTACCCCCGGAAGATATAGAAAAATGCCGTCAGATAGCCCAGCAAGTAGGCGCTAAGTTTAGAATAAGGGAGAAGGAATAAAAGAGGGCTGTTGTAACATTAGATTAACTAGGTTACAACAGCCTTTTTTATATACCAAGATTTATTTCATGTAATATGCCTCAAAAATTTCTTTAGCCATATCCAGTTTAACTCCACCCTCTCCTGCAGCTACTTCTAAAGCTATAGTAAGAATTAGAGGATTTGACTCTTGTGGAGTAAAAGCTACTAGCCAGCCTATTTCTTTTTGGCCTTCATCATCCTTTTGAGCTGTACCGGTTTTAGCTGCAATGGTAAGTCCGTCCATAGCAAGGCGGTGGGCTGTGCCGGTCTTATCCTCTACCACATTTATGAGAGAAGGCAGAATTACATCTTTCCATTTTTCAGGGATAGCCTTGGGCTTCCATACCTTCCTTTCAAACTCTTCAATGATTTGTCCATCTGGAGTCTTAATTTGCTGGATTAATTGAGGCAGAACTATATCTCCTTGATTTAAGAAAGCAGTATACATGGCACCAAGTTGTAGTGGTGTTATTAATATTTCGCCTTGTCCTATGCTAGAAACTGCCAACAGGCGTTTTGACCAGGGAGTATTCTCATTTTTTATAGTAGACTGAGATACAGGAAGAGCAAAGGGGAGCGGCTCTCCTATTCCAAGGTTTTGAGCATAGGATTCAAAGCTTTCATAGGGCATTTTTAGTGCCGCCCATGCAAAATATATATTGTCGGACCAGACCAAAGCCCGATCTAGGTTAACCGGTCCGGCAGGATGATTAGTTCTAGTAATAGGTGGACCATTCCAGTCGTCAATAGGGGGAGTCCATGAGCTTTTTTCTGCTTCCTTTACCACAGTATCTTCACTTATTATTCCTTCTTCTAAGGCCATGACTGCACTAAAGGGTTTTAGTGTAGAGCCAGGGGGATAGAGGGCATAGCTAGCACGGTTGATAAAGGGGTTGTCTGGATGCTCAGATAACTCCTTCCATTTTGAAGGAAGGACACCGTTAGGGAATATATTTGGATCGTAGTCTGGATAGCTAACCATAGCAAGAACTTCACCGGTTTTTCCATCAAGGGCTACTATAGTACCTACATGGCCCTTTAGAGCTTTATAAGCAATCTCCTGAAGCTTTGGATCTAAGGTTAAGCTAACGGTATTTCCGTTTTTTGGCGAACGTTCAGCTATAACAGATTTTGTATTATTATCCTTATCCCTAATAAAGAGGGTATAGCCGGGACTTCCATGAAGCTGATCTTCAAAAGCAGCTTCAATGCCCTGTTTTCCTATTAAATCTTGGGGGCTATAGCCCTGGTTTTTTTCTAAATCCTCTGCACTTACTCGCTGTACATATCCTACTACATGGGAATATAACTCATTATCCAAATATCTTCTAGAATCCGTTACCACATTTGTAGCTAACATGACTCCTTTTACTGATAAAATCTTATCTTTAAAATCCTGGCTAATATTCAACGGTAAATTCCTAAGGGGTACTAAAGTATCGTCTTTTACCCAATCCTTTGAGAGTTCGTCTAGAATTTTTTCTTCTTCCATCTCCAAAAGAGGAGCCAAAGCTTTTGCAAACTCCTGCTTATCTGGAATCTTTCCGGGCACTGCACCTACTGTGTAAGCCTCACCTTCTATTGCTATAGGGTTTCCGTTCCTATCAGTTATATCCCCTCTAACAGCGTGCTGGCTAACTAGCCTTACTTGGTCATCAGAACCCAAATCAGGAAATATAAGGGAGGGGGTCCAAACCACCTTCCATTCATTCTCCTCCAAGACCAAAGGAAGGGTAAAATGTGCTTCAAAGGAATCTACAGTATCAGTATGGAAGACCACATCCAAAGGCAGGAAGGCCTTATCTTCCTCCTGGACTAGTTCTTGAGGACTCAGCTCTATTTTATTTAGTTCAATGGCTGAGAAAATGGTTTCATATCTTTCTACAAACTTATCCTTGGATATAGATTCTTGACTGTCAACAGATAAGCTATCATACATCTTTTCATAGTCTAGGGCAGACCAAGCATCTATATAAGCCTGTGCCGAATCCATAGGATTAGCTTTCTGACATGCTGTCAACAAGATAAAAATGGAGAATATAAGAGATACCACAAGCATTGTAGTCTTATTTTGCATAGAATCTCTCCTTTCTTTCTTTATGTATAAATCCAATACTATTAGCAATGCCTTCATATTGGACAAAGATGGTTAATAATGATATATTATACCACATGTGCCGGGGCAACGCCTATTATTGTCATTCATAGGTATAAAAAACCAAGAATAGGAGAAAATATTTTTGTACCAGCACAAATGTTACAAAAACTTGACAAAATATTAAAATAATATTACAATAGCTCCATCAACTTCCCTGAGTCTGTTAAAAAGGAGGATAAGAAATGGAATCAGATCAACAGAACATGCATAAGTATAAGCCCTTATGGCTGGTATGCATTGTTCTAGTAATCCTTGGGGGAGCCTCGACAGCATTTGCCCGTTTTTTAGATAGTATTTATTATGAAGTAAGCTTAGACGATAATGGGTATGTTGTCCAGATTCAAACAATGGAGAAGACAGTTGCAGAACTTTTGAATAAATACGAAATAACATTAGGTCCAGGTGATGAAGTAAGCCCGGATCTAGAGGAGCCCATAGAGGATGGCACTAAGATAAAAATAGATCGTGCTTTTAAGGTGACTGTAGAAGCTGACGGAGAGGTAAAGGAGGTTTATTTAACCAAAGGTACCGTAGAGGATGTATTAAATAAGGCGCAGATAAGCTTAGGAGAGAAAGACTTTGCCAACTATGACCTAGATCGTCAGGCAGCACCGGGAGATCACATTAAAATAACCAGGGTTAAAGAAGAAATTTTAATAGAAAAAGAAAAGATACCTTATCGAATAATAACTAAAGAAAACAACAAGCTAAAAAAAGGAGTAGAGAAGGTAGTACAGGAAGGAAAAGAAGGCGAGAAGGAAAGAAAGATACTAGTAGCCTATTATGACGGCGTAGAAGTAAAACGTGAAGTAGTGGAAGAAAGAATCTCCCAAGAACCTCAAAATAGGATAATAGATAAAGGAACCTATGTGGAACCGCCAAAGCCGGTGTCCAGAGGAAATACATCAAGGAATAAAACTTCAAGTAGCAAAACTACCAAGAGTTCTACTAGTAGCAGCAAAGCATCCAGCAGCAAGTCTAGTTCCAATGCTTCCGGTTTTAAGACCTTTGAGGCAACAGCCTACACCCATACCGGAAATAAAACAAGAACTGGTATATGGCCTAAAAAGGGAATAATAGCAGTTGACCCAAAGGTAATTCCACTATATACTAAGGTATATATAGAATTTCCAAAAGGATGGACCCACTTAAACGGATATTATCAGGCCATGGATACTGGTGGAGCTATTAAAGGTAACATAATTGACGTTTTTGTAGAAGATGAGGCTACAGCTAGAAAGTTTGGAAGAAGAAAAGTAAAGATCAAATATTAAGATCAGATATTAGGGAAGACCTAGGCAGGATACTTTGTATCCTGCCTTTTTAAGGAGGTAATTTATGAAGCCGCTTACATCTCCTAAGGTGATAAGGGAGATCCTTGAAAGGCATAATTTTAAATTTAGCAAAAGCCTTGGTCAGAATTTCTTAATCGATAGAAATATAGTAGAAAAGATTATGGAGGGGGCCCAGGTAACTCAAGGAGATAGGGTTTTAGAGATAGGTCCTGGAATTGGCACCCTTACCCAAGAATTTGTATCAAAAGGTGCAGAGGTTGTTGCTGTAGAGATTGATAAGAATCTTTTGCCCATTCTAGAAGAGACTTTGGGAAGTCCTCCTAACCTTACCATTGTTCATGGCGATATATTAAAGATTGACATACAGAAGTTAGTAAATGAGTTCTTTGAAGGCAAGGATTTCAAAGTGGTAGCAAACTTACCCTACTACATTACCACCCCCATAATAATGCGCTTTTTGGAGGAGCATCTTCCCTTTACCACACTAACAGTAATGATACAGAAAGAGGTAGCCCAAAGGATGGCTGCAGAACCAGGCCAAAAGGAGTATGGCTCTTTATCTATTGCTGTTCAATACTATACTAAGCCTCGAATTGTATGTAAGGTGCCTTCAAGTGTCTTTATGCCAAGACCCAAGGTTGACTCCATAGTTATAGCCCTGGATAGGCTAGATGAGCCACCAGTAAAGGTTTATGATAGGGATTTATTCTTTAAGCTGGTAAAGGCAGCATTTGCCAAGAGAAGAAAAACTATTTTAAACAACCTGACTTCTGGTGAGATGCAGGAATGGAGCAGGGAAAAGGTATTAGAGATTCTTGAAATCTCCGGAATTGACCCCCAAAGACGTGGGGAGACTTTAGATATACAGGAGTTTGCTAATATTGCAAATAATATGATAGATATTTATTCTAAATTAAAAACTAGTGAGTAACTCATATTAGTTATTAATAAGTCAACGCCGTCACTAGCTATTATTACGCAAAAAGAAATCCGATTTATTAAATTGGATTTCTTTTTTTTATTTTGTCTCATATACATATACTAGTACAACAACAAAAGGGGGGAGAGAAGTTGGCAAGAAGATCTTATTACCATCGTTCCTTCATTATTCTTAAGCCCGAAAGCAGGGGTTATGGACTTAAGCCCAACAAGGATCCGGCTGGATATTGTAAATTTGAAATTAGGAGGGGTATTGGAAAGGCATACATATATCTCCAGGATATTAAGCCTAGTAGCGCTGTGGATGGGATTTATGAGGCATATCTTATATCTCTAGATGATTCCATAAAACCCTGTAAACTGGCCAGTTTACACATAGACGATCAGGGAAAGGGCGAACATATAGCCTCCTTTGATGCCCATGATATTATGGGTTCAGGTAAATCCTTGGAAAACTTTCACGCCCTGGCAATTACATTTAGATCCGAAGAAGCGGGTAAGACCACCAAGCTGGCCTATCCTTTGATTGGCTATTCCAGCAGAGATGTTGACATCAACCCTCATATCATAACTGAAAAACTAAAGGTACTCCATGGAGATGAAGTAGAACTTCAGTCTGATGCTGAACCTGAACTTGAGTTAGAAGAAGCAGTGGAAGCAGCAAATCATGTAGAAGAAAAGGAAATAGAGCTAGGGCCTGGATCTGAAATTAAGGAGGGAGCTGAGGATCAGGCAAATGGGGAGCCGGAACCAGAGCTTGAAACTGAAGAATTAGAAGAGGAAGTTGAAGACTTGGATATTGAGGTTGAAGCATTAGAGGCTGACACTGAAGCTCCTCAAGAAATAGAATCTGAAATAGAATCTGAATTAGAATCTGAAAAAGTAAAATCACAAGAAGAGCCTGATATAGATAGCTTATCTCAAAATAGCGAGGAATCTATTAGCCATTACTCAATGGAATTAACACAGACAAGCAATGAAGAAGAAGTCCAGGGGCAGCGAGATTTTTATGGGTCAGCCGATGAATTAAAGAAAGCTTATGAGGATAGTTATAGGAGATATCTAAAAGACTTTGGATATCAAGATCCTTATTCTCCCTATAGGAGCGCCACCTATTGGGACAGTGTAAAGGATTATTTTATGGGTCTTTTCAAAGCATATCAGCAGGTTAATCCCTTTGACAACGAGCTAAAGGATGTAGAATGGGTGAGGGTACAGCAAGCAGTTCCCAATCCCGGTATGTATTATGGTGATTCAATCTATCGCTATCCATACTATGGGCATCACTACCCGGATCACTATATAGTTGGACTTATGAAAGAGAAAGGCCAAGTAAAATATGTGATATATGGTATTCCCAGCATGTATAGCATGCTCCCACCGGTCTCTATGAGCGGATTTTCCCGTTGGGTGCCTATTAAAGATGGTTATGGTATGGGATATTGGTTACTATACATCGATGCCATAAGCGGCAGAGTTGTATATCCTTATGAAAAAGGAATGATTTGAAGATCATTCCTTTTTTATCTTTATTTTTTTAAAAGGATATGGTAAAATATTTAAGGTAATTACATATATTTCTAGAAATGCCAGCAAACGACAGAAAAATGCATATTTAGTCACAAATCGGCATATTATTTTATATTAATACAAGATTAACAGGGAGGAATAAGCAATGAAACAAAAGATTAGGGTTGTACTAGTAGATGACAACTCAAGTATACGGGATATTGTATCTTCATACATTGAAATGCAAGAAGACATAGAAGTGGTGGGCTTGGCCAGAGATGGGGTGGAGGCCATAAAAATAATACATGAGAAAAAGCCGGATGTAGTCATTTTAGACATGATTATGCCAAGATTGGATGGACTGGGAGTATTGGAGCATTTTAACACATCCCCCAATGCAAGTAAACCCTTCTTTATTTGCCTGTCGGCTGTTGGACAAGAAGAGTTAATACGAAAGGCTGTAGGTTTGGGTGCCAGATATTATATGATAAAGCCTTTTGATATGGAAATGCTGACTAGAAGGGTAAGGGAACTAACTAGCAACAAAGCTATTGCAGATGTGCAGCAAAGTCCGGTAGCCGGCGAAAGATCAAAAAATCTTGAGGAAAAGATAACTGACATCTTTCTTCTCATTGGAATACCTGCCCATATAAAGGGATATCATTTTTTACGAGAAGCCATTAAAATGGTGGTGAAAAATGGAGAAGTAATAAATAGAATTACCAAGGAACTTTATCCAGGTATTGCTAAAAAATTTAAGACAACTCCTAGTAAGGTAGAAAGGGCTATCCGTCATGCTATTGATGTAGCTTGGAGTAGAGGTAAGGTAGAGAATATAAATCAGCTATTTGGATATGTTGTGTATGATAAGAACGACAAGCCTACCAATGGAGAATTTATTGCCTTAATAGCCGACAAGTTAAATATGGATGAATCTGCATAGAAATTCC
>CALKWV010000147.1 GCA_938003915.1 uncultured Bacillota bacterium | reverse complement strand
AACACACTGGCCAGCCCAGGCATCCCCGCGGGCCCATTCAAATTCACTGTAATGAATAAGTATCATCTATCTTATTGACAAATGCAGCTTCAAAGAAATAAGGTGCTTCTACTACCCTGGGAGTTCCTGCTAGACTTATCATGTTATCACGCAGTTCAACCACTCTTCCGGTATTTGGCATTTTGTCTTTTCCTTGTGGTACTCCACCACCGAAATATAAATATCCTTTACCATTATCATCAATGACAACTGCTGGATCAAAGAGCCAGACAACACCTTCAGTATTTTTTGTTGACCTTGAAACAAGTGGCATACCAATAGGATCAGTAAAAGGACCTACCGGGCTGTCACTTGTCAATACACCAATACCATTTGCATTATTTGCAAAATAAAGGAAAAATTTATCTTTGCCATCAATATTTTTATAAACTGCAGCTGGTGCCCAGGAATTCCCTGCCCATTTCGCCTTTCCCATGTATCTTCTTCCAATATCAATTGTACCATGATCAGTCCAATTAACTAAATCAGCAGATGATAGGCGATTTATTGTATGGATTTTACCATAATCATTTTCCAGTATCTTCCCTTTACTATCCTTTTGTAAAATATCATTTGTCATATATACATATACACGGTCTTTGTAAACCATTGCATAAGGATCTGCTCCAAACCTTTGTGTCATTATCGGGTTATGAAAATATAAAGATTTATAACTCTTTGCTAATTTAATACCCTCAAATAATACAGCAGGGTCTTCTACAGCAGATACCCGATTTATACCCAGGGCTAAGGTGATTGTAATTATAAACATGACTACTATTATTGCTTCCCTAAGTCTTTTCATAATTTTTCCTCCCATATAATTTCCTTTCCGCCAGATTATCCCCATTTTTTAGGGAATATATAATTTGTCTATTTCATTGAGTTCGGGATCTTTTAAAAAACAATCCTTCCTTCCTAAGTCTGTAAGCAAAAAAGAAAGATAGCCTCATGAAACCTAGAAAGGAAGGAATGTATAAATTACTTACTTTTAACCGGTTCGGTCAATCATAATTATTTTTTAAAGACTTCAACTTCATCTACATAGAAATCCATTAAGTCAGCATCTGGATCAGCGAGACTTGCATAATAATTTCTTAATAATCATGAAATAGCCATAGAGCTAGACTCCTAACTAGTCTACTTTTTTCATATAAAATTCGTCTACATAAAAGTCAAACAAGTCGTTATCTGGGTTTAATTGATCATCTGGTACCCAACTTGTTTCTACTAAAACACGAACTTCTTGACTTAGATCAAGGCCGTTTGGTAGTGTTCCCTCTTCTGGTACTGTATAGGTTGTTTTAATTGTAGTCCATTCTCCTTTTTTTACTGTTACAGTTTCAGCATATGTTATCCAATCTGGATACTCACCATTTTGGAAAGTTAAATTAAAGTCTCTTTCAGCAGGCGCAGTCTCTGCATCATAATAAACTTTTGCAGATATTTCATAAGTTGCCCCTGGTTCTACAGCATTAGTGATAACTTGTTTTGGACCATGACCTGTCATTGTTCTATCTACAGTTTTTATACTATATGACCCATCAAAAGCTTGTTCAGTACTTAATTCAACTTTTGCACCAAATTGACCCTCCCATGGCTCAATACCTTCTTCAAATCCACCATTCTTTATAATACCATAATCTTTAGAAAGATCAATTATATACTCTACAGTTACTACATTAGTTTCACTTGAACCACTAAAACCCTTTGCTTTTAAGGTACAGGTTTCAGATATTTCAAATGGTCCAGTATATTTATTACTATTTTCTGTTGGTTCACTTCCGTCTAGGGTATAATAAATTGTATAATCTCCACCGATACTCATTTCAACAGTTACAGGCTCATTATACGTACCTCCAGCAGGAGAAACTGTTAAAAAAGGCTCTCCAATAAATTCTATTGATTTATCTTTACCTTTCTTAAAAGTTACAGTATCAGGTTCAAATTTATATCCTGATTTTGAAACAGATATAGTAAGCTCTTCAGCTGCAACACTGGCTGACCATTTACCTTTATCATCAGATTTAGCTGTAACAGTTCCTAGATTACCATCTTTAATTACTATTGCAGCATCTGGTATAGGATTACCTGCTAAATCTCTCACTAAACCTGAGATAGTATAATACTCTAATGTTTCAGAACAACCAGCCATAATAACTATTAATGAAAGAACCATTAAAATAGAAACTATTCTCTTTGTATTAAACTTTTTAGACATTATTTCTCCCCCTTTGAAATTATTTGAAATTATAAAATATACAATTTTGTGACCTACCTATGCCTTTTAAATTTTTGCTATTTTAAATTGGCACAAACTGTATACACTTTTTCATTCCATATCCTCCCTTCATAATTATTATTTATATTTTATTTCTTAGTCCAATATAACAAGTTCGATAACGATTTAACCCTCTATATCAAAGTTTTTATTGAACTAAGAATAATTAATATGTATATTATTATTTAAAACTCCAGGCATCAAATTGGAATCCTTCTCCAGCAAATATGAAAAATAAATCTTTTTTGTCTGTTATATTCGTAACATCAATTGTTACCTCTTCAAAATTATTTAAACTTCCTGTATTCGGAACCTCCAAATAACCAATTGCAATACCCATTTGTTGCCTTAACATCTCTGAATGATAAAACAAATACAAGTTACCCTTAAATTCTATTAGGCACACCAATACCATTTGCGTTATTTGCAAAATAAAGGAAGAATTTGTCCCTCCCATTTATTTTTTATGTACTGCGGCTGGTGCCCAGGAATTTTCTGCCCAATTTGCTTCACCAGAAAAACCAGCAATCTCTATTGTTCCATGATCAGTCCAATTAACTAAATCAGCAGAGGATAGACGATTTATAGTTTTAATTCTACTATATTCATTTTTTTGAATATTCCTTGTACTATCCTTCTGGATAATATCATTTGTCATATAAACATATACTCTGTCTCCATAAACCATTGCATAAGGATCTGCTCCAAATCTCTGTGTCATTATGGGGTTATGATAATAAAAATCTTTATGTTTTGTAGCTAGTTCGATACCTTCAAATGACTCTTCAAAAGGATTTTGATCACTAAATATTGCTCTTATTACTTTATCCTCATTCATAATAATTTCAAATTCACCTGTTGTTTCAGTGGGAACTACATTACTACCATTAGGTCCTCTCCAGTATGATAACCTTCCTCAACCATAACTTCGATAGTAACAATTGTTCCAGCCTCATATGAATATTTTTTATCCGCTTCATGACTAACTAAACTTCCATTCTCACCAATTACAGAAATAGTCAAAGTAGGCATAAAATTTTCTTGAGTTGCACTTTTATTACTACAAGCAGAAACAAAACAAACAGTGGTTATTAAGAATACTATAATAAGCTTCTTATTAATGGTCATTTCAGCTCCGTTATGGTAATAATATTTACAAAATTCCCTCTTGGGGAATAATTGGGGATTTTTAAACAACAAGTCCTACGTATGTAATTTTATAATTATTAAACTTCATTATTAATATTAGAATAATATATTTTTTTGAAAAAGTCAAATGAATCTTTCCACAGAAAAATATTAAGGGACCTTAACTCTGTGTGGGACACCTGGTCTTGAGGCTAGTTCCACGCTTAGATGCTTTCAGCGTTTATCCATTTAATACTCAGCTGTTCAGCTATGCTCCTGTTGGAACAATTAATACAGAATTCTGGGTATTTATAGCCCAATCACTAAGTGTATCCACCTGATTAAATGTTGGAGTAGCTACTCTAATGCCATTTACATAAAAATCGACGAAAAAGATATCAGAACCAGTAATAGAATACTTAGTTTTAAGAGTGTATGTTCCTTGTTTCCACTGTATGTTAATTTTCTCCTGTTATACTAATTGTCATAACAGGAGAAAAAATTCTGAAACTTTAATGTAATAACTGTTAAAATCAAGTTTTATATTTCTAGTTTTAAGCCTATATTTAACAATACTATAACCATTTTCTTTTTATCTTCAGAAGCATATGCAGATAATTTTACTCTATTACTAGCTGTAGAATCAATAGATGCATCTATTCTTTTCGTTTCCTCCTCCATCTGTTTGAGCCCCAGGGAAATTTAATTTGCTCCTGTAATTTAATCATCAATAGTATCTGACTGTTTTCTATTGTTTCTGCTATACCTGTATATTCAGAAAGATCATCAATGACTTTTTTACAGCAGGGAATGTAACATTAGTTATTACATCACTGTATTTTATAAGTACCTCAAAAATTTCTTTATATCTTTGGGCCTGTTCCTTTTCAGTATGACTATCCATACCTGCATCTAATTCTGTTATATAAATTTCAATCCCTAAATCTGCATACATCTTAATGGCATCTTCAATCTCCTGAATAGAAGGATCATTTACACCCCAATGTGCTTTAATACCAATACCATCAATATGAACACCATCATCAATTAAATCTTTCAACATTTCAATAATTCTTCCTCTTTTATAACCCTTTACAGCATTGTAATCATTATAAAATAACTTTGCCTCAGGTGCCACTTCATGAGCTTTTTCAAAAGCTAATTTAATAAAATCTTCTCCTAGTATTCTTCTTGCGCATCTTAAGCTTATTACCATCCCATCTTTATGGATATCAATACCAGATATAGAGGTTAATTTTCTGCTTTTAGTCTTCCTGCAGTTCCACAGTATCAGCAATATTATAGTCACCAATAAGAACAATATTATCAAAATATATTGAACTTGCACCCACTGCATTCGCCCTAAACTCAACAGAATTTGCACCAGCATTGAGTTTTATTTTCTGAGTATTTATGGTCCAGTCACTAAGTGTCTCCACCCGATTAAATGTTGGAGTAGCTACTCTGTTGCCATTTACATAAAGATCGATGGAAGTAATATCAGAACCAGTAACAGAATACTTAGTTTCAAGAGAGTAGGTTCCTTCTTTCGGAGCATTAATATTAACCCTAGCACTGGCCCTTGGATCAGTACCAAATTGCATATATCCCTGACCGGTGTAATTTAAAATACCTCTGCCAATTCCATTAGGAACATTATCCGCAATATTTCTGTAATCCCAGTGTTCCGCTTCATATTGACGAGGTCCGGTGTAAAACTGAGGTTTTTCTGGTGCTATAACAGAAGACTCTGTTGATGAAGTTAATCGGTTTATTGCAGAACCAGCACAGTTGACTGTGATATCAATAGGGCCATTATGTCTAACTACCAATGTAAACACTCCGTTAGACCAATCTGATGTAATATTACTGGGTATCTGGTAATCAGTACCTCTGTCTGTATAAAAGAAGGTAGGTCTTGAATTACTACCGTAGATCTTAATCCTGCTTATCTTGAGCTCAGTGTCGAGAACATTATCATAATTATTCAGGTAGAAAGTCACCTGTTCAGGATATTCTTTTATAACACCTGTGGTATACCGTGGAAGAGTTATTTCCATATGATCGGAAGTATTATACCTAAATGGAATATAGCCCCAAGCAGTCTGCCCTGTTTTAAAAGGATTATATATTACCCACCCATTCTCATGTCGTCCGGCATAGATATCACCTGTATACTCTTGTGGAAATAAACTATCAAATTCGTTTACCTTTGAGTCAATGTTTGGCCAGCGATTTAAGTAATCCGATGAATTCACTTTAATTTGGAATGTATTGGCAATACCATCATTTAATCCATAAACAATGGGGATAGTAGGATAACGTCCAGTTTTCTTAAAAAAACTCTTATTCTCATTACGATTACCGTCATCATCCATGCGATAAAGTCCCTCAAACAGAGTCTTTGGCGATCTGTACCTGTCGTCATCATTGTAGTACATTGCTTCTAGTGTCCACCTGTCCCCATCAATACCCACATTGATATCGTTAATGATGACAATCTTTGTACGATCAATGACTTCCTGGCGGCTAGGGATGCGGATTGTTCCATCCAGAACCTTACGAAAAATATCTACACTGATATTCTCGAACTGTGAAAAAGTTCCCCATCGTCGTGTTGTGTATCCATCATCTGTTACACCAGGGCTTAGTTCTCTGAAATTCTCACGCCAAATCAATTCAGGGCCATCTATAATAGTTGCACCAGACAGCATAAGACGCTCAAGGTGAGGTGCAATACCTGTAGCCAGGGTATAGTTTGTATGCTCTCCATCAGCATCTGTCCATCCGCTTTCATCATAACGAAGACCGTATTGTCCACTATAGCCTGAAAGATAAAGTCCTAGAGCAACACTCTCATGATCAAACTTATAGCTTTGCTGGGTATGTTTTTCAGTATAGATATAATTTTCTGAGTATTTTTGGGCAGCTTCTCTAAAAACTGAAGAGCGTTTTAGCATAGCAATCGGGTTAATATTCGCGTTCCACTGATTATCACAAAAACTAACCACAAGATATCCGCCATACCTATTACTTAGTTCTAATAAATTGGCAAGATGAATCCATCGTTCAGATGCTGACGGAGTAAAGTCTTACTGATCAAATCCCCAAAATTGTTCACAATAATTAAACCCAAGAAAATTAGGATAATCCTGGTAGAATTCACCATAAAGCGTTGTATCATAATCAACTGTTTCATCAAAATCAGGAAAGTGAGATTGACCACCACTTGATGGTTGAACCATAGCCCACATTTGATTATCTGCCAAAGTTCTTAACCATGATTTTGCTGTTTCATAACCATACTGAACAGTCAACCACTTTTGTTCTTCATGACTCCAATTTACCGATAGTGAAATATTGAAAATCACATAAGGACGAATATCCTCAGGAACCAGATCTATAATTTTCTGAGGATCTGCCCAGTTCCAGGTATCAATATGAACTAACCATGCAGGTTGCTGTGGTGAGATTGGCCTCCTTAAATTAGTTTCACCATATACACTACCACTTAATTGAATGATAAGCAATAATAATAAAACTACTATTTTGTACTTCATTACCTTCATTTTTCATCTCCTATCCCGTCTCCGTATATTTTGTTGAATCATATCTGTAACCACTGAAGGTTAAATTCAGAATTTGCATCCCTCCTAATTGAAAGATCAGCAAAACTGACGATCTTCCAGAGAAACCATTAACAGATAAATTTTAACCCATTTAAATCACAAATGACCTGATTGTTATCAGATTTGAAGCAGAAATAGATTGCATGCTTACCTTCAACTTGATCTACTGCCGGAACTGGGAAACTCAATTTTGTGATTTGTTGAACCATATCCCTGGAGATGCTTAAGCTATCAAGTTTTGTCCCACCTTGCCTTTCCCAAGGACTGTCCATCATAACCTCAATTATGCCGTCAACTCCCTTGGGTGTGATAAAGACTTCAAGCTGCGTGCTTTGTCCTTCAGTAGGCATCTCAGAAAAATTGAAATATTTGTATCCGACAATGGAGTTGTTTCGAATGTTAACAACCGGAGCTTCATCACGACTAGTGTCATATGTAGCCTTCACATAAGGTCCACCTAGCAAATAGCTGGTAATTCCTGCAGAATGATAGTCACTTGTATTTAATCCATTAATCTCAAACCTTCAGAAGTAACTTCTGCTCCAGTGTATTCATTGTCAAAAGCATCTTTAATAGTTGTGATTCCTGTTATTACTACCTTGCCATCTTCAGTCACATTAACATTTATAGGTTCGACCATTGCCTGGCGTGAATACCCATCATTGTTAATAGCTCTATGATAGAATATATACCATTGTCCATTTATCTCTATAATACTTCCGTGAGTGTTATGGGATGGTTGACTAGTAATCATCTGACCATTTTCACCTATCTCTGGTCCACGGGCATCAACTATTGTTCCACCATATGTCCATGGTCCTAATGGTGCATCTGCATAAGCATACGCTAACGTAGAATTAGATTCACCGAGACCATATTCACCATCTTTAGTCTTTCGACTATAAACCAATACATACTTGTCCTCTACTTTACGTAAAGAGGAAGCCTCAAAAAATCTAAAATCGTTACCATCTTGATCATTACAACTTCCGATCATATCGTTTATCTGGGATGTACCAGGCTTAATTGTGGCCATCGTATTAGGATCCAATTCCGCAGCAAAGGAACGAGTAAATCCCCAGTATCCATAGGCTCTTCCATCATCGTCTACAAAAACAGCTGGGTCAAACCCCAAAACACCTTCAGCTCAGTTGTACTACCCTCTTTCCAGTTACATACCTCAAAAGGCCCATCTGGTCGCTTGGATTTTGCTACCTGTGAATTTCTACCATGTGCTTGATTGTTAGGATACATATAGTATATCTTTGTTCCATCAGATTCTAAAACTTCCACAACATCTGGTGCGAACAAAATGTCAGCTACTCCGTTTACAATGGATTGGAACCCAATACCATCGTAACGCCAAGCAGTTAAATCCTCAACTGGAGCAGACCAGACTGGAATATCATATCCACAATAGCTATCTCTTTTGGTATCATGTGAGCCATAGATATAAGCGCGAAATTTCCCTGGATTATCAGGATCTTCAAATACTCGTGGCTCTCCGTCCGGGATATGTTCCCATAGTGGCAAATACGGATTTGCTGCTTGAGCTACCTTTTTGTATCCATCTATTAACCAAAAAATCATACATGCTATGCCGAACACTAAAATTTTTCCAAACACTAATAAAAGCATCCTTTCTTATCTAAACTAGTACCAATACAGAATTACACTCAAATACTTTATTGAACAAATAACCAAAAAGTAAAGCAATATACCTTTATCTCTCCACCTTTGTAAACTTCCAATAATCAAACTTAAAAAGATCGCTTTTATCTTCACCTTTAAATACAAAGAAAAGATCATGAATACCGCAAACCTGTGCTATATCAGTGCTTACTGATTTCCAATTATCAAAATCTCCAGTATAGGGAACTTTAAGTATCCCTATCAATTCTCCCTCTGGACTATCTAGATGGAGCTCAATTTTCCCACCTTCTTTAACACTTGAAACACTTGCTGTAAATGATCCAGCTCCTATTTCACCAAAATCTACACTGGAAACTTTAATATAATCACCATCATCAATATTACAAACATTCATTCCTCCCTGACAACAAGCTTCTGTTTTGATACCATATGACCATGCAATTGTTTCCGCTTCATTCCTGATAAATGGATTTAAGTTTTCTACAGGATTAACACCCTCTGTTGTCATATTAATAGTAGGAAAAGTACCATCTGGATTATATGTAAATTCCTCTATACAGACAGAACGAGTAAATCCTCCGCCTCCTGGTAGTGCACCGTTATGATAGAAGAAATAGGATCTTCCTTTATAATCACATATTCCTGGATGATTTGTAAAACTACTTCCCTGGGTAGGCATAATAATACCTCTATAAGTCCAGGGTCCTGTGGGAGTAGTACTTGTAGAATAAGCTATATTTTCAGGTATTCCACTTGCTGCATACACCATATAATATAAACCATTACGTTTATAAAACCAGGGAGCTTCTTCATATAAAGTTGACCGTTCAGAACCCCCAACCCGTTTCCCAAAACCTTCCTCAGTTAGAGGTACCTCAACAATACCAACTTCAGTATCATAGGAAATCATATCTTCATTTAACTTCACATACCACA
>CALKWV010000146.1 GCA_938003915.1 uncultured Bacillota bacterium | reverse complement strand
AGGACTGCTATAGTGGCCATATTCGACGATATGGTCTTTATTCTATGAGAAAACATTGAGATAGAAATTAGATTTGCATCTTGATAATGCCTTCCCTTATTCTTTTTAATAAGATACAACACTTTAGGAAGCCCACCCCAAAAGAAAAGGTAGGTTCCGCTTATTACTAAAATTAATATAGGTATTGCTGCGACTATCAAAAAATAATCCTCTATTGATGCTAGGTAATAGCCAGAACCGATAAGAAACAGAGACAGAATTAGAGCAATTATCGAGCCTTTTGAGCTACCCTCCGACAACTTGTCTGCTTTAAATAAGTCCACTAATTCAAATTTGTTTATAATCCTGAGACCTGATAATCCCATAAGACAAAATATAGCCAGGAAAATAAAAGTGGTTATATATACAGCTTTAAAGGCTATATTGAATTCTATATCTCCAGTAAAGGATGCCAAGGAAATATCTAGCAAAATCATTGCAGTAAGCTTTGAAAGAAAAATGCCAGCACCTATTCCTATTGCTAATGCCACAAGGCCAACTATCATGGTCTCCATAAAAAGCAGCTTGCCAATTTTTCTATTGGTCATACCAAACAAGGAGTAGGTTGATATCTCCTTCTTCCTTGCCTTGATAAAACTATTGTTAGAGCTAATAAGAAAAAACATTACAAATACCATAATGATAATACCAAAGACCGTTAATAAAGCCCTATACCTATCATCATAGATAAATGCATTTGATACATGCTCATTTTCTAATAAAGCTAAAAATGAATAGGCTGTAAATACGCTAAAGCTTAGGGAAAAGAAATACATTACATATCTCTTAAAATTCCGTCTTATATTGCGAATAGCTAGCGTGGAAAGCTTTATCATGCTCCCTCACCCCCTAGTACACTCATTACATCTATGATGGAGTCAAAGAATTGCTTTTTATCATCCCCTGCATAGAGCTCGTTGTATATCTCACCATCTCTAATAAACATTATTTTATGGCAGTAGCTGGCAGCAAATACATCGTGGGTTACCATTAAAATTGTTGCCTTGTACTCATCATTTATAAAGGTTAAAAGATCCAGCAAATCCTTCCCCGATTTGGAGTCCAGATTGCCTGTAGGCTCATCTGCAAGGATTAACCTTGGGTTGGTAATCAAAGCCCTGCATGCCGCCGCTCGTTGCTGCTCTCCTCCAGAAACCTCATAAGGATACTTATCCAATATCGCTGTTATTCCTAAATCCTTTGCGAGGCTGTTTAGTTTACTTTCCATAACTTTAGCTTTATACCCAGCCAATGCCAATGGCAGAATTATATTCTCCTTTAAAGTCATGGTCTCTAGTAAATTATAATCCTGGAAAATAAAGCCTATTTTCTTGGCCCTATGAATCGCCAACTTATCTTTACTTAACCCTGTGATATCCTGACCATCTATTATAAGTCTTCCAGTGGTTGGTTTATCAATGCTACCTAATATGTTAAGTAATGTGGTTTTTCCTGAGCCTGAAGGACCCATTACACCAATAAATTCACCTTCATTCACTTTAAAGCTTATATTTTTCAATGCCATATATTGTTTTGAACCTTTTTTAGAACCATATACTTTACTTATGTTTTCCACCCTTAATATCTCCATTTACTTTACCCCCACAATCTTCTTTCTGAGAAGATTATATCTCATATAGAGATTAGGTAAAATCGAATTAGCTTACATTTTTAGAATCTAAGCTTACAATTTTGTCACAAAATAATATCTCCTAAAGAATAAATTTTTCTTTTTATTCTTTAGGAGATAATCTATTATGGATAGTTTGATTTTCAATGAAGGTCAGTCTAAAAACAGCATATTCTCCGTATTTAGATTCTACTGTTAACCTGTGCCCAAGCTTATCACTAAGCTTTTTGGAAAGGTATAGACCATAACCTGTTGCTTTCATACCGCTTCTGTCCTCAGAAGAGGTATAGCCTTTATTGAAAATCTGACCAATATCCCTTTTTGATATGCCTTTACCAGTATTTTTAATAGATATGGTTACCTCATTCCCTACTTTATCAGTACTAATGGTAATATCTCCATTATCAGGTGTATATTTTACAGCGTTGGATATAATTTGGGATAATATATACCCACTCCACTTCTCATCTGTCAGCACATCATATGAAGGTCCTAAAATGGAAATATTTAGTTTCTTGTAGCTAAAAAAGTTAGAGTAAGCTTTTAGGGTTTGTGAAATTAATTTTTTAGTGCTAACCCTTTGTATCTTATAATCATCATGAAGATGATTGCTTTTTAGCTCATAGAAAACCCTTTGCACCGACTCCTCTACGGAAAAGAGTTCCGTATCTATGCTTTGATATAAACTACTAGGAATATCCTGTTCGCGGCTTTCTAGTATTAATCTAATTGCTGATATGGGCACCTTAACATCGTGAATCCATTTTGTAATAAACTCTAGCTGTTCTGAAAATCTAGTATTTACATCTGCCTTAAATTTTTCATATTTTTCTGCTATCTCATGAAGCTCCTTGGCATATTCCCTATCTACCGGATAAGAAAATTCGTCTATATCTTGAGATGAGGCATTTAAGCTGCAATATTTCTTAAATTTGTTCACACGAGTATAGAGAATTCCATAGTCTATTGCTACAAAAAGGAGAAAAAGTATTAGCCATCCCCCTGCAATATAATTGGCATTTGACTGGGTTATATTAAAGCTGGTATCTAGTCTGTATACCACAGCGGCAAAACCAAAAGCTAAAAGGATAAAAATATAGGTAAGCCATCTTTCCTTTAAATACTTTATAAAACTCATATTAACTTATACCCCTCACCTTTGCTGGTTTTTATATACCCTTCCAGTCCTATGGCTTTTAATTTTTTGCGTAGGCGATTTACGTTTACTGTCAGGGTATTATCATCTACAAAGCTCTCATCATCCCACAATGCTCTAATAAGGCGAGTACGGGATACAACCTTTCCTTGATTTCTCATAAGCATAGCTAAGATTTTACCCTCGTTAGGAGTCAGTTCAATATCCTTGTCTCCACAAATGACCTTTAACCTTTCTATATCCAATATCATATCCTTATACTGCTGTATATTCAAAGTTTGATCGCTATAGGAATATGCTCTGCGCAATGCTGCTTGTACTTTGGCCACCAATAGATCCAAAGAAAAAGGCTTTTCTATATAGTCATCTCCACCCTGGGAAATTGCCCTGATTTTATCTCCATCAGTATCTCTCGATGATATAAATATAATTGGTACATTGGAAAGCTGCCTAATCCTTGTACACCAATAAAAACCATCATAATATGGCAGGTTAATATCCATTAACACAAGATGGGGCTGAAAGGAAGTAAAGTCTGGAATTATATCCTCAAAGTTTTGAATCTTGAGGGTAATGAATCCCCACTTATTTAATTTTTCTTCTATAATAGTAGATATAGTGGTATCATCTTCTACTATTAATATTTTATACATACCACGTCACTCTCCTAAAGGAATGTCCTTTTATTCTTTCCCCCGATATCCTTTTATTCATCTTGAAAAGTTAATTAAATATCTACAGCTCTATTCCTTTCCACTACTATTGGATCTTTATCTGGTTTACTCAGTACTTCCACTAAAAATAGGCTGATAATAAATACAAGACTTATTAGGACAATAGACATAGTCTTATCCCTTTCATTACATTTTCATAAATAGAAGTGGATATTACAAAAAATATAAGCATTAGCCTTCTTAAATCTAGTAAGGCCCTAACTATAATGTATTGATAAAAT
>CALKWV010000145.1 GCA_938003915.1 uncultured Bacillota bacterium | reverse complement strand
TCCATTAAACCATCCACTAAATTTCAGCTTTATATTGTCAATATTTTGCTCTTTAATTTCAGACAAAATCAACTTTGCCTGCTCGAATGTGGTCATAGGCTCCAGGGCGTTATATGGAACTCCAATAAAATGCTTTCGGGTAGAAATATTGCCTACTAACTCCAGATAAAAAGGTATATTATCATCAGTATTCTTTTGATTTTCTTTAAGCATGTTATTTTGTATCAAGTACTGTTGATAGTACTTTGCCATTCCTGCAAATGAGGCATCTTCATCATTTAGGAAGACATAACGGATCACATAATCTGATTGCATGGGCTCGTGCTGGTAACGTGGAAAGGCACGTTTCTTATCCTCTGATTCCAATTCCACGTCATCCTTATTTACTACATAGAAGCTGGGATATACATAGTTATAACTGTTTTCCCTTCCACCAACATCTGCATTAATTGCGGCTATGGAAGCCCCTTCTTCAATAATTCCCAGCATGGCACTATTATCTTTGATTATTCCAAAAACCGGCATTCTTGCCTTTTCGCCTTTTACAAAAGACTTCATATCAGCTACTGTTAAGTCCCTTCCGTAGACATCTTGCCTGTAAGGAGGATACTTAGCTTTTCCGTTATTGAAATATATCAAGGCACCGGATCCATCCGGCACGAGAAGTGCTCCTTTTTCATCAGGTCCTCCAGCACCAAAGAAACTTAAAACGCCTAATTCATAGATTGGATATTCTTTGGTAAACTGAATTTCCTCAACCGGTATTTTTACCACAAGGCTGTCCTGATCCAACCTGTATTCCATTGTCACAATAAACACTCGATGGTCAGGCGTAGTTTGAGACAGACCATGCTCTTGGAAGTCATGAGCTATATCCTCTTCGGTATATCCAGCAAGTTCAAAGGCCTCTATAGTGCGATTAAGAAGGGCACCTGATAAACCATCGTTTCTTACATAAACACCTTCATCCTTATCTTCCCTATATGCAAATCTCAATGCTCGCAGCAGTGTTTTATCATCTGTCTTATTTAGTATTCGTTCCTCAAATCTTTCTTTGCTTATATATTTAGGCAGATCTTCTAAAGTCTTTTTTACAGTACCAAATTTATAATATATCTTAATACCATCAGGCAGCAGTTCATAATCCACCTGTTCATGGGCTACACTATCAACGTAAGAATTGGTTTGATTCAACTGCCCAAACTCGTTGTTGAAATCCACAATCAACTGTGCCGATAACAAATCCTTTTTTTCTCCGGAAGCAATAGGATCAGAATCCCGATCTGCCGGATTGCTTCGCCAGATATTGCCACTTCTTTTATCCAGTACAGCAATTTCTGCAGTCTCCTCATTTATATAAAGCTGTAAGTTATCATTTTCTACTATTCCTTTCATATCAGGAAGAAGAGAACTGGTAAAAGCAGCCTGTATGGGCTCATCCCGTTGGAGCTCTATATCTTTAATTCCTCCGATGCTTGTTTCAGTTGAACAGCCTGTAGCAAAGATCAACAAACACAAAATATATAAAAATATGATTTTTGATATTCTCATCCTACAGTCCTCCTTCAGAATCGAAGCTGAATCTCTCTAAAGATTGTGAATGCAAACGCCAGTAGCTGCTGTATCAAGTTAAAGAATAAGAGACACAAGAAGGCCATAAACGCTATAGCTCCAACTGTCAGAATCATGCTGCCAACTGTTTTGGATGGTGTAAACTGATGCACCGTCATATTACCAACAAACAGCAGGTATAAAGTCCACAAAACAGCAACACTTTGCATAAAGAAGTAGAAGGAAGTTTCGTCTGCAGATATATAATTGCTCAGCCAAACCCATGGAATCCCAATTAAAATCAAGGGAGTTAAAGCAAAACAAGTTGAAACAAATATTTCTGAAAACTTACCTTCACCGTCTATCAAGGTAGTTAATGACCAATTGGCTATTGACCAGAATAATACAGGCACTACAACATATACGATTTTCATAAGGCTGTTAAATTCTTTGGGATTGTTATAATTGACCAAGAAACCATTATACTGGTCTTGTAACATCCTAGTAAGACACAATAGTGCCAGGATAATAAATGAAATAATAATATTGGTTCTCTTATCCCTTCTATATTTGAGCTCCCAGTATTCGTCATATGGATGGAATATGAGTCTTAAAGGATACCTTACAACTTCTTTATTGAAAAGTGACATCCTCTTTATTCTGCTAAACACATATTTTTTCAACAGTGGATAGGATATAGCAACTATGCAAATAATAGTCATAACTGTGGGGAAAACTTTTCTTAGCTTCTCCCGTCGATAAAGAACATAGGCTTTTGAATAGTTCTTTCTATCATTGCTTTCCTTAAAATAGCTGACAGCCTCTTCATAGTTATCTGATCTGAGAAGGGACTTACCTATGCCTGCATAGGCTAGTTCCAGGTTAGCATTTAGCCTTGCTGCCTTTTCAAACATGGCGCTAGCTTTTTCCTCTTCCCCGTTATAGTAGCTTCTAATGGCCTCGTTTATGGTCTTGCCATATTCCGTGGGTCTAAATATTGTAATCTCTCCGAGGATTTTATCAAGTACTAAAAAATCGTCCCCTATACGCTCTATGGCTATGGGAGTATGGAATTCCCCCAATCTGTTTCCTATCCCGCCAAATATATATAGTAAATAACCGTCTCCATTGTAGGTAAAAATTCGCCCTCTCTTACCATCCAGTACGGAATACACCTCACAGTCGGCAACCTTAACATCAATCAGCTTTGATGGACCTTCCTCGTGGCGATAGATAATATCACCCCTGGGCGGTATATAGCCATCCCTTCTTAAAATGTCTACTCCTTGGGCATTTAATTTTTTAACATCTTCATCGGTTTGGCCTGTAGTTACAGCATATATAAAACCATCTTCATCGATATCTAAATTAGCAAATTCTGTTGGTATAAACTGTACCAAAGCAGCACGCTGTTGTCTGGTAGATAATACCTTCCATATGTATTCTATTGGGTCTACTTGGACCCTATTAGCTCCTATAAAAGTAGTAAATACTCCGTCGGAACTAAACTCCATGAAACCATCAAAGACTCCAAGGGCCATAACATATATTCTTCCTGCCTTGTCTACTACAAGTTTGGCAGGTTGGAATTCAAATTTTTCAGATAATAGCTCCGACTCAGGGGAATCAACAATCTTAACCAAATTTATATTTTGATCTAAATGTACAACCCTTTTGTTTCCAGTATCTGCAACATATATATCCCCTTCATCAGTTACAAAAATACCTTGGGGATTGGAAAAACCGTCCCTTTCCCCATTGTTATCGAATGAATCAATGATCTTTATGAGTTCAAAATTAGTATCAGTTACTACAATACGGTCATTCCCTGAGTCAACAATGTAAACCTGCTCATTATTTGCAACAAATATGTCATTGGGCTCCCTTAGAGAACCCACGCCTATTTGTTTTCCATCTACAATAGTTTCCGCATTGTAGGGAGCAGGCGATGCTACTGCATCTTCCCAGAAAGAATAATTATAACCTGGTGCATAATCAGCAGCATGCACAACACTGCCATAGCCTGTGAAGGTAAAAAACATCAATAATATAAATACAATACACAGTTTAAATTTATCGTTGCTGACTAGCTTTTCAGCCATAGCTCAATGCCTCCTTCTAGTCTTTAATTCCAGAAGATGCCATGGTTTCAATTACGCTGCTTTGTGAAATTATAAACAGAATAATAGGAACTATCATAAGTATTAATCCTACTGCTGCACCTACGCCTGCCCTGGCAATTCCTCCTTGAACTATTTGTCCTAGGGCATAGTTTAAGGTCTTTAAGTTTTCGCTGTATATGAAACTACCGCCATCGGAGCCCCACAGAGCAGGGAATCTTAAGATTATTAGGGTCAACCAGGCAGGCTTGACATTAGGCATTACTATCTGCCAATAAATGCGGTACTCGCTGGCTCCGTCAATTTTTGCTGCCTCCAGTAAAGCCGATGGAATCTGCTCCATAAACTGTTTCATTAGAAAGAGCCCTAAAGGAAAAGCCCAGGCTGGAATTATTATTGAAGAATGGGTGTCTATCCATCCCACTCTGGACATGATCATATAGTTGGGAATAGCAGTAACATGGGGCGAGAACATCAATGACAGCACTACAATATTGAATATAGCTTTGGAACCGGGAAAGGAATACTTTGCCAAGGGGTAGGCTGCAGCAGAAGCAAATAAGACATGACCCAACGTACCTACCACCGATATAATAACGGTATTGGTTATATATCTTGAAAAGGGTACCCATGAATTCCCCATTAGATTTATCAAGTCATAAAAATTGTTTAAGGTAGGATTTCGTACGAAAAACTTTGGTGGAAATAGGAATATTTCATCCAAGGGCTTAAAGGCATGGTTAATTGTATATATTAGAGGCAAGGCCATAAAAGCTCCAAAGATTGCTAGAAGCAGAAATAGCAAGAAGGTCACGGCAAAGGAGCGATTTAGCTTTTTTCTTGTCACTTCTTTCACCCACCTATCTTTCTCAATAATTTTTGCGTTATAATGTTAGTTCCCATCATGATTGCAAAAAGTACCGTTGCTATGGCAGATGCATACCCCATCTCAAAGCGTATTGTTCCATAATCCATCAGATGAGTTACTATAGTGTGACCAGCATAGTTAACACTTGGGAATCCTGCTAAGGCTATTGAAACATCAGCAACAGCCAGAGAAGATGTGATCTGCATTACAGCTCCGAATAACAGCTGGGGTCTCATAGAAGGTAAGACTATGTACCATAACTCCTGCCATCTGTTTTTTATGCCATCTACGGCTCCAGCCTCTATTATAGTTGGATCCAAGTTCTGTAGTCCTGCTATAAATGCCAAGAAACTTGTTCCAAGGCTCATCCATAATTGTACAATTATAATTACACCTAAAATATATTGTTCGTCTTTAAGCCATTGTATGGGCTCGAGTATAATTCTTAACCTAAGAAGCAGGCTGTTTAAAAGCCCATACCTGTCACCGGAAAAGATAACCTGCCATATAAAGAATACATTCCCTGATATAGAAGGAGCATAAAACACTAAGGTCATAAAAGAACGTATCTTGGGTGGTAATTCATTAATAATCCATGCAAACAAGAAACAAGCAATATAGCTTACAGGTCCTGTGATGATGGCAAAAAAGAATGTATTTCTAAGTGCTATCATAAAAATGTCATCATTGAGAAATAGTCTGGAATAGTTTTGCCATCCTATAAAACGTGGAGGCTCTAACATATTAAAATAAGTAAAGCTTATCCCCATTGAAGCTACCACAGGGATTACAGTAAATAAGAAGAAGATAATCATGAATGGAGCCATCAAGAAATAATAATGCTTGTTTCTTTGTATTTCCTTCCATAGTAAAGGTAATTTCCATGCTCTTTGCGGCATAGGCGAAAGAGCAGTTCTGTTTTCAATTCTCTTTGTTTGCAATAGAAGACACTCCTCCCTCTAATACGGTAGATTAAATTCTCGTCTTTTCGTCTCTATCTCATCATTTATATAAATTACATAATCCAATATTGCTTCCCTGTAGTTTTCACCGCTGTTTACAACCTTTCTGAACGCATTATCCAAATGTCTTCCGGTGAAATATCCCCCAGGCACTTGCGGAATACCCTGCACCCATTGCCACTGATCCATAAGGTTATTGTAATCGTCCACAGGCCAAGGCAACTCTTCAAGTGCTTCCATATTAGCTGTAGGATAACGGGCTGCCTCACCCATCAAGGCCTCCATCTCACGTCCAAACCATACCTGAGTATCCTTGCTAGTCCACCATTTCATAAACTCCCATGCCGCTTCCTTATCTTCTACATTTCTTAGCATAATAATGGCAGAAGTGGAACTTGCAACATCATGCCTTATGCTGCCGTCATCCTGCCTGATGCCTGGTACAACTGAAAAATCCCATAGCCCCTTTATTTCAGGTGCAAAAACTGCCAGGGTATTATATATGTTATAATTAGCTATTCCTATGGGCATCTCCCCTGTTCTAAAGCGGTTTACAAAATCAGCCTGTATAGGCAGCTTATAATTGGTATAAAAGCGAGTCCATTGTCTGAATACATCAATTGCTACTTCTGAATCAAGATTGCTCTTTTTCCCATTATCCCTATAAAACTCTCCTTCATTTTGATACAACAACATGGAATAAGTAGCATTGGGCACTAGCAAGTTTTCAGTAGTAGTTTCGATGGGCAAATAGAAGTCCAGATTATGCTTTTTTAATACTGAAATTATATAATAGACATCATCCCAAGTTTTTGGAGGTTCCAAATCCAGCTCCTCAAGTATGTCTTTTCTGTAGAACAATACAGGGAAAATCTGCTGCTCAGGCAATCCATATACGCCGCCTTCGAATGTATAAGGAAGCAATGCACTTTCATGGAATCTATTTGCTACTTCCTCAAAATCGGGAAACTGAGTTAAGTCAATTGCAGCATTTCGCATTCCATAGTTAACCGGTATATCTTCACCAACTTGCATGGCTATATCAGGGCCTTCACCTGCCAGAGTAGCCGGCAATAATATGTTTCCTGGCACTAGTCTCAACTTTACGGAAATGTTGGTATTGGGAGTAAATTCATCATCTATCATTGCTTTTATGGTTTGAGCCTGATCGCGGCCTGTAGTTACCCATACTGTTACTGTTTTATCTGCATCTTTATCTCCTACGTTACCCACTACTGTATAGTCCTCAGAATATGAGGCAATAAATGCTCCCACTTCATGCTTTATTTTTTGCCACAAACTGGCTTTGGCCTTAGGGAGAGTTTGCTCAGGAGAAGAGATAATTAGATAATCTAAAGTCAGTGGCTGTTCTTTTACAGTAAGAATCCATGTTCCTAGTGCACCTATATTTGTTCTGAAGGTATCTAATCTTCGTGGCAAAGTTTCAGGCCTTTTTACTATATCCTTAAGCTGCGTAGATAAATTATATAGGGGTGCTATCATATCGCTTTTTTCCCCTGTTAAATGCACAAAATAATCAGCTACTTTCTCAATAATTTCAGCCTGCTCAGTTAATGTATCCAGTAAATTTGGTATTCTGCGTTCAAGCTGATAATCTCTATAAGGATCGGGGCTTGTTGAGGTAATCATTACTATCTTTCTATATGTTTCATTTAACTTTAATACGCTGTTTTCTATTATTTTTATAAGAGGAGCGATATCTCCCAAAGTAGCAGTTAAGCGTATCCTGTGGGTTCCCTCAGTAAGATAGAACAGGTATGGTTCTTCACCATTTCCCAATACATCCATTTGCCAGTCCCGATTAAAGTTAAACCTTAAGAATTTCATCTCTTCAAAAGGACATTTGCCATCTATGGTAAGGCTGCGCGTTGCATACACACCTCGGAGTTGGTCCTGTTTTCTTTTTAAGGCAATTTGATATAAACCGGTCTCGGGAACTTGAATTTCCCATTCTATCCACTGGCCGGGTACCCGCCAGTTATAACCGCCTATTGCATTTATCCTAATCTTGGATACGTGATAGGGTTCCATCAAGGGACTTGATCTATCTGAAATGGGATATAGTGTGGGCGAAGACTTTCTCACTGCATCCTCTGCTTGAACTTTTATAAGTTGACCTTCTGTAGGCTCCAAGCCTAAGCTTTGGTATTCCTTCTTTACTTCCTCATAGCTTTTTACTTCCTCTTCTTGATACAGCTCTATATAATCTATAATCACAGGCTCTCTTACAGCAGTTAGAGAAATAGTATGCTCTCCCTTATCAAAATAAAAAAGATAAGGAGTATTGTAATAGCCTGTTTTATCCTCTAAAGGTTCTAGCAGCCACCTGGGTCTTTCAACTTGGACGGGACGCAATTCGTTATTCCTGTCATCCCTTTTAATCTCACTGTCACGATTACTCCACACACGATCAAAAGATATTAGTTCAGCCTCTTTAAAAGGAAGCTCTTTGTTAATCAACAACATCCTTTCAATGGCTGCACTCTTTCCTTCTATAGGGAAATAATGAATACGCATGTTATATAGACCGGGCTCTTCTATTTTTACAGCCCAGCTTATAGTACCGGATTCAGGAGTAATAACAGCCTTTCCATCAAGGCCCATGTAATTTTCTATAATTTCAAAACGTCCACCCTCGGCTTCTATGTATTCTTCCCCTTCTATTCTAATTACAGTGTCCGGTCTTTCTTCATTAGAATATATATCAAGGTAATGCTCGTAAGAATTTTCATCGGATAATTGTGATACTATATCTAATAAGTCCGATAACATGGCATCAGGGTCAGCTTCTGGCTCATTAGCATCAGCTAAGATTGGACTTAAGGGGATCAAAAATGTCATTAGCAGGAATATAGCCGTCATACCTATTGCTAAAATGGGAATCTTCTTGCTAGTGCTCATCTAATCTACTCACCTCACCTTACACATAAGCAACATAAATAGTTGTTTCTATATAAGTTAGTTGAGGAATGGTTTTCATAAGATTAATCTTATGAAAACCATTTCCTCTAGCTATTGCTCATTCCTCTTTTACTCCGGCAAATATTACTCATTCCATACTTCATCAATTGCAGCTTGGAATGATGCCTTGTATTTTTCTATTAATGTGGAAACAGATTCCCCATCGATTAACTCTGCAACGAAGTCATCGTAAGGCAAGGATGGATAGGAAGCTTTATCGGTAATCCTCATACCTGCAGAAGCCATTCTTAGATTGTTGATGTCTCCTTCGTCTTCAAAAAGACTTTCATACCAGCTTTGGTTAGGATATTCATCACGGAGATCATCTGGAATATCATTGATTTTCTCCCAAATATATACCAATTCACGAGGTATATCTACGGATTTTGGAATGGCTATCGCCTGTACCAAGGGCTCACATGCATGATAATCACTTGCACTTGGCCCTTTGGGGAATGGCACAAAGCCAATCTCATAATCCGGCATATCTTCCTTCAGCCCGGAAGTCTCATAATCAGCGCCAGCATACATCAAGACATTACCCTCTACAAAGAAGCTTCTAGGCTCTGTCCAGTCTCCACCCTCGGTAGGTCTAGGAAGATTTTCTTTATATAGTTTAGAAATGAATTCCAATGCCTCAATAACTCTTGGATCATCAAGGTTCTGCTTGTCTTCATCTACTAAATCTGTCTCGTTGGCAGCCAAAGCCTGTTCTACGAAATTACCGGTAGCAAGGCCCCATGTATCTAGCTTTCCGTCTCCATTTGTATCCTGATTTGCTGATTTTGCTACTTCTATAAAGGTATCCCAATTCCAGTTGTCTTCATCAACATACTCTTGAAGAGGCTTTAATCCCAGTCTTTGCATTAAAGTCTTGTTATAGAAGAAACCTGTAGCCATATCCACAGCATCAGAGAAGGCGTATCCTTTGCCTTGGAATTGGAAGAATTCCTTGGTGTATTTTTGATTAAATACTCTATCATTTTGGATCCATTCTTCCTCAATTGGCCAGAACAAATCCTGTTTTGTAAGTGAAGGAATCATGAAGGATTTACCTATTCTAACAATATCACCAAGTGGTTGATCAGCCATTAATGAAGAAATCAGCCTGTCATGATACTCACCGTAATCAATGGCTTCGTATTCAATGTTAAAATTGTGTTTCTCCATTAAGTACTCTAAATTCTCTTTTTTAGCCATGCTAGCGGGATCTTCACCAGTAATTGACATATCCCACCATGCTACTACCTTGATGGTTCGTCCACCTAAGTCAAAGTCCATTTCAGGAGTAGCTTTTGATTCCTCTTGAGCCGGCTCTTCTTCTCCTGTTTCCTCTTCAGCTGCTACATCTTCATTGCCAGAATTATTTTCTTGAGTGTCTTGTTCATTAGTAGTTGTTACATCCTCGCTGGTAGTGTCTTGTTGCTTTCCACCAGCACATGCAACTAAAGAAAGCAATAAGACCGCACATACTAACCACGCTACTAGCTTTTTAAAACTCACCTTTTAACTCCTCCTTTTTTATTTTGTTTTTATTGCCCTAATATTTTAAAATTATCAGGGCTTTTCTCAAACACAACTTCCTTTGTTTTCTGTTGGAACTTTCAACAAAATCCAAAGGAAATTATGCTTGAAATTCAATTAAGCAAAGCCATAGATTATTAAACGTTTCGCGCATTTTGATAAAAATATCTATTTTTAATAAATACGGTAGAGAGCTTTTTTTATATTTATTTATAAATGAGTTGAAATAGAACTAAGTACAAAAGGAAAATAGGATAAGTTACTGCAATAAATTAGAATTA
>CALKWV010000144.1 GCA_938003915.1 uncultured Bacillota bacterium | reverse complement strand
GATTCATAATTATAGTACATGCTTTTAAAAATGTCAACTACTTTTTTAAAAAATTATCTTATGGGCAGTTTTTGCATTAAAACGCTGAATTTATGAGCTAATTTAATTTTTTCGGCTTATTATTAATTGTAATGAGCACATCATTATATTATATTCCAGTAAAAAATTACGAATGCTATAAATTACGAATGCTATTATAATTATTTTTATCTATTATATATATTATTATTAATCTATTATTTAAAGGTTACAAAAAACATTTGATTATTGCAAATATTTACAAGTGATGATAATATAAAAAAAGCCGTTGGGCATAGTGTAGTTTTTTAGGGACTTTGGGGGTATTGGGATATGGAATCATTTTTAGGATTTATTGAACTAATAAAAAAGGAATTAATAGTATTTTTTACTGCAGCTCTTCCTATCATAGAGCTAAAGGGCGCTATGCCTGTTGGGGTAGGCATGGGGTTAAGCTTAACTGAATCCTTTATTGCATCTTATCTGGGCTCCATATTACCAGTCCCCTTTTTACTGCTTTTCTTAAAGCCTATTATGGCTTTTTTAAGGCGTACTAAGATACTGGCACCTATTGCCAACTGGATAGAAAGGCGAACCGAGAAAAAGGGTCAGAGTGTAAGAAAATACAGCTTATTAGGGCTATTTATTTTTGTAGCAGTACCCCTTCCCACTACTGGAGTGTGGACAGGCTCAGCTATAGCATCCTTCTTGGATATTAGAATAAAGCATGCTTTTCCTGTTATAGCCTTAGGTAATTTGGTGGCAGGCCTTATTATAATGGCTCTAACCTATCAGATATTCTAGTATAGTCATACCAGCTTATTACATTGACGTGAGTTATTTGATATGTTATATTATTAGAAAAATAAATATAGTTTTCCTTATCAAGAGAGGTGGAGGGATGGGCCCGATGAAACCCGGCAACCAGTCCAAAGGACCAGGTGCCAATTCCCACAGAACGATAGTTCTGAGAGATGAGGGTATTTATTTTGATAATAAATGGCCCTCCTTTGCGAGGGCTTTTTCATTTTATACTTTTTCAAACTTAAGGAGGGCAAAATAAGAATGGCTAAAAAATTGTTTACCTCAGAGTCAGTCACCGAGGGGCATCCAGATAAGATATGCGATCAGATTTCCGATGCCATACTGGATGCAATACTGGAGAAGGATCCAACAGCCAGGGTAGCCTGTGAAACTGCTGTTACCACTGGATTGGTGTTGGTTATGGGGGAAATTAGCACCAAGTGCTATGTAGATATACCAAAAATCGTAAGAGAAACTGTAGCAGAGATTGGATATACAAGGGCTAAGTATGGATTTGATGCTGAAACCTGTGCTGTCCTAACCTCCATTGACGAGCAGTCTCCTGATATAGCTATGGGAGTGGATAAGCCATTGGAGGCAAGAGAGGGCACTTATGAAGATGAGATTGAGGCAATAGGAGCAGGGGATCAAGGAATAATGTTTGGATTTGCCTGCAATGAGACTGAAGAACTTATGCCCCTTTCCATTTCTTTGGCCCATCAACTAACCCTAAGGCTGTCACAGGTGCGCAAAAATGGAACCCTTCCATACCTAAGACCTGATGGCAAATCCCAGGTAACAGTAGAGTATGATGGAGACAAGGTGGTCAGGGTGGACACCGTTGTTATTTCCACTCAACACAGGGAAGATGTGGATCAAGAAACCCTTAAAAAGGATGTTATAGAGCACGTAATTAGGCCCGTTATCCCTGAAAATCTAATGGATGAAAATACTAAGCTACTAATAAATCCCACTGGCAGATTTGTAGTAGGGGGTCCTCAGGGAGATTCCGGGCTTACAGGGCGGAAGATTATAGTGGATACCTATGGCGGACATGGACGCCATGGTGGCGGAGCCTTTTCCGGAAAGGATCCAACAAAGGTGGATCGTTCTGCATCTTATGCTGCCAGATATGTGGCAAAGAATATTGTAGCAGCTGGGCTGGCAGACAAATGTGAAATTGGACTAGCCTATGCCATAGGGGTAGCAAGACCAGTATCTATCTTAGTTGAGACCTTTGGCACTGGCAAGATATCCGATGAGGCTATTATAGAGCTAATAAATAGAAACTTTGATCTAAGACCAGCAGCCATTATAAGGGACTTGGATTTAAGAAGGCCTATATACCGACAGACAGCAGCCTATGGTCATTTTGGCAGAAAAGATATTGACCTTCCTTGGGAAAAGACCGACAAGGCTCAGATACTTAAAGAGCAGGCAAAGGAGTATAAATAAAGGCATCAACCCCATAAATCACCTTTTTATAAATATGTGCGTATTATAAATCAGAGAAATAATCTGATTTATAGGGAGTGAGGCTTATGTATCTACCTACATATATGGCCGTTTCACTTTGGATATTTGCACTGTTTGGCATTATATGCCTAATGATTAGGGTGATTATGGGGTATAGATGGAAAGCTCCCAATGGAAAAGGCCAGTACAGCATAATTATTTCAGCTAGGAATCAGCAGGAAACCATAGAAGGTCTCATTAGGAGCTTTATCTTAAAGTCACGTATAAATGGACAAGAGGACGCCCTATTTAACCTACTGTTGGTAGACGGGGACTCCTGTGATGATACTCCAGAGCTAATGCGAAGGCTGGCAGAGCAGTATACTTTTGTTGAATATGTTAATCCCGATGAGCTGCCTTCTTATTTAAAAGGACTTTCCTATAAAAGAAACTAGGTAGATTTATAAAAATAAAGAAGCTATAGACGATAGTTTTATAAATCATAAGAAAAGGCAATAGTCAAAAAATATAATAGGATTAAGCAAAAATTATATAGGAGCAAGCTGCATTTCGCTAAGATTTTTATCGAGAATATAGCTACTATCCTTTAAGAGAGGTCGAGGAAATAGTTCCTCGATTTTTTCTTTTTTGGTTATTTTTTTATATGCTCAAACTGGTTGTACAACACAAAAGGTGAGGACCGGTCTTCCGAATGGAGGATGTTTATGGCCTATCTTTACAAAGAGCTGGTGGAGCAAGCAAAGAAAGGCAATAAAAGAGCTATGGAAGATTTATTAAATAAACTAAATCCTTTAATCTATTCGACCATAAGGCGCTACAGCAAAAAGGCAGATATAGAGGATTTATACCAAGACGCTTGTGTTATCCTCCTAGAAGCAATTAGGGATTTTGAAGAGGAAAGGAAGGTGCCCTTTCTGGCCTTTGCCAAAAGTAGGATCTATTACGGGATACACAATATAACTAGGAAAAACAACCATGAAGTATCTTTAGATGAACCCTTGTGGGAGGAGGATGGGCAAGCCTTGCTGGATCTTTTGGAAGATGGTGATGAGGCCATTGAGGATAGGGTAACCAGACTAGAACTTATAGAAAGTCTTAAACTGGCCATGGAGGCTTTAACTCAAAAGCAAAGGGAAGTAATCTATGACCATTATTTTAGCGGGAAAAAACTTAAGGATATCGCAATAGAACGCGGGGTTCACTACAAAACTGTCCTGGGTCTAAAGAATAGAGCGATTAATGAGCTCTATAGGCATCTGAAGGAATTAAAAAATATTGTTTAGCACATAAAAACATATATCCTTTTTTAGATACTGCTCCTATCTATTAAGTGAAAGCCAAACACAGGCTTAAATAACCACAGGGAAAGGGGGGAATCATGATGGCTTTGGTGCTAAATCATCTAGACTCCCGCCTTCAAATTCAGCTACATCTTGGGGTAAATGATGAAGGCAGAGACATAACCAGGACCAAGACCTTCAATCGAATTAAGAGCGATGTCAGCGATGAGGACCTCTATGAAGTAGCCACAGCTTTAGTAAGTCTCCAAGAGCATCCTGTAATTGCTATCCGCAGAAGCTCCAATGTAGAGTACGAAGAAGAATAATGGCTAAAAAATCCTATAGGGAAGGGGGTGAAAAAGAGTGGACAAAGTATTACAGATGAACTTTAGGACAGGATTGGGCAGAAGCATGAGGATTACCTTAGAGGACCCAAGAGAGGACATTACTGCGGAAGACATTAAAAATGTCATGAATCTTATAATCTCCAAGAATATTTTCAACGTAGAAGGAGGATTGGTAGATATAGCCAGCGCCTATATAGTCACTACCCAAACACAGCAGGTGGTCTTTGAATAGGCGCTCAAAGATAGAAAGGAGGTGCGCAGCGCCTCCTTTTATAATATCTTTGCTATTTACTAAAAGTAGCTGTTTAAGGGAGAATGAAAGGTGGTGAAATAATGGAACAGATGTTGGGATTTGTGGCCAACCTAGGTTTTCCCATTGTTGTATCAGTATACCTACTGGTACGCATTGAAAACCGTATGGAGAGCCTTACTGAATCCATCCATCAACTAGCCAAAGCAGTAGCCACTTTAAAGCAATAGGGACAGCCTTGTCCCTATTGACACGAACATATGTTCGGGTTATAATAATTGCAACGTTAAAATTTTACAAATCAAAATAAGAGAAGAAAGTGAGGGGGGTATAGATGGAAAGAAAATGGAGGCGGGATATAAACAGCTGGTTAAATATGGGGATATATGGCCTAGTGCCCATATACCATAAAGATGGCGGCAACTATACCAAGCTAATCTTTAAAAGTGATCCCCCTATTATAGTAGAAAAGAACATACAAACAGTTCTAGTAAGATTGGCAGCTTTTTTTCAGAAGGATATAAGGCTTATTAGACAGCAGGCCCGTGAAATTACAGGACAGCGCAGTATGAATCCCTTACCTATCACTTTAGATATTATTTTAGTACCCTTTAAAATGCGAAAGCCCATAGGCAAGGACGATGGAGCAGTAGGCTATATATTAAGCAGTGCCATTGAAAAAATTGTTCAATCTAGAGATGGAGTCAGGATTCTTTTAAAAAACGGACAGTATTTAAGTGTATTGGATACTTATCTAACTGCCAAGCATCACCTTGGTTACGCCCATCAAATTTATTATCAGCTATTGCGGGAATCTAGGGAAGGAAGCTATAACAGCTTTGGCTTGTGCCGAGAATGTGGTCAAGTATACAATCAACCCATAACCAAAGGAGATTTTTTAACCCTATCTAGGAATATAGGAGAGCTGGTTTCCAGACTTGATAGACTTCAAAAGAGATAACTGTTTGTATTGTGTATATAAGTGAAAAATGTTATACTAGTTTAAATTAATTGCAGTAGCAGTTTCTGTTGAACATATTATGGAGACAACTGACCTGACTATAGATGAAATTTAAGGAATAAAGAAGGAATTGAATAAAAGTTAAAAAAGACTGATAATTTTAAAATTTTGTATTGACATACAATGACGAAATAATATATAATCTCATACAATAAATTTATATAATACTTAAAGACTATGAACGAGAAAAGTAGACTTACCTTGGAACCTACAGCGAGTCGGAGATAGTGGGAGTCCGATGGGGAGAGGTTAGTTGAAGTTCTCTCGGGAGTTGCAAGCTGAAGGATTTTTATCTGGTAGGCTTAGACGGTGGCCTTCGCCGTTATTGGAAGGGGGATATGGCATCTCTTTTTAGAGATAAGTATCCTGAATGAGTGGGCTATTTTAATAGCCAATTTAGGTGGTAACGCGGGAACAACCTCTCGTCCTATAGATTAGGATGAGAGGTTTTTAAGTTTATAGGGTTAATAAAGTTTAAATTTTTAGATAGAAAGGGAGATAACACATGATTATAGTTATGAAACCAGGGGCAACCCAAAAACAGATTGAGGCCGTTGAAAAGCAGTTGCAAAGTTTAGGCTTTCGTACTCATCCCATATACGGTGAGGTAAAAACCGTTATAGGCGCTATTGGGGACAAAAGGCTGGCTAAGGCAAATAGCATTGTTCATATGGAGGGCGTGGAAAGCATAGTACCTATAATGAGCCCCTACAAGTTAGTAAGTCGTGAGCTAATAAGCCAGGATACCGTAATTGACGTAGATGGGGTGTCCATAGGGGGCAATGAGCTGGTGGTTATGGCAGGTCCCTGTGCTGTAGAGAGCGAAAAGCAGCTTATGGAAGTAGCAGTAAAGGTCAAGGAAGCGGGAGCCAAAATCTTAAGAGGTGGAGCTTATAAGCCTAGAACCTCTCCCTACTCCTTCCAGGGTCTTGAAGAGGAAGGGTTAAAGCTACTGGCAAATGTAGCAAAAGAAACTGGTCTTAAAATAGTAACGGAAGTAGTAGACACAAGGGATGTGGAACTGGTTAGCCAATATGCAGACATACTGCAGATAGGGGCAAGGAGTATGCAAAACTTCAGACTCCTTAGCGAATGCGGTAAGGCAGACAGACCTGTACTTCTAAAGAGGGGATTATCTGCAACAATAGAGGAATGGCTTATGGCAGCGGAATATATACTATCGGCGGGCAATCCCAATGTCATCCTATGCGAAAGGGGAATTAGAACCTTTGAGACAGCCACCAGAAACACCTTGGACATAAATGCCATACCAGTGGTAAAAGAGCTCTCCCACCTGCCCATAATAGTTGACCCCAGCCATGCCACTGGAAACTGGAGATGGGTGGAAGCAGCTGCAAAGGCCGCCATAGCAGCCGGAGCTGATGGACTGATGATAGAAGTACACCCTGACCCCAGCAGCGCCTCCAGCGATGGACCTCAGTCCTTAAAGCCTGAAAAGTTTGCCGAGCTAATGAAAAAACTAAAGCCCGTAGCCCAGGCTGTTAATCGCTCAATCTAAGAAATTCCTGCTAAATATAAAAGCAATCTTTGCCTTATTCTAAAGCTTTCATGCTTCCTTACTTATTCCTCACTTATTAGTTCAATAAACTTCATTATATGATTAAAATGGCTATTGAAGGCTGCCTACATCACTGGTTTGGAGAAGCTTAGGTCAAGTTTCCTATATCAAATCAGTAAAGAGGCTGCCTTGTCAATAGCCATTATTTTTATAGATCTAGCCCATTTCTCTTTATAGACTTAATCAAAGAATGCCTAAGCCAGGATTTTATGATATAATTTTTATGCACAATTTTATACACAATATGAGTATTTATATAGATTATTATTAAGATGTAAAGGGTAGTGGAGGGCTATTGATGGCTGAGGTTATTGGTGTTATAGAGGAGATAGTATTTAGAAATGAGGATAATGGCTTTACAGTGCTGGATCTTATTAATGAAGCAGACGGCACCTTGGTAACTGCCATAGGCAATATCCCCTATGCTGTTGAAGGGGAGCGGGTAAGGATAACAGGTGAATGGTCTGTTCATCCCGATTATGGGGAGCAGATTAAAATACAAAACTATGAAACTGCCACTCCCACAAGCCTAGAGAGCTTAGAGAGGTACTTAGCCTCAGGGCTTATTAAGGGAGTTGGGCCTTCCACGGCCAAAAGGCTAGTTGAACATTTTGGCCTGGACACCTTGGATATAATTCAGTTCTATCCTGACCGGCTCACCGAAGTGCCTGGAATAGGGGCAAAAAAAGCTGAAACCATTGCAGCTTCCTTCTATGAACAAAAGGAAGTCAGGGAAGTTATGATGTTTTTACAGTCCCATGGCATCTCCACTAACTTTGCTGTAAAAATATATAAAATATACGGCGAGCAAACCATTCCTATTCTAAAGGAAAACCCCTACCGCATGGCTCAGGATGTGGTGGGTATTGGCTTTAAGACTGCGGACAAGATTGCCCGCAGTATGGGCATTGAATTGGATTCCCCTTATAGGGTTATGGCAGGAACCAAGTATGTATTATCTCAGGCTGCAAACAATGGACATACCTACCTGCCAAAAGAAGAGCTGATAAACAGTGCAGCTGCCCTCCTTGGAGTGGATACCCAGCTAGTAGAAAACGCCATAGTATCCCTTGCCATGAATCAGTCTATAACCATAGAGGAGACAGAGGAGCATACTGCTGTATACCTTCAGCCCTTCTATGTAGCTGAGAGCAATATAAGCAAAGCCCTTATAGAGCTTGCTATGACAGATATGCCTATACCGGTAGACAATCTGGATGAGCTTATTTATGACCTGCAAAAGCAGGAGAAGATAATCCTTGCCCAAAATCAAAAAGAGGCAGTAATAGAATCCCTAAAGAACGGAGTTTTGGTCATAACAGGGGGACCTGGCACCGGTAAAACTACAACTGTTAATTGTATAATAAAGCTCTTTGAGCAGCTGGGAGCTGAAGTAATGCTTGCCGCTCCTACTGGCAGAGCCGCCAAACGCTTATCGGAAACTACAGGACGGGAGGCAAAAACCATCCACCGCCTTCTAGAGTACGGCTATTCTGGAGATGGAGAGCTGGACTTTTTCCAAAAGGATGAGGATGATCCCCTAGATGCAGATGTGGTTATTGTTGATGAAATGTCCATGGTAGATGTCCTCCTTATGAACCATCTTTTGAAGGCAATTGTTCCTGGGACTAGATTAATATTGGTGGGAGACGTGGATCAGCTGCCCTCTGTAGGACCGGGTAATGTACTGAGGGATATTATAAATTCAGGTTTAGTAAAGGTTATAAGGCTCATTGAAATCTTCCGTCAGGCACAAGAGAGCATGATTGTGTTAAATGCCCATCGCATTAATCGCGGTGAGTTTCCCCAGCTAAATGTCAAGGGTAAGGATTTCTTTTTAGATAGAAGGCAGTCTCCCAAAGAGATTTTAGATACTATAGTAGATCTTATTTGCAGGCGTATACCTGGCTTTGGTCCCTATGATCCCCTTAAGGATATACAGGTATTATCCCCCATGAAAAAGGGGCTGGTGGGTGTAAATAACTTAAACGCAGAACTACAAAAGGTGTTAAACCCGCCCAAGCCCGGCAAAAAAGAGAAAGCCTCTAGGGATATGACATTTCGTGAAGGGGATAAGGTCATGCAGATAAAGAACAATTATAACCTCAGCTGGAAGCGCTATAGCTATGGCAAGGTCATAGAAGAGGGAGAAGGAGTATTTAACGGAGACGTTGGATATATTGAGTCCATTGATAATGATGAAAGGGAAATGACGGTAATCTTTGATGAGGATAAGGTGGTTGTATATGATTTCACTCAGCTGGACGAGCTGGAGCTGGCCTATGCCATATCCATCCACAAAAGCCAGGGCAGTGAGTTTCCTGTAGTGGTTATTCCCATGGCTTGGGGACCGCCCATGCTTATGACACGGAACCTATTGTACACCGCTGTTACCAGGGCACGGGAGATGGTGGTGCTGGTGGGCAGGGAAAAAACTATTCAATCCATGGTTCAAAACAATCATATAACTAATAGATACTCAGGGCTGGAGCGGCGAATTAAGAACCTCCTATCCAGTCTAATAATAGATGATAAATTCAATGTTTTCGGTGATGTGGAGGATTGATATGAACCTACAAGAGGCCTGGCAAGCCTTTTTGGATATTATATATCCCACAGATATAAGATGCTTTATTTGCGGCGTGAAAAGGGAGGATATGTTAAGCTACGGCATATGTGAGCTTTGCGAATCAAATCTTCCATTTATAGAACCTCCTGTATGCACCAAATGCGGCAAAATGATGTTAATTGAGGATACCTTGTGCTTGGATTGTCAGGATACATCTTACGCTTTTTATAAAGGAATATCCATTTTTGAATTTAGTACTGAAGTAAAGAGGCTAATCCATCGATATAAATATAAAAGGGAAAAATATTTGTCCACACCTATGATTCACTGGATGACAGAAGGTTTAAAATTATACAGGTGGGATTTTGATTTAATAGTGCCGGTACCCCTACATC
Organism: uncultured Bacillota bacterium; assembly: GCA_938003915.1. GTDB lineage: Bacteria > Bacillota > Clostridia > Caldicoprobacterales > UBA3941 > JAAYGY01. The sequence continues at coordinate 10,818 of CALKWV010000144.1, read as the reverse complement.
CTAATAGGCAAAGGCAGAGGGGATTTAACCAAGCAGAACTATTGGCTAGGGGACTTAGCAAAAACACAGGTGTCCCTTTAGTCAGCCATGGCCTTTTAAGGATAAGGAACACTCCTCAGCAAGCAAGGCTAGACAAAGAGCAAAGGCAAAAAAATCTTGAAGGAGCTTTTGAAATAAGCCAGAGGCATAAAAGCTTAAAGACCTTTCATAATAAAACCATTTTATTGGTGGATGATGTTTATACCACAGGCAGTACTGCCCATCAGTGTGCAAAGGTGCTGCTGGCAGGGGGTGCTGACAGGGTATACGTCATTACCTTAGCCATGGGATCCAATTTATAAAGGAGTGACAAGTATGGATGTTAGAAATTGCAAACGCTGCGGCAAAATATATCAATACAGGGGCAGCAAATACTGTCCTAAATGTATGTTGGAATTGGACCAGATTTTTGTAAAGGTTAGGGACTATATCTATGATAATCCCAATGCTACTGTATTAGATGTATCCGAGGCAGTAGGAGTAGAAGAAGAGATTATATTAGAGTTTTTAAAGCAGGGCAGGCTAGAGCTGTCATCTCCAGGCCTGGATTACCTATGTGAACGTTGTGAAAAACCCATAACTACAGGACGATATTGTAATGATTGTATTAGGGAATTAGAGCGGGAGATGAAAAAGGGCTTAGTAAAGGAAGGTTTTTCATCGCCTCAGACTTTGGGCAAGGATAGCAAGAGAATGTACACAGCAGAATTTCGAAAAAAAAGACGGGGATAATAAATTTATCCTAAACCTTTTATGCAATTGTGACGATATAATAAATGAAGACATATTTAGGAGGAATTGATGGTGAAAATTAATCCATCCCAAATAGCTAAGGCTATGGAGATATATAAAGCCCAAAAGTCTAAAGGAGCCCCTGCGGGCAAAAAGAACCAAAGGGAAATGGACGAAGTGGTGCTATCTGATAGCGCTCAGGCTTTTCAGGCAGCTTATAAGGCTATACAAAAAAATGACGGTGTAAACTTGGAAAAGGTAAAAAGAATTAAAAAGCAGATTGAGGAAGGACAATATAAGGTTAGCTCAAAGGACATAGCCCATAAGATGGTGGATTATCTATTGTCCAAGAACAAGATTTGAGGGATACAGCATGGAAAAGCTTTTGACGGATATTTTAGCTAGTTTAGAGCAGGAGAAGGAGATATATAATGAGCTTATTGACCTCTCCACCCGCAAGACCGACATTATTTTAAAAAAGAAGGTTGACCTGCTGGACAAGCTAGTGGATCTGGAGCAGGAACTTATAGAGCATATTAATAAGCTGGAGCTTGACAGGCAGAAGCTGGTGGAAGAGTTAGCAAAGATAAAGAATGTAGAAGTAAACACCGTAACCTTATCCACCCTGATTGAATGGTCAGAAGGGGATTTAAGGTTAAAATTTGAAAATATACAAGAGGAATTTATTAGAATCATTGACAGGCAAAAACACCTAAACGAAATTAACGCCAAGCTTATTAGAAGCAACCTAGAATATATAGACTTTGCCCTTAGCCTGATAACAGGTGAGGGAGCATCAGGCGGCATTTATGAAAAAGAAGGAAAGGTCTCAAAGGGCGGACAGACTAGAAATCTTTTCGATACAAAGGCATAAGATTTAGATATGTTTGGAGTGAAAAGCATATGAGGTCAACATTTTACGGTTTGGAGATTGCAAGAAAGGGATTACATGTCAGCCAAAAGGGCTTAGATGTTACAGCGCATAATATAGCCAACGCCAACACACCTGGCTATACCCGCCAGCGTCTTGTTACATCGTCTATTGAACCTAGTGCTTATAGTAGCGGGTTATTCACCTATACCAGCAAGGGCCAGGTAGGCGGCGGTGTTGAAATACAGCAGTTAACCCAAGTTCGGGACAAGTTTATAGACATGCAATACCGCAGGGAAAATACCAAGCTAGGGGAATGGACAGCAAAGACCGATGCCCTAAGGTATATAGAGGATGTATTTAGAGAGCCCTCAGATGCAGGCCTAAATGCAGTTTTGGCGGACTTTTTTTCAGACCTGCAGGAGCTGTCCAAATACCCTGAAAGCAAGGAAATCCGCACCTTGGTTAGGCAGGATGCCATAAAGCTTTGTGAAACCCTGCATCACTACTATGATCAATTGATACAGCTACAAGGTGAGCAGGATACTGCTATTGCTATTACCATAAATGAAATAAACGATAAAATTATGAGCATTCGTGATCTCAACGAACAGATCTTTAGGTTTGAAATAGGTGGCGAAAGGGCCAATGATCTTCGAGATCAGAGAAACCTATTAGTGGATGAGTTATCTAACCTTATAAAAATCGACTACTACGAAACCCCTGAAGGGAAATTTCGAATAGATATAAACGGTATGCCATTGGTAGACCATGTTCATTGTCAGACCTTAGAGGTTGTTAAGGACGTAGATAATCCTGCGGGAGAAGGCCTTGATAAATTATACTCCATCAAATGGTCAGGAACCAATATGGAAGTGCCTATAGCCGGAGGTAAGCTAAAGGGTTATTTAGATATCAGGGACGGAAAGACTCCAGACAGAATGGGCATACCCTACTTCATAGAACAGCTTAATAAATTTGCTGAAACCTTAGTAACAGAGTTTAATGCTATCCATAATAGGGGATATACCCTACCTGAAGATAATGAGTCTTCAAGGACAGGTATAGACTTTTTTGCAACCACGGACAAAGACGGAAACCCCATTAAGATAACTGCTAAAAACATACGACTTTCCCAGGAAATTTTAGATAGCGTATACAATATAGCAGCATCAGCGCAGCAGGTAGATTCAAAGGATCCAAACAAGCCGGGGGATAATGAGATAGCCCTGGAGCTTGCTGGGCTTAGAAATAGAAAGGATATTCCTGTAGTAGGTAATTTCGAAGACTTTACCAAGATGATTATAGCTGACCTAGCTGTAGAATCTTCCCACAGCCAAAAAATGCTGGAGGGACAGCAGATACTAACGGACAGCCTAGACATTACCAGGCTTTCCATATCAGGAGTATCTATAGATGAGGAAATGACCATGATAATCCAGTATCAGCATGCCTATTCTGCTGCAGCCAGAGCCATATCTGCCATGGACGAAGCTCTGGAGATACTTATAAACCGTACTGGACTTGTAGGCAGATAATTAAGGAATAAATTTTAGGAGGAAAACCCATGCGTGTAACCAATTCCATGATGATAAGCCAGCTTATGAAAAACTTAAATAGAAATCTAAAGCGGATTGAGAATCATCAATACCAGCTGGCAACAGGGAAGAAGATAGTAAGACCATCCCAGGATCCTGTAGGCATCACTAGAAGCCTTCAGGCTAGGACTGAGCTTTCCAAGATAGAGCAGTATATAAAGAATGTAGAGGACGCCAAGGCATGGCTTGTTGAGGCTGAGACGGCTCTTGATGAGATTAATTCCTTGATTGTACGAGCTTACGAATTAACCGTAGATGCAGCCAATGACAGTAAGACTCCAGAAGATAGACAGGCCATAGCCAAAGAGATAGACCAGCTTATGAAACAGCTTTTAGAAGCTGCTAATAGTTCCTATGCAGGCAGGTCTGTATTTGGTGGATACAATACTGCAGAAAAACCCTTTGAGGTAAGGGAAATTGATGGGCAAATGTTTCTGCTGTATAACGGCGAAGAGATAGCCAACCTATCAGATCCTGATTCCCAGCCTGATGTAAATGTTGTTCTTGAAAAAATAGAGTTTGAAGTAGGCGCAGGCGTAAAAATGGATATTGCAACACCAGGACCTGAGGTTTTAGGAACAGGTAATGACAACCTATATGCAGTATTTTATGGCTTATTCCAAGCCTTAAATGATGGAACAAATACAGATAGAATTAGCGAGTACATCGGCAAACTCCAAGACCAACAGCAGCACATCTTGTCCCAACTAGCAGAGGTAGGAGGCAAGACCAACCGCCTGGACCTAATTAAAACCAGGCTGGAAGCTGATGAGTTAAACTACACCAGCATCAAATCCCATGTAGAGGATGTGGACCATGAGAAGGTCATCATGGAGTTTATGATGGCAGAGATAGTATACCGCTCCTCCTTGGCAGTAGGTGCACGCATAATTCAGCCTACATTAGTAGACTTTTTAAGATAAGTAAACTTTATATTTTTACATTAGCAGTTTTTTAAAAGTTTATATTTTGGTCCATTCGAAAGGTGATGCAAACTATATGGCACTGCGTATTACCCAAACCCATGGACAAATTGGCATACAAACTTATAGGTCTTGGATGGATATAAGACAAACTCCACCCAAAGCTCATATAGAGCAAAGACCGCCAGAGCTGTACATAGAGAGGAAACTACCTGAAGTTCATATAGACCAAACCCAATGCTTTGCCGAATCCGGCCTTAAGCCGGTACTGCAGCTGGCAAGCGATTTTTATAAGGAAGGGCTGCAGGCAGGCTTTGAGGCAATAGGCAGAATCGCAGAGGAAGGCACAAGGTTAAGAAGTATAGAAAAGGGCGGCAACCCCATAGCAGAGATAGCCTATGAAAAATCCTTGCGAAATGACCAGGTCACCATGGTCCAAATGCCCAAATCAAGACCAAAGATAGAGTGGGACATGGGCTACCTGCGCATAGACTGGAAACCCAACCCAGCAAAGATTGAATGGGAGACCTATACCACCGCCCAGATAAATGCCACCAAGCATAAGGTAGAGATTTACATGAGACAATGGCCGGATATAAAGATAGAATACATAGGAAACAATATCGACAGTAGGATATAGAGGGGACTATTTTTAGTCCCTTGTCTGCTTTAATCCAAATTAATGAATTTAAAATATAGAACAAAAAATATTTAACAAAAGATTATTAATCTTTATAGGACTGGGAAATTTGAAGATGATTCTTATAGATAACTATTCTGTTTCCCCTATTCATAAAATCTGTTCTACAAAATAGAAAGGATATGAATGCTATGACAATCAAAACTTCCCGCTTAGGCACCATAGAAATTGAGTCCGAAAGAATTATTCATTTTAAAGAAGGAATCCCTGGATTTGAACACTTAACCAAGTACGTACTCCTGTCCCCACCAGAGCTTAGCCCCTTTCATGTACTTCAATCCATTGAAGATGGAGATATATCCTTTATAGTATCCAATCCCTTTATTTTTAAAGAAGACTATGCACCCTATATAAACAAAAGTGTTTTTGAGGAGCTGGAGATAGAAGAGGATAGTCAGGCAGTTTTGTTTACCATAATAGTAATTCCAGATGACTACACAAAAATGACAGCAAACCTCATGGCACCTATCATCATAAATTCAGAGAAGAGACTAGGCAAGCAGATTATTCTAGACAAGGGCGACTATCCCATCCGCTATCCCATATTCCAAAACCTAGATGGGAAGGTGGGATGATAAATGTTAGTACTAACTAGAAAAAAAGACGAATCCATAATGATAGGCAACGGTGTTGAAGTAGTAGTGCTAGGCATTGATGGGGATAGGGTTAGAATTGGTATAGAAGCTCCGAAAGACGTTACAATCCTACGCAAGGAAGTCTATTTAGACGTAGCTGATACCAACAAACAGGCAATTTCCAGCACCATTCCAACCAATATAACATTAGATAAAATATTTCTAAAAAAAGATTAAAATTTTTTCAACTAGGACTAAAGTTACAGAATGTATCTACCGATATAGTAAGTGAAGGCAATAAAGCAGATGCCACAGCGGCCGGGTGGCAGATGCTTTTGCAAATATAAAAATTAGGCAAGGATGCCGAATATAAAAAATCAAGGAGGAATAAAAATGCGTATTAACAACAATCTTATGGCTATGAATGCCTACAGACAGCTAGGCATCACCAACAACGCTGCTGCAAAAGCAATGGAGAAGCTATCCTCTGGTTACAGAATTAACAGAGCTGGAGACGACGCAGCAGGACTTGCAATCTCTGAGAAGATGAGAGGTCAAATCAGAGGTCTTAACATGGCTTCTAAGAATGCTCAGGACGGTATTTCCCTAATTCAGACTGCTGAGGGTGCACTTCAAGAAACTCATGCTATCCTTCAAAGAATGAGAGAGTTAGCAGTGCAGGCTGCAAACGATACCAACATTGGTGTGGATCGTTCCGAAATCCAGAAAGAAATTAATGAATTAATTGACGAAATTGACAGAATAGCAAGAGATACAGAGTTTAACCAACAAAAGCTTCTAGACGGTACATTCGAAGATAAAGTATTCCATATTGGGGCAAATGAAGGTCAATCTATTACGTTAAGTATTAATAATATGAATTCATCAGACAACGGTCTCGGTTTAGAAGGCCTAAGAGTTGATGATCCAACAGAAGAATCTACAGGTGGTATTATGACAAGCGCTGATGCAAGTGCTGCTATTACCATCATCCAAAATGCAATTGAGTTGGTATCTGCTGAGCGTTCTAAACTTGGTGCTTATCAAAACAGATTAGAGCATACCATCAAGAATCTAGATACATCAGCTGAGAACTTGCAAGCAGCAGAGTCCAGAATTAGAGACGTAGATTATGCCGAAGCTGCGTAAGCAGTGCAGGCACAGTCGTCCTAACTGGAAACGGTTAGGAGGATCACCGGGTGAATTGCTGGGAAGCCCTTAGAGCCTTTCATACCACAGCGGAGCTGGAAACGGCATATGCGAAGGTTTAAAAAATGAAAGGATTGGGTAATCAGCAGCCAAGCCCCTGTTCCGAAAGGATGGGGAAGGTTCAACGACTAGGGTATACCACCTAAAGCTAAAGCCATGGTGATGAAACCCGTAGGACATCGGTAAGATGTTCGAAGCGCCCGGCCCCTAACAGACTCAGTAAGAGTGCTGAGGGTGAAGATATAGTCTGGTCAATAGGGAAAACCTATTGTGGCAACGATGGCCAAAGAAATGATGGAGTTCACAAAGAACAACATCCTGCAACAAGCAGCTACAGCTATGTTGGCTCAAGCAAATCAAGCGCCCCAAGGAGTTCTACAACTCTTAAGATAATTAATAAGCTAAAAGAAATGTCGGGATTTTTAAATCCCGGCATTTTTTTATCAGTATATTATCTGGACAAACAAGGTTTATAAAGATAATAATATTGATATAAAGAACATATGTTTGGGATTGATATAAATATTTCCAGACAATCGTTTTGTTTTCTTGCATTCATCCAAGGACAGGGAATATGCAAAGCATTGTTTCAATCTCTTTTCTCAATACATAGAGTATGGTCCAGGGTGCTGCAAAGAATCTGCTATTTATGATAAAAGAACAAAAAAACATTATAGACGTATATATTATCAAACCATAACTGATCCAATTCTTAGAGATTTGTATTCTTTATGGTATTCAAATAAGCGTAAGAAAATACCAAAGAAATGGGTATTAGAGTATTTAGAGGCAGATGGATTAGCTTTATGGTATCAAGATGATGGATGTTTGAAAAGTGACTTGTATCGCATTATTTTGTCTACGGAAAGTTTTAGTGATGAGGAAATATATTTTTTAAAGAATTTTCTAAAGAAAAAGTTTGGAGTTAAATGCCAAATTGATTCACAGAGGCGAATAGACATTTCTACTAGAAGGGAGATTCGCAAATTTCAAGCTCTGGTTGAGCCACATATTCATCCTTCTATGGAACGCAAAAGCATGGCATCTGAATGGAGTAAATGGCTATCAGAGTGGCAGGAAATTAAAGAAGAATCAGGAGTAATATGCACTTCAATATATTTACCTGAAAGAATATATAACATGATTCGTGGCCAGGGATATTCATATAAGCTAAATAGGCTATTAGATAATTGGCTGGATACACAGTGGTATAAATATATTATTTATCCAGCTAAAAGTTACAAATGGATCTTGGATCATGAAAATATAGAAAAAGGTAGTTTCCTAATAACTCCTCGATTTAAACCTCATATTAGAAAGAAATTAGATATAATGTCTATGGCTACTGGTAAGGACGTAAGGGTCAGGATATCAATAGGGTGAGGGAAAGATTTTTAGATTCTTTACACTCTGCAATTACTGATAAGCCTATAACTCTTGACTTTATCTACGGTGATATAGATGAAGATGGCGTACTATATCCTTTAGATGGCCAACAAAGGTTAACTACATTATTCTTGCTCCACTGGTATGCAGCAAAGAAAGAAGCAGTTCCTGAATCAGAATATAGCTTCCTATATAATTTCAGCTATGAAACTAGATACAGTGCCAGAGATTTTTGTAGAAAGCTAATAGAGTTTACACCAGCATTTCAGGAAGAGATTTCAAAGGAAATAATTAATCAGTATTGGTTCCCGTTAGATTGGAAAAAGGATCCTACTATTTCTTCAATGCTTGTAGTGCTAGATGCTATTCATGAAAAATTCTCTGATGTGGACAACATATGGGATAAGTTAAAAGACAATGCTATTACATTTTATTTTTTAGCAATAGAAGATATGGGGTTAACAGATGATTTATATATAAAAATGAATTCAAGAGGCAAACCCTTAACGCAGTTTGAACACTTTAAGGCTGAGTTAGAAAGAAAGATTTCTTTAGTAGATAAGGACCTTTCCCAGAGGATATTAAGTAAAATAGATAGAGAGTGGACAGAATTATTATGGCAATATCGTGATAAAGATAATGGTAATGTTATAGATGATGAGTTTTTAAGGTACTTCAAGTTCATTTGCGATATTATTTGCTATAAAAATGGAAACAGCCCTCAGGGGAAAAGTCATGATGAATTCGATCTTTTAAATGAATACTTTACTGGCCATAAAGATGATGTTATAAAAAACATAGAAATTCTAGAGAGTTATTTTGACTGTTGGTGTGCCTTAGAAAAAGAAACCCCCAGTGAATTTCTAAGTAGATTTATATCCCATAAGCACGAAGCAAGAAAAATTAAAATTGATAACCGGGATGAAATTGATATATTTAAAGATTGTCTTAAAAAGTACTCTGATATTTCTGGTAGAAGAAGGGCTTTTCCTTTAAATAGAATAGTAATGCTATATGGAATCATATGCTATCTTTTAAACAAATCACAAATCAGTGAAGCTCAATTTGCTAGAAGACTAAGAATAATTAATAATTTAATAATGAATTCAGAGTATGAAATAAGTGATAGCGAATCTCGTACTAGTGGTAATAGAATGCCTGCAATTCTTAAGCAGGTAGATTATATTATGAAGACAGGAGAGATTAATACTGACATTGAAAATAATTTTTCTGTAATTCAGTTAGAAGAAGAAATAGATAAAATAAATTGGTTAAAGTATAATCCTGATAAATCAAATCAATTATTTGCTCTGGAAGATCATAATTTGTTATATGGTCAAATAGGTATTTTGGGTTTAGATAATTTAGAGTACTTTAAGAGATTTGAAGATCTGTTTAAATGCAATCGTGACAAAGTAGACTGTGCATTGATGGCAATTGGTTTCTATGGGCAACAAGAGCAAAATGGACGGAGGTACCAATTAGGATCTAGTTCAATTGATAGTGCTTGGAGAGAGTTATTCCATAAAAGCAGGAATAAAGGTTTTGATATGACAAAGAAGGTATTAATAGAATTGCTTTCTAGACAAGAGGAAATAAATGATGAACTGCTTGACCAAATAATTGAAGAATATATAACTTACTGCGAAGAGAATTCCCTATATAGCTGGAGGTACTACTATATAAAATATCCTGTGTTCCGTCCTGGACGTTATGGAAAATATTTTAATGATGATCCTAATAAAAATCCATATATGTTTGTAGTTATGACAACAGTAACTAAATTATCATCTAATTCATATATGCCATTTTTAAAAGCTGCTGACCCTAAGAATATATCTAAAGATCATTATGGGAGAAGATTAGTGTATGGGGCTTATTATATTGAATCTCTACATGATGGGTTCGTAATAAAATCGACAGAGGATGATAGTGTAATTTCAAAGATAACTATAGCTCAGAATGAAGAAGGAATAGATATTGAAAATCGTATTGAGAAATTAAAGAGCTATCTACAACAAATGAACTAACATTAACTCAAAGCAAAAACAGATTCTTTTTATAGTAGACCTCATCTACAATGGATGGGGAGGAGCAAGTTTTTATACCAGCATTACCATGTTAATGAGAATAAAGATCGAAGTATATTTAGGAAAAACATTGGAAGAGCACTGCTGGATAAAAATAAAGATCCTTACCTTAAGATATGGGAACTGGATTTAACTTCTAGGAGAAATAAGGAAAAGATAAGAATAAGATGAATTGTATAAGCAGGGGTTTAATGAAGAAGAATTTACAGAGTTTACAAATAATATAAGAGACTACTGAAAATAAAGCCTTTAGTTTAAATATTGCAGTAGAGTGGAATATTTATTATAGTGGTAAAGTACATTTCTGCATAATGAACTGGAGTGATAACAATGAAGATTGGATTTCGCAAACCAAGTATAAAAAAGAGCATCAAAGCCAGAACAACTGGAAGATTAAAGAGGCAAGTAAAAAGAGCAGTAAATCCATTCTACGGGAAGAAAGGCATGGGATGGATTAGGGATCCTAAAAGAGCGGTTTACAATAAGGTTTATAGAAAGACAACTTTTGGTCTTAGGGACTTATTAAAAGCCTTTTTTAAATAAGCAATTTATCTAATTAATATTATAAATCCTAGATCCTTAGTTCATCATCAATCTCATTAGTATATAAAGCTCTAAGGCATCCTATATAGAGGACACCTATTATATTGAAGCTTCTAATAGCATTGGCAGCATTTATTAAAATATATAGTATG
>CALKWV010000143.1 GCA_938003915.1 uncultured Bacillota bacterium | reverse complement strand
TCATTATAATTCCAGGAAGGAGACTAACTCAAGTTTCATATAACTTAACAGGACTTTACTTAAATATTGGAGGTAATTATATGGTATTACCCAAAATTTCTATTATAGTGCCTGTATATAAAGTAGAAAAAGAAATACATAGATGTGTAGAAAGTTTAATTAACCAGACTTTTAATGATATAGAAATTATTCTTGTCGATGATGGTAGTCCGGATAATTGTCCAATTATATGTGATGAATATGCTAAGAAAGACAACAGGATAAAGGTTATCCATAAAGAAAACGGGGGGCTTTCGGATGCAAGAAATGTTGGGCTTTTAGAGGCAAAAGCAGATTATGTCTTATTTGTAGATTCGGATGATTATATAGACAAAAATACCTGTGAAAGATTTTATAGCAGTATAGAGGCTAATGTAGATGTTATTGTTGGTGATGCCATAAGAATAGAAGGAGATAAAAAATCCTTAATGGAACATGCTTATATTTCTTCTGATACTATTATAAGCGGGAAAGAGTTTTTAAAAACACAGTTGAAATCTAGAAAAATGTATATGGCCGCATGGTTAAATTTATATAATAGAAGATTTCTAATTGATAATGATTTATTTTTCAAAAAAGGTATTTTACATGAGGATGAACAGTGGACACCTAGAGTATTTTTAAAAGCCCAAAAGGTAAAGTATATAAGGTTTCCTTTTTATAATTATATTATTAGAGAGGATTCGATTACAAAGGCGAAAGATAAAACTCAGAATGGGGTTGATTTGATTAATACCTGTTATGAACTTGAAAAAATATATGAAGAAATAGATGATATAGAGCTGAAAAAACTTTTAAATGATAATTTAGTAAATAAATTCTTACAAGCTATTGATTATGGAAATTTTTATTCTAACCAATACAAGGATTTATATAGTAAAAAATTCCTCATTGGTAAGCCAATAAGTATTAAGAATAAAGCTAAATCGTATTTATTTATCATTAATAAGAGGTTATATAAACTTATTTATAGGTTATTGACAAACTCTAATTTGAATGATTAAACAAATTATTATATAGATATTATATAGAATGGAGAATTGAAAGTGTCCAGGAAAATTAATATATATTACCTATTATTCCTGATTGCTATTATTGTTTTTTTCAAACCTTATTATTTTACTTTTTTTGAAATTTCAGTTGTAAACTTTATATATTTGAATGGATTAAGGTTAGTGTTTATACTGGTATTTTTGCTCTATATTTTTAAAGGACGATTATCAAAATTTATAATAATGACGCTGATTTTTTATTTTATCAAAACACTTTCTACTATAGTCAATAATGGTTCAATTTCTACATTAATAACAGAGGTATATCCAGTTTTAGCCATATGTTTATTCATTGAATTGGGAATTAAGGATAACCCGAAACAATTGATTGAAGCCTTCACAACAGTTTTGGGATTTTTAACCTTGATTAATTTTATTGCAATGGTGATGAGTCCTCACGGATATCATTCCATAGAAAGAACGATTTTTTTTATGAGGCATAGAAATCAATTAGCTCCGTTATATATACTTACTATTGTCCTGATGATAATACGGGATAAATATTTTCAGAACAAGTATTCAAAAAAGCAACTAATTATAACTTTTATTATTTGTACCTGGATGATATTTCATGCTGGTTCTGCTTCCAATATTATAGCCTGGATACCTATAATTATATATTTTGTAATGCCTTTTTTATTTAGAAATACTTTAATTTTTAATATTAAATCATATCTGGTATTTTATATAATAATGTTCTTTTCAATAATTCTTTTTAATATACAGGATCAATTTGCAGATTTGTTATATCAATTATTAGGTAGAGATATTACATTTTCAGGAAGAATACAGTTATGGAACACGGCAATAGAAATGATTAAGGACAGGCCATTGATGGGATATGGTGTGGCCGAAAGTGTCAACTTAATTTTTTTTCCCAGAACAGGGTTATATTATAGTGCTCATAATCAATTTATACAGCTAGTACTGGAAGGGGGATTAATATCTTTACTTGCATTTGGGGGCATAGTTTATATAGTTTTTAATAAATTATACGAGTACAGGGAAGATGAAGCTGCAAAAATATTATCACTTGGTATATTATCAATAGCATTAGTCCTGTTTTCTGAAGCAATGGGTTTTTTTGATATTTTTGTCCTTTTTGCTTTAGCTTATAATATAGAGAGAGTTATTACTACTTCTAATGTAGGTAAATCAACACTAAAAAGGGATAAGGTGGTTTGATATGGTGATACCAAAAATAATTCATTATTGCTGGTTTGGTCAAAGCCAAATGCCAGAACTGGCGATTTATTGTATAAATTCCTGGAAAAAATATTTACCGGATTATGAATTTATATTATGGAATGAGGATAATTTTGATATTAATTGTAATGAATATGTTAAAGAAGCATATGAATCAAAGAAATATGCTTTTGTAACAGATTATGTAAGATTATATGCCTTATATAATTATGGTGGTATTTACATGGATACGGATGTTGAGGTGTTAAAACCTCTAGATAAGTTTTTAAAACACCAGGCATTTACTGGTTGTGAAAACAATAAAATATGTGTAACCACCGGCACCGGAATTATGGCCGCTGAAAAGAATCATAAATGGATAGAGGATTTATTAAAAGAGTATGATGAAAGGCGATTTATATTACCTGATGGCAGCTATGATACAACACCAAATACTCAAATTATTGCTAAAGTTACAATGGAGGAATATGGATGGAAGCCCCAAAATGAACATCAGGTACTTAAAGAGGGTTTGAATATATATCCATTTGATTATTTCTGTGCAAAGGATTTACAAACGGGTAGAATTGATATAAGTGAAAATACCCATACAATACATCATTTTTCAGGTTCCTGGCTTTCTAGAAGGGATAAGTTGAAAAGTAAAATACAAAGGATAATTGGACCACAGGCAACTCAATTTGTAGTAAATGTAAAGAGAAAGATAAAGGGGTAGTCTTATGAAAAAAGTAGCTTTGATGACATGGTTTCATTATTTTAATTATGGTACCTCTTTACAGGTGACAGCATCTGTTCATACAATTAAAAAGTTAGGCTATCAAGTAGATGTAATTAATTATATACCCCATGCTAAATTAGTTACGTTAAAAAACTATAAAGGCTTTAATTTTTATTATGACTTAATAAAAAAGAAAGTTAAGAATAGAAAAGAAAGAACAATTATTGACCAGGAGAGAGAAAAAGCTTTTGAGAAATTCCTGGTCGAAAATATAAACTTGACTGAGAAGTGCCAAACTGCCTCAGATTTATTTTTGTTAAATGATAAATATGATGCCTTCGTCTGCGGTAGTGATCAAATATGGGCACCTAATATATTTAATGACAAGTATTTTTTGAGTTTTGTAGAGAATCCTAAGAAAATGATTGCTTATGCCCCAAGTATAGGGCTATCTAAAATAGAAGATCCATATATCAAAAAGCAGATGTCTGAGAATATTAGCAGATTTGAGTATCTTTCAGTCCGTGAGGCTCAAGGTGCAAAGATAATAAAAGAAATCTGTAATAAGGAAGCCAGGGTTGTTTTAGATCCCACAATGTTGTTATCTGCATGTGAGTGGGACAAATTAGCTATTGGTGAGAATGAAAGCAAACCATATATATTGTGTTATTTTTTAGGAACCAATAAAGATAATTGGTCCCACGTATATAGGTTGAGTGAAAAAATTAATATCCCATTAAAAATCATACCTGTGTTTACCTCAGATTATGGAAGAGGATATGAAGTAGTAAATGGGGTAGGGCCAGGTGAGTTTATAAACCTGGTTAGAAATGCTTCCATGATTTGTACAGATTCCTTTCATGGTACAGTATTTTCTATTATTTATAATAAACCTTTCTATGCTTATGAAAGATTTTCAAGCGATGATGATTACAGTCAGAATTCCAGGATTTATAATATCCTTGAATTATTAGGATTACAAGATAGATTGGTTACTAATACGAAAATCTTACCATCGGATCCTATAATTTGTGATTATACAAATGTGAATGAAAAGCTGGAAATCGAGAGGGAAAAGTCGATAAATTATTTAAAAAATGCTTTGAATGAAGCCACAGAAGATAAGACTGCCATTGATTTTAAGATTACTAATACTTGTTGTGGATGTGGTGTGTGTTCAATTATTTGCCCAACTAACGCAATAGAAATAAAAAGAAATGGTAATGGATTTTTGCAATCATTTATAAACCAGGATATGTGTATTGGTTGTAATAAATGTAAAAATGTTTGTCCTTTCAGCTATAATAAGTCAATAGATATCGATAAAGATAAACACAATTTATACATGTTAAAATCATTAGATAAAAGAATATTAAATACTTCAGCATCAGGAGGAGCTGGTTATGAGATATCCAGAGTTCTTTCTCTTGAATGATATTGTTGGATGCATTTATGATAGGGAAAAACAGGAAGCAGTTCATAAGCTTGTAAAAGCAGGTGATATAGATTCATTAGAGGTATTTCAAGGTTCTAAATATCTACAAAGTAATACAAAGGAAGCATTTAATGAAGTTTATAACAATACCCAAAAGGCTGTTATTTTTGGGACACCATGTCAAATTGCCGGCATTGACCTTTTATTGAAATCCCGAAATAAAAGAAAGGACTATTTTTTAGTAGATTTAATCTGCCACGGAGTCCCAAGCCAAAATCTTTGGAATAAGTATTTAAAAGAAGGTTCTAAACGATATAGATATGGTAAAACACCTGATGTAAAATTCAGGGATAAGTCTAAAGGTTGGAGAGATAAATTTATTAAAATTGAGGGTAAAAATAAGTCCTACGTTAGGAATGAGAATAAAGATTTATTTTATAGATTTTTTCTGTTAGGACTTGTTAATATGGAATCCTGTTATGAATGTAGATTTAGAACAAGTTCTTCAGCGGATATAAGAATTGGGGATTATTGGGGACCAAGGTACTTAGATGATAAAGAGGGGGTATCAATGGTTATAGCCATGACTGAGGCTGGTGAAAATCTGCTCGATAAATTGAAAACAGATAACAGGATTAAGTTAGATAAAAATGAATGTATAGAATACTGGACAGTACAATATCCCCAGAACCCAATTAAATCAGTTTTTTATGATGACCTACTAGAAGATCTAAAAGATGAAAAAAAATCCCTGGCCGAAATTGCGGGTTATTACTGTAGTGGATTTGAACTATATAATAAAATATATAAGTCTTATAGTGTAATTCGTTCTATAATTAAAAAGGGTAGAAGTAAAAATGAATAGAAGTGATAGGGTAATTAAGACAACCATTATATATTTTATTGGCAATTTTGCCTCTAAGCTCTTAGGATTTGTTCTTCTTCCACT
>CALKWV010000142.1 GCA_938003915.1 uncultured Bacillota bacterium | reverse complement strand
ACCAGGAATTGAATAAGGAAATTGAACAAGAAAAAATACATATACACAAGTTGAAAGAGGATTTAAAACAGCTATTTGGAAATCTTCCTTATAATCATGGGTTTTTAGTCATGGCTTCTGAAGAGTTTACAGCTAAACTGGCTCCCATTAAAGAATCTTTTCATGAATATATGCGTTCCAAGGTATTACTGGATCAACACGTAACTAATGTGGTTGCTTGGAAAAGAATAGAAGGACACGACATAATAGAATCTTCAGTAGATAGTTTAAACAAATATTATATAGATAAAATCAACAATTTAATGAATGAAATAGGCGAAAAAGAAAATAAACTTGAATCCATATCCCTGCCAACTTTTTATACTGAAGAAACGGTATTGAGATTTTTGCTTTATGGTGGAGAATGGTCAGATACATGGTTAATTGAGATATTAAAAATGATAGATGATCTAGAAAAGTACGGAAGCCCTGTTGACCCTAATAAATATAACTTACCAAAAAGAGTTATTGATGCTTTTAATAAATGGCGTGCTAACATGCAGCATGCCAGTCTTGAAAACAAGAGAAACTATACAGAACCTTTAGAAAGATTTTCTGCTCCTGAACTGATGCTGGATCCGGTATTAGGAGAACTAAAGATATCTATGGGTAACCATAGATTGAAGTATAGGGATGGTCAATTTGATAACCCTATATATATTAAAGTAAAGACTCAATCTCAGGAACAGCTTGCATATTCACAGTTGAAAGCATATATCTATAACAATGATGCGGTAGAAACAACAAAAATTGATATCCCTATATATACACTCTCCTCTACATATACTATCATTCTGGAATCAGGTGGAAGGATACTAAAAGAATGGGAAGTAGAAGGAATAAAGGAAGATTTGCCTTATCTAATTTTTCGAGAAAATGGAGCTAAAGTACAAGGAGCAGAGCTTCCCCAGCAAAGATTATGGCTTCTGTGTCCAGATAATTGGACTCCATATCCGGAAGTTCATATTTTGGAGGAATCTACTCTTGTTCAATTTAAAGAGGATTTTAAACTAATATTGATAGATTTATCCAATACGGCACAGCTATCCATAGTGGATAGCAATACTGGAGATAAAGTCTTATCCTTAAAAACAGTAAGGGTCAATGAGCCTTTCTTATTAGGAGCTGAACCCTTATTAGGAGTCACTTCTAACGGTCTGCCGATATACTCTCATGATATACCAAGTCTTATGATTCCCTTTGATTCTACAGAAAACATAGATGATTGGACCCTTGTAATAAGCAGGGGAACTAGATTATGGGATGAGAGAAAGTTTTATAGACTAAAAGAATTATCTGATATTACTGTGTCTGAGAATAACACAGCAGTTCAGATACCTCTTCATACTCCTCAGCTGCTAGGCAATAATCCCTTGGGTTGGTACGGTATATATCTTACAAATAGTAAAGGGAAAGAACACAGATTTTACATGGTGTTTATTCCTGACCTTATGGTTATTTTCGATCCCCATCTTTATATACCCAGCCAGGGTAAAAATGTTGATATAATGACCACTTTGATTCTGCCTGAAAACAGCAAATTTGAAATTAGGAGTGAGGGAACTATAATCTCTGTTGTAGATGAAGCCTACGATATCATGGTTCCAGATTCTGAAGATATTCTACTTGGGAATATAATATTTTCTATAAGAGATGATGAACAGGATATTTTACCTATAGAAGTAGAGATGCCAAAAGTGAAATGGAATTTATATGGACTCAAAGATATCCATAATAGCCAAGGTGTTTGTGACATAGATGAAATTTGGCTGGATGATTGGCTCGAAAGTGAAAACCTGACTCTGGAAGTGGAACTGCCAGAAGACAAAGGCGATTACATAATAATAAGTGCTGATGGTTTAGATCAATATGTGGATACAATGTTGAAATCTGGCAGGGCACGGGTAAGCCTTATGGCTTTTACAGATACAATTAAAGCTTCTCCAGGTGTGTATAACTTTACTATTGAAATATACGACAGGCGACATAGAAAACTTTTTAAAGGAATGTTATTTGCCCTTCGAACGGTATGGGAAATTGAAGATTTCAGCTATGCAATTTATAATACGGTGGACAGCAATAAGCTGATAAGTCTGAAATGGAAAGATAAAGGGAATCCCAACAATAGGATAATACGTTTTTGGAGGACTGATAATCCTTGGAAAATGCCTATAACAATTCCAATTCAGGATGGGGAAAATAGCTTGGTATTGGACATGGGTTTACATGATTTAGCTACTGGCAGATATCTTGTTCAATTTGATATTGAAGATCCCTGGATGGGTTCAACTATGGGACTAGAATTCCCTGTGCAGGCTGACAAAGTGTACGATATTTTTATTGAAAACAATGATAAGCATATAAGGATACTAGATTTTTTATGGCTCTCTAATAATAGTATAAAAGTAATTGGCAAAACCAGCTCTAGCTATAAAGGCAGTATGATAGAAATAGCTCTAGTAGGACATATAAAAGACAAAACAAGGATAGCAAAAGTTAGTACCCAGATAGACCATAAAGGCAATTTTTCAGCCTTGATTACAAATAATGGTGTTAATTTAAAGGAGCTTAGCAGATGGATATTTGTGAAAGTTGACGCAGAAATGCCAGTCTATCAAATTTCACTTCTTCCAACAGCTTCAGCTATTCAAACCAAGCTGTCAAACTATATATGCGATTATTTATATGATAGCCTATTTGATGTAAGCATGGATTTTTATACAGGAGAAAAAGTTCTAGCTAATTCTACTCTTTATAACAGGAACGCCAGAAAGCTAATGCAAGCATGGAGGGCTGGAAATGGCAGTATAGAGCTTGGTTGGGGTAAGGGAGGAGATCAGCATAATTTGAAATTAACCTGGGATAAAGAAAAGGATATAGCCTTCATAGAAATCCAAGAAGGCGTAAAATGCACCAGCTGTGGGGAAATTGTGAAAAATCAACAGGTTTGGGACGCAGAACATTATCCTAAGTGTAAAAGTTTAGTTCCCAACTACAAGGAGAAAATAGAGGTTCTTATGTTGGTTAGATGGGAATATGAGGAAGTCATTAGAACAGTTACAAACACTTATCCTCTGGCCGGAAATGATCCTTTTGTGTTGTTTAATAGTTGGCATAGGCCTTTGCCTGAAGGGGTAGATATTAGGAATATTTTTGATGGGAACAGCAGGGATTTTATTAGACTCCTTATTGAAAAGGAAAAGGAATTAGCCATCATGGTTTGGGAGGGGAATTATAAAGATGAGTATTAATCCTATAGCAGCATCGGCTGCTATTGAAGAAAGTTACAAAAATTATCTTGCTACCACTTTTAGATTTGGAGATGTAAACTTACAGCAACAGTTTATTGAACAGCTATCAAAGTCTGAAAGATTATTAAAGGGACCTATCCTTGAAGCTACTCCTTATTTTAAATCTGGTAATACCATAGAATCCCTAATAGAGGAGAATGTCTTGTCTGAAGGATTTAGAAATTTGCGTACTTCAGCACTGCCTCTAGACAGGTCTTTGTATAAGCATCAGGAATCAGCCATAAGAAAAGTTATAGAAAAACAAAGAAATATTGTAGTATCTACAGGTACCGGTAGCGGTAAGACCGAGACCTTTATGATTCCTATTATCAACCATTTAATGAGGGAGTGGGAAAGAGGGGAATTGCAGCCTGGAGTGCGTGCACTTTTATTGTATCCTATGAATGCCTTAGCCAATGATCAAATGGTAAGGCTGCGATCTCTACTTAAGAATTTCCCTGATATTACTTTTGGTCGCTATACGGGAGAGACTGAAAAAGAGTATAGAAATGCTGTGGATCAGTATAGGAATATGTTCCACTCGGATCCTTTGCCAAACGAACTAATATGCCGACAACAGATGTGGGATAATCCGCCTCATATTTTGATTACCAATTATGCTATGCTGGAATATTTACTCTTAAGACCTGATGATAGTGTTTTTTTCGATGGCAGGTATTCTGGAAATTGGTGTTTTATTGTAATAGATGAGGTACATACTTATAGTGGTTCTAAAGGTATTGAGATGGCTATGCTACTGCGTAGATTAAAAGATAGGGTGATAAAAGATCCTAGTAAAAGACTGCAGTGTATTGCTACTAGTGCCACTCTTGGTAAGGGAAAAGAGGATTATGCACAAATAGTAAATTTTGCTAGCCAGATGTTTGGTGAACCTTTCGAATGGATAGAGAATGATTCCAGACGTCAGGATGTTATTGAAGGTGAACGCATGCCTTTGACCCAAGCAGTAATTAGTTGGGGGCATCCTGATGAAAGAATGTATCAGCAATGGCTGGATGTTATAGATAATGATAGTACACCTCAGGATATAGTAAACAGATTGGCATCTATCGCATTGGATAGCCAGGTGCCAGAAGTTGTAGTTAATCATGCCATAAAAGAAGCAGAGGAACATGATTGGAGAAGATTTATTTATTCAGTATTAAAAGCTGATGCGAGATTAATAAATCTTCAAAAAGAATTGCAAGAAGGTCCGAAGCTCCTTACTTCCATTGCAGAGAAAATTGTAGGGAATTCAGCTAAGGCTATGGAAACTTTAGTATGTCTAGTAGAGCTGGCAAGCCGGGCTAAAGAGGATGACTCATCATTACCTCTTCTTCCGGCTCGTTATCATGTCTTTGCACGAGCAATTGAGGGAGCATATTTAGGCATGATGCCGGATATGAAATTATACTTAGAGAGACATGAATTCAAAAATATAGAGGGCACGGATTATGCTATTTTTGAGATAGCTACTTGCAATCAATGTGCTTCTTTGTATTTGGTAGGGAAAAGTCTGGAAGAGAACGGGGTCACCTATCTAAGACAATCCAGTCAGGAAATAGAAGCAATGGAGTACTACTTGATGAAGCAAGAGGATTTTGTTCCTTGTGAGGCTGATGAGGATGATGAAATTAACTTTCCGGAAATAAGCCAAAAAAAGCAGGATTTATCACCTTATATCCTTTGCGGCAAATGTGGAGCTATTGAGAAACAAGGATTTATGGGTAAAATATGCCATTGTAAAGATAGCAAATATTTTACGGTATATAAGGTACCCACTAGCAGTGGGGGGCGGATATATGTTTGTCCTGCTTGTGGACGAAGAAGTCCGAGAGGTGTTGTAAGAAGGTTTTTAACAGGAAATGATGCTACTGCCAGTGTACTAAGCACAGCCTTGTATCAACAGATTAATCCACAAAAAGTGACTGAGCCGGCCGAGGACAGGGCAAGTGGGGAAAGAGATGAGTGGAATCTGGGCGCTTATGAAATGCAGGAAAAAAGCAGCCATGAGGGCACAAGAAAATTATTGATTTTTTCTGATAGTCGTCAGGATGCCGCCTTCTTTGCCCCATATTTGAACCATACATATAACCAGATACTACGCAGGAGTTTAATAATCAAAACCCTTAAGGATTATAAAGGTCAAATTATAGAGAATAAATGGAGAATTCAAAATCTGGCAGATGCTCTGTATAAGACTGCTGACGAGGCAGGAATTTTTGAACAATCAAGTATTCAGGATAATAAAAACGAGGTTTATAAATGGCTTTTCTATGAATTCCTTGGTCTAAACAAGCGAAACAGTCTGGAGGCGTTGGGTCTAATACATTTTTCCCTAGTGAAACCCAAGTATTGGAGAGCCCCTCCACCACTTTTGAGATCCCCTTGGAACATGACTGAAGAGGAAGTATGGACCTTATTTCAAGTATTATTGGACACTTTCAGAAACAAAGGCGCTGTTTTGTTCCCTGAATGGATATCTCCTCGAGATGAATTTTTCCAACCTAGAAACAGGGAGTTCTATTTCAGGGGCAATCAAACCTGCTCCAAGCGTGGAATTCTAAGCTGGAATACCGATAGACTAAACGGTAGATTGGATTACATAATCCGTGTCGCTAAAAACCTTAACCCCACTATAACAAAAGAAGAATGCATAGAGCTATTAAAAACAATATGGGACAGATGTCTGTTATTAGGATCTCCCAACAGTGTATGGGGCGATCATTTTCATGCCAAAAATCTTACAGGCGAGGGAGTGGTTTATCAAATAGGCAACCATGTATGGGAGATTGCTTCACCCCTAGTACATGATGATATACAGTGGTATATATGTGATACCTGTAATACAATAACCCCCTATAATATCCGTGGTACCTGTGTATCTTATCAGTGTACGGGAAAGCTGCATTCCTGCGATCCCCTTGATGTGTTCGAGGATAATCACTATTACAGGCTATATATGGAAACTAAGCCAATAAAAATGTATGCAGAGGAGCATACAGCACAGTTGACTAGTCAGTCTGCAGCAGAACTCCAAACTAAGTTTGTAAATGGAGAAGTAAATATTTTAAGCTGCTCCACCACCTTTGAACTAGGCATAGATGTTGGCGAGCTGGAAGCAGTATTTATGAGAAATATGCCTCCATCTGCAGCCAACTATATTCAAAGGGCAGGACGGGCTGGACGTCGAGCAGATTCAGCTGCCTTTGTGCTTACCTTTGCCCAGAGAAAATCTCACGACATCACTCATTATCATGAACCATGGAGAATGGTGGCAGGGGAGATAAGGGCACCATATATAACTTTAGATAATGAAAAGATTATACTTAGACATATATTTGCTACCGCTTTATCAAAATTCTGGGCAGAAAACAATGACTATTTTGGCAATGTTGAAAGCTTTTTCTTCCATGCTGGTAGACCAGGACCGGAAAAACTAAAACAATACCTGAAATCAAAACCGCCGGCATTATATAAATCATTAAAGAGGATAGTCCCTAGGCATATGCATGATTTGCTAGAAGACTGGAAATGGGTGGACCTGCTACTAGGGGAAGATGGAGTAATGGTCAGGGCTTATGAAGAGTTAAAAAGGGATGTTGAAGAAATAGAGGCTGCAAGAGAAGAAGCATATAAGCAATATAGGGATGGAGGACACTTAATAAGACTATTAAACACTATAAAAACTAGACCTCTACTTAGCTTTATGTCAAGCCGCAGTATAATTCCCAAATATGGCTTTCCTGTAGATGTTGTACCACTACAAATAGATCATCACGGTGAAGAGGCAAAGCGATTGCAACTGGAAAGGGATCTTAAAATAGCCTTATCAGAATATGCGCCTAGCAGTCAAATAGTTGCAGCAGGAAAACTGTGGACCAGCAGATATATAAAACGAGTACCTACCAAGGCTTGGGAGCGCTATCGTTATGTGATATGTGCTAATTGCAGAAGTTATCACAGGACTAGAGCAGAGCTTTTAAAAAAGAATGATAATCCCTTTCCAAGATGTCCTGCTTGTGGGCATAGGATAGCAAAGGCAGACGGTGATTTCATTATCCCATCCTTTGGTTTTATAGCAAGTACTGATGCTCCTGGAAGACCAGGGGAGCAAAGGCCTGAAAAGACCTACACTACCAGAGTATATTATTCTGGAGAAGCTAATGAATCATTGCATACAGAATTGGAATTAGGAAATGTTCTATTAACTGCTACCGCAGCTAGTCATGGCAAGCTGGCTGTTATAAATACAGGTGGCCAAAAGAGGTTTAAGATATGCTATAGCTGTGGATATGCCCTATTAGGCGATGAAAAGACAAAATCATCCCACAAGACCAATTGGGGTAGAGAATGCCGTGGCAAATTACAATCTGGTCTTTCCCTGGGACACGAGTTTGAAACGGATATTCTAAAACTTTATTTTGATGGATATGGGGATTCCAGGGAAGGTTTTTGGCTTTCGCTGCTTTATGCCCTATTAGAAGGGGCCAGCGAAGCTTTGCAGATAGAGAGGCAGGATTTAGATGGCTGCTTGTATCCCATAGCAGGAAATCCCGAAAGGCCTGCGCTAATACTTTTTGATAATGTCCCCGGTGGAGCAGGACATGTAAAGCGAATGGCTAATAAGACTATACTGAAGGAAGTTTTGTACACTACATTAGAAAGGCTTAAAAGATGCGAATGTGGCGGAGAGGATGGAAACGCTAGCTGCTATGGATGCTTGCGTCATTATTACAACGAATTTTGCCATGATGTTTTAAATAGAGGAATGGTAATAGACTTTTTAAGCAAAATTCTACCCCTAGATACGTTACAAATCAGTCTAAACTTGAAAGGTACAGATGTAGCAAATTATAATCTACTATAAAGAATTAACAGAGTCACGATAGAGGATACATGATTAATAAGTGAATAGATAAATGTATAAAACAGTTTGAGTTTGAAAAAGTTAAGCAAGTACTAAAAGGTGAAGTAGACCAAAAGGATAGAAGTGAGTATCTATCTTCTAATAAACTAATTGAGATTGGTGATGATACTATTATGTAGATTTTTATGAATTAGTGAACATTTAAGTTTTAGAGAATGAGGAGTAGAAAATGAAAAATCTTATTTTTATAAATGGAACTATGGGCGTAGGGAAAACAGCAACAAGCAGAGAACTGCAAAAACTTTTACCAAACTGTGTTTTTCTGGATGGTGATTGGTGCTGGGACATGTCCCCTTTTATTGTGAATGATGAAACTAAAAATGTGGTAGTTGATAATATTAGTTATCTCTTAAATAATTTTATTTCTTGCTCTGTGTATCAAAATATTATTTTTTGTTGGGTAATGCATGAGGAAAGTATTATTGATGATGTTCTGTCTAGATTAGAAAAGCATGATTGTAAATTATATAAGTTTTCTCTAGTATGTACAGAACAAGCATTAATTTCACGAATAAATAAGGATATAAAAATGGGAATAAGGACTGAAGATGTTATTAACAGAAGCCTATCAAGATTAAATAATTACTTTCAAATGGATACATATAAAATCGATGTAAGCCATATTTCTGCCAAAGAAGCCGCAGAAATAATATTTAAGCACATTATGCACAAATCATAATCATTATATTAATGCATGCTTTTCAGGATTATATACCTTAGGCTGTACCTTACGTATTACAGTCCTTATTTCTCCACGAGGAACCTTATTAAGACTAAATGGAAAAACTCCTTTCTAACAGGAATCAAATTAAGATTCTTTAAGGAAAGGGGTTTTTTTATATCAACATTTTGTTTCCTATTATCTATAACATTTTATTTTTCCCCCAAATTTTAAAACTATCTCAACACTACAAAAGGGCAATTATTCAAATTGCCCTTTTTTCTTCATCTAGGAAGTAAGTAATAAAGAGATTCCGTCCCCTTACGGGGCATGGGTTGCGACCACAATCCCACAGGCTCAATTTCCAGCAGTTTGCAGGTTTCCGTCCCCTCGCGGGGTATGGGTTGCGACAGATAAGGACAAACAAAAATACATTAATATCAATGTTTCCGTCCCCTCGCGGGGCATGGGTTGTGACCGTGCCTGGGTGGTCTCAAGTATCATTATCATTAAGTTTCCGTCCCCTCGCGGGGC
>CALKWV010000141.1 GCA_938003915.1 uncultured Bacillota bacterium | reverse complement strand
TAATGATGTAAAAGAGATTCCAATAGAAAAAAGAAATGCACCTATTTTTGATTTAACTTCATTTGTGGATTTATTTGATTGGACTATG
The DNA here is from genome assembly GCA_938003915.1 of uncultured Bacillota bacterium. GTDB lineage: Bacteria > Bacillota > Clostridia > Caldicoprobacterales > UBA3941 > JAAYGY01. Next base: position 5,522 of record CALKWV010000141.1, on the reverse strand, counting down.
GGAATCGATAGATATCTAGCAACAGGAAATGCTTCTGTAATTGAGAAACTAACAAAAAAAGAGACAAAGAAAATAAACAGATCAATTAAGAAAAGAGTTACAAAAGCAGGAAAAGAGGCAGATCCAGCTATTTTATTCAAGGATCCAAAAGCTTTGAACTCCCTGGCAGGGTCAATGAAGAACTTTAACGATGTAGTCCTTACCTGTAGAGGTCAAGATATTACCAAAGCAGTTTCGGTTCTAAAGAAAGATATAAGTGAAGTAGTTGACGGTGCTGCTAGTGACAAAATAAAGCCATTGTCACCTATCATAGGAATGCTAAAGGAGAGGTTTGATAGATTTAGTCACGATAATGACAAGGTCAATATTATTGAGACTGCTAAGTGGTGTTTAGATAATGGAATGTACCAGCAAGGACTTACCATACTGCAAGAAGGACTAATTAGCTATCTTTGTAACAAATTCGACATAGATGTACTAAAGGAGGGTGAAAGAAACAATATAATTACCTATTCTTATATGATATTCAAAGAATACATAGATGCAGATTGTTTTAAAATTGATATGAAAAGGGAAAAAGCCAACCAGCTTTTCAAACTCATATATAGTATGACAGAACCAAGAAATGATATAAATCATGCAGGTTGGAGAAAGGGTCCCGCCAGACCTTCTAAGTTTCCAGATGCACTTAGAGACAATATAAAAATAGCTGAATCATTATTATATCACGATACTTTTGAAGACAAGGAAAATCAAGAGAGACAAATGCTATTGATATTCTCCCATGAGCTTACAGATAGACAGAAACAAGAGGCCAAAGAAAGACTTGGGATAACAAAATTTTTGGCCTTAGAAGATGAACTTCTGAAAATATGGACAAACATCCCTCCTGAATTAGATGATCTGGAAGAATATCTAGATGGAATAATGGAGTGGATTGATTTAAAAGGTAGACCAGGAGACTATGCCTAAGTACAGGGAGACTTTGGAGCTACTGTAAGTATAGTAAGTCACTGTAAAGCTAAGGGAATTATTCCTGTATATGCTACTACTAGCAGAAGAATACTAGAGGAAAAGATAGGAGAAGAAGTTAGAATCTCACGAGAGTTTAGTCATGTAAAGTTTAGGAAGTACTAACAGTTTCCTGGCTGAGTATTTCTTCATGGAATTTCAACCCATCCAAATAATAGGTTGGAACATGGTAGTAATCATATTGATCTGCAATATCAGGATTTTCTACTTTATCAATTATTTCGATATCAAGTTCCCTGTATTCAGGATATTTATCAAAAAGTTCTTCCATGTAACCTCTGGCCTCTTTACAATAGGGACAAATTGACATGGAGAACATCAAAATTTTTTCATTTTTTTGTCCCTATATTCTATAATTTGTATCATTATATAATAATTGCTGTAGATAAATTATTTTAGTGAAGGGGGCTGATATTTTGCTTTATATAGACACTGTAATAGACAATCTACTCTCTGAGCCTATGTACAGTAAATATTGTAGGTATACTTTTAGGAAAACCACTGTCAAAAACGTATTAAAGCAGATCAACCAAAAGTACAAAAGTAGCTTTGGTGAAAATGTTTTAGAGGCAGATAAATTAACCTCTGCCATCGAGGAAACTGTAAAATCATATACTAGTGATAAAAAAACTGCGATTGAAGTCTCAAAACGATTAATTAAATTTTTAGAGGAGGAGCATTCCTTTGATATCGAGATATCCTATCCCCCCATTGACACCTCAAATTCTTTTGAAAGACTGATGTATATTGCTAAGGAGTTGCAGATGTCAGATAAAACTATTGAGGATTTATCTGATGAATTATGGATTAGTGCAAGAACTTTAGAGAAAGATATAGCTCGTCTGCGTGGCGAGGATGATCCCCTTCAGGTATGTGGCAAACCCTTTATAGTAGATGAGATGGTAAGGCAAAGAGGAAGAATCCAGTTTACTACAACAGTACATCCCCTGTTCTTGACATTTAATATAACACAAGTAATTGCCACTTTAAAAGGATTAAAGCATATGTGTGAAGACCCCATATTAGGGAATTATGCGTTGATATCAGCAAAATCTATTTGGCAACAGCTATCGGATTATGCCAAGAAAAGAATCTTGTATGTAACGGAACATCTATTGCCTGATGATAAGGATTGGTATCAATCCCTAAATGAACCTATGGACAATCATTTTTATACCGAGTACCAATGTAGTCATACTGAAGGTGCAGGTGTATTATCCGATTGCATTAAAAACGGTAAAACCTGCTATATAGAGTATGAAATAAATGATGAGGAGACTATCTTTTTGGAAGAATGCTTAGTGGTGCCAGGCTCCTATAATGGGGGAAGCGTAGAGGTTCTTGTAAACGGAAAAGTTAAAACTATAGATCTAAAAAGAGTGCGTAGAAGTGCATACAATAAAGAACAGCTTATCTAAAAGATGAAGCCCAGCTTCATTAAAGAAATTCATGGGGTATGCTACTATGAATACAATAAAACTTTAGGAGGTATATCCCATGAAAAATACTTTTTATCGTCCTGCAGAGGTTGATGTAAATGTCTTCGAGAAGATCGTGGAAAAACTACATCAGGATTTAGAAATGCTAATCTCAGGCAAAGTTAGTGATGAGGAAGTTATTGAATATGTTCGGGGCATAATACATCATGCTAAGCCTTTACCTGATAACAGGGATATGGTATTTTGGGGACAAGGTGATCCTAGATCTATGCCTGCTGATGCTAGAGTAGATTTTTTCTATACTCCCACTTACATCACCGTATCATTTATGATGAGGGCTCTACTGGACATTCCAGAAAAGGTTACACAACTTGATGGTTTTATGGACACCCTAAAAAAAGGCATGCTAGCATGTACAGGTCGCAGTTTTAAAGGAAGTGGTTACGATACAATAGGCGGTTTATTAGACTGCCTTTCTATATTCGAGTCCATCGATATATCACTCTTCTTACGAGCTTATCCCAAGATGTGCATTGAGTTTACAGATCTATTTTATTATGCAGTATCATGGTTAAGAAGCATCCTTGAAAAAGGCGAGATTCTCAACGAATGGGGTGTAAGCTATACAGATAGGGCTAGGGATTTTCTTAGGAAGCTAGATAGCAGGGATAACAGAATAGTATTTGTTTATGGCACTCTTATGAAAGGTAGAAGAAACCATGAAGCTTTCCTTAAGGACAGCCGTTTTATAGGAAAGGGTGTATTGGAAGGCTATGCTCTATATGATTTGGGTTCCTATCCTGGCATAAAGGAAAATAGTGATGGTAAGGTAAAAGGAGAATTATATGAAATAGATATAGTTACTCTGGAAAGGCTAAATTGTCTGGAAGGAGAAGGCATTCTATACAAGTTAAAGGAAGCACCTATCTTAATAGGAAAGGATAATACTATTAATGCATACATCTACGAGTATTTAGGGGATGTGAAAGATAACCGGTGTATTCCATTTTATCATCAGCCATGGAAAGGAGAAAAGAAGATGAACAAAAAAGATTATGTATGGTACGTGGGGTATGGGTCTAATATGCTTGAAGAGAGGTTTATGCACTATATAAAAGGCGGTAAATTTAGAAATAATGGAAGAAATCATAAGCCATGTTCTGATCAGACACCACCAAGGGCAAAAATGCCTTATGAGATTCCTTATAACATGTATTATGGCAATTCATCTGGTTCATGGGATAACGGAGGGGTTTCTTTCTTGGATATTACCACTCCAGGGAAAGCATATGGAGTAGCCTATCTAATTAGCAGGGAACAATTTAATCATCTATATAAAGAAGAAAACGGTGGCAGAATTCCGCGCCCAGATTCTCCGTGGTACAATACAATTATATCTCTAGGACAATGGGACGGTATTGATGTATTGACCATTACAAATAACAGAGTGATTGATAAAAATCCACCAAGTGATCGTTATTTAGAGGTATTAGCTGAAGCTTTAAAAGAATGTTATACCTATTTAAATGATAAGGAGATATGGGATTATTTGAAATCGTATTAATGAGCGGAGTCAAAATTTTGCTCTCAAAGAGATCATATACTTATTTGAAAATGTTATCCTTAAGGCACAAAAAAACCTAAGGAGGATATAACAATGGAAAAGGGACTAATTGAATTGACATTTATACTAGATTAGAGAGGACCCAAGGTAGAACCGGAAACTGACACCCTGACACCATCGAGGGCTATAATGCAATGTTAAAAAGCAGCAGGATATTAAGGGGAAATGCCGCATTACCACAGTGTTCTTTGACAACAACTATGAACTGCTACATGATCGCATTGACATCAGGGCAGTCAGATCAATTATAGAGAAGGAATACCTTGTAGGTTGCACCACAGCACTTCTTGATGCTATGGGCAGAACGATTCATTATAGCTATTAGCACACTAGGGTTAATAGATTCTTTCAATTAGTTGGGTTAATCAAAGGGGATATATTATGCCATTTACCATCATCCGAAATGATATAACCAAGATGGAGCTGGGGCTATCGTAAAGGCTACCAACACCAATGTGAAGTCAGCGAAGTGCTGCATGATTGTTTCCTTAGTAGAGAAATCACCGAAGAATACTCTGTAGGTGGAATCACAGCACTTCTTGACCCTATGGGCATAACCATCCATATAATATCCGTTCAAAAGTTTACCAATTAGGTTTATCGAAATAAATATGAAAGGAGAAGAAAAATGGAGGATTTCCGTATACTAGAAAATGAGACTAAGAGGTGTAACAGTATAGAGGAACTTTTTGATATTTGGCAAAAAGCACATATGGTAGATGACGATTTTGCAGACAACTGTGTGTTTTCCGATGAGGAGGCAAAGAGTAATTTTTGCGAAGACGGAAAACTGGGAGAAAAGCAACCAAGCCTTCTATTCATATGCAAAGAATCAAATCTCGAGAATGATAAACTTTATGGTAAAAAAGATTTCTGGTTAAAACGAGTAGTTGAGGCAAAAAGATCTGGACAATATTACAATCCATATGAAGGAAGTGACGAAAGGGATAAAAAGGATATAACTCGTGACAGGAAAGCACAAACGACATATTATAACTGTTTGTGTTCAATATGTAAAAATCTTGGTGTAGATATTACAGATAGCGCTTTTATGAATAAGCGCGGTGGATTAAACAGGACAAATACAAGAGTTCTTTCAAATTACGCTGAAAAATATAAAGAATTTATACGAGCGGAAATAAGATTGCTAAACTGTAATAGAGTAGTCGTCTTCTCTTCTAATCAAATGCCCTCAACTGTTAACGAGATTTTAAAAGACTTTGAAAATGAAATTATTTATTTACCATTTCATCCAAGTCGATATTCAAAAAAAGCGGTAGAACAATATTTCAAATAAATTAATGCCTTAGAATAGCCACATCTTCTATAGTATTAAATGGATTACGGAACCGATATTATATCTTGACAAGAGCAGATCTGTAGAAGGACTTGAAACTGACATCTTTGACGAGAATCTTAAAATCAGC
>CALKWV010000140.1 GCA_938003915.1 uncultured Bacillota bacterium | reverse complement strand
AGTTTAGCACAGGAAATGATAGAGCTTTCAGATCATATACCTACAGGCAAAGAAAGAAGTTCAAAAGATAAGGAGGAGAAGGATGAAAATAAGTGAAATTATAGAAAACATACCAGGTAAAGTAATAGCTGGTGAAGAATTTTTGGATAGGGAGATTAAAACAGCATATTGTGGAGATTTGTTAAGCCGAGTCATGGCACAGGGGCCACAAGATGGTATATGGATTACTGTCCAAACTCATACCAATGTTATTGCAGTAGCTACTCTGGTGGAAATACCATGTATTATTGTTCCAGAAGATATACCAATAGATGCTAGTACAATAGAAAAAGCTATAGAAGAAGAAATTGTTCTTATTTCATCACCTTTGTCGGCTTTCCAATTAGCAGGCAAATTGTATGAGATGGGAATAGGTAGGGAGCAATGAAAATTGCTGTTGATCTCCATATACATTCGGCCTTGTCGCCCTGTGCAGATGATGATATGACTCCGAATAATATTGTAAATATGGCATTACTCAAGAAATTAGATGCCATATCTGTCACTGACCATAACAGCTGCGATAATGTAGAGGCTATTATGAAAGTTGCAAATTCTAAATTAATAGTTGTACCAGGCATGGAGGTACAAACTAAAGAAGAGGTTCATTTACTTTGTTATTTCGGGGATTTAGATAGACTTATGGACTTTGGAGAACTCATTAGGAGCAAGTTGCCCAATATAGCTAATGTGCCGGGGGCTTTCGGGAACCAACTAATCATGGATGAAGAGGATCGGATACTAGGTCAAAGAGAGCAGCTGCTTATTTCTTCGGTTGACTTATCCTTAGAGGAAGTATTATATGAGGTTTATATGAGAGAAGGGGTATTGATTCCTGCTCATATAGATAGACCATCCTTTAGTATAATATCCCAGCTAGGTTTTATCCCAGAGAGTTTAAGAAATGGCATGGTAGAGATTAGTAGCTGGGATAGACAGTATTGTCATATATTTCCTAAGGAAAAAATATTGTATTCATCTGACGCACATCAATTGGGGCAAATATTGGAAAGGGAAAGCTTCTTGTATGTAGACAAATTATCGGTGTCAGATATAATAAATGCGTTAAAAAGAAAGTGATAAGTATATAACAAAATTTTTGAATATTCAACTATGGAATTGTAGCGAGATATCTAGTATAATATAAACTAATGTACACATAATTTTGTAGAAGAAGCAGCCTTATTTGGTGGAAAAATTAAAAAATATGATACATAGAGAGGAAATGTGTAATAAACACATTATTTTTTAAAATATATTTCGTTAAAAAAATGACAAATCTATAAAAGTGTGTTACAATATTGATGATTTTTATAAAATGCAAAGAAAACAATAAAGTTATTTTAATTTTACCTTGAAGGAGGGGGCAAAATGTCAGATATAACTTTAGAAAATAAAGAGAAGTTTGAAGAACTTCAAAAAGAAATTGACCAATGGAAAGGCAAAGAAGGTCCGCTTATGCCGGTTCTTCACAAAGCCCAAGAGATATTTGGCTGCTTATCATTAGAAGTACAGAAATATATATCCAAGGAATTGGATATTCCAGTTAGTGACATCTACGGGGTTGCAACTTTCTATTCCCAATTTACTTTAAAGCCTAAAGGTAAGTACAAGATAGGTGTATGTATGGGTACTGCCTGCTATGTAAAGGGTTCTCAGGCTATTCTTGATGAACTAGTCAAGGAATTAGATATGAAGGTAGGAGATACTACCGATGATGGACTGTTTACTTTAGAGGCTACCAGATGCTTAGGAGCATGTGGACTGGCACCTATTATTATGATCAATGATGATGTATATGGGCGCTTAAAGCCTGAGGACATAAAAGAAATTGTTGCTAAATATAAAGAAGGATAATAATCATGCAAGATCTATCTCTACATTTACTAGATCTGGTACAAAATTCCATAACAGCTAATGCTAGCTTGATTGAAATAAGTATAGAAGAAGATAAAAAGGAAGATTGGCTTAATATAGTTGTTGAGGATAATGGCAAAGGCATGGACAAAGAAACTATGGAAAAGGCAGTAGATCCCTTTTATACTACCCGAACAACCCGAAAGGTAGGGTTAGGATTGCCGCTTTTTAAGGCTACTGCCCAGAGATGTGGCGGAGATTTAAAAATTCAATCCACAGTAGGTCAAGGAACAAAAATACAAATTGGGCTAAAGCTTAGTCATATTGACCGTCCGCCATTTGGAAAAATGGAAGATACCATAGTGAGTCTAATCCTTTGCAATGCTGAGATAGATTTTGTATATAGCCACAAGACAAATTACGGTGAATTTATTCTAGATACTAGGGAAGTTCGGAAAGTAATAGGAGAACTCCCTATTAACAATGTTGAGGTAATTACATGGATTCAATCCTATATAAGGGAAGGGCTCAATGAAATAAATGGAGGTGTCCTATAATGAAAACCTTAAAAGAGTTAGAAGAGATTAGACAGAGAACCTTAGAAGAAGTAAATCTAAGGAAAGATAGAAAAGGCACTAGAGTTGTGGTCGGTATGGGTACTTGTGGAATTTCAGCAGGTGCAAGACCAGTACTGTTGGCCTTTGTAGAAGAAATTAAAAAAAGAAATTTACAGCATGTTACCGTTACACAAACTGGTTGTGCAGGTGTATGTCGTTTAGAACCAATGGTTGATGTCTATATGCCTGACCAAGAAAAGGTAACTTATGTAAATATGACACCTGAAAAGGTGAAAAGGGTAGTAGCAGAACATCTAGTAAACGGCCAAGTAGTAAAAGAGTTTACAATAGGGGCAGTAGAGAAGAAGGATTAATCAGTAAGGAGGTTGGAAAAAATGGAACTTTATCGTTCTCATGTTTTAGTTTGTGGAGGAACAGGTTGTCATTCCTCAGGCTCAGCAGATATAATTGAGCGTTTTAATAGCGAGTTGAAAGAACATGGTATAGAAAAAGAAGTAAAGGTGGTACAAACTGGATGCTTTGGATTATGTGAAGTAGGTCCTGTTGTTATAGTTTATCCGGAAGGTGCCTTTTACAGCAGAATCAAAGCAGATGATGTACCTCAGATTGTTTCAGAGCATCTTGTAAAAGGAAGAATTGTAAAAGATCTTCTATACCATGATAGTATAGATGAAGAACAAGAAATTAAAGCTTTAGATGAAGTACCATTCTATCAAAAGCAGAAGAGAATAGCTTTGAGAAATTGTGGAGTTATTGATCCTGAGAATATTGATGAATATATTGCATTTGATGGATACAAGGCCTTGGCGAAAGTATTGACGGAAATGACTCCTGAAGAGGTAATAGAAACCCTCAAAGCGTCAGGACTTAGAGGCCGTGGTGGTGCTGGTTTCCCAACAGGCTTGAAATGGGAGTTCACTTATAAGGCAGAGGGAGATAAGAAATATGTAGCATGTAACGCTGACGAAGGTGACCCAGGAGCATTTATGGATAGAAGTATCCTAGAAGGTGATCCTCATTCAGTAATAGAGGCTATGACCATTGCTGGTTATACCGTTGGTGCTGATCAAGGCTATATTTACGTTCGTGCAGAATATCCCATTGCTGTTAAGCGACTAACCATAGCTATTGCTCAAGCTCGTGAGTACGGATTGCTAGGTAAAAATATTCTAGGTACAGATTTTAGTTTTGATTTAGAACTTAGGCTAGGAGCAGGAGCTTTCGTTTGTGGTGAAGAAACTGCCCTTATGGCTTCCGTTGAAGGAGGTAGAGGAGAGCCTAGGCCTAGACCACCTTTCCCTGCTACAAAGGGTCTATTTGGTAAGCCTACCTTATTAAATAATGTGGAGACTTATGCTAATATCCCACAAATCATTCTAAATGGACCAGAATGGCTGCAATCCATCGGTACTGAAAAGAGCAAAGGTACAAAAGTATTTGCCTTAGGTGGAAATATTAATAACACCGGTTTGGTTGAAGTACCCATGGGAACAACTTTGAGAGAAATAATCTATGAGGTAGGTGGAGGAATCCCTGGCGGTAAGAAGTTTAAAGCTGCTCAGACTGGTGGTCCTTCAGGAGGATGTATCCCTGCAGAGCATATTGATACACCTATTGACTACGATTCTCTAACTGCTATTGGTTCTATGATGGGTTCTGGCGGTCTGGTTGTAATGGACGAAGACAACTGTATGGTTGACATTGCTAGATTCTTCTTAGAGTTTACTGTTGATGAA
>CALKWV010000139.1 GCA_938003915.1 uncultured Bacillota bacterium | reverse complement strand
AGATTTGAAAAAGTAAGCAAAGTATATAAAACAGGATATGTGGAAATACCTGCTCTGAAGGATGTTTCCTTTGAAATAGAAGAGGGAGAGATCTGTGTCATCCTAGGCCAGTCTGGTGCAGGCAAGACAACCCTTCTTAATATCTTAGGCGGTATGGATACTTTAACATCAGGAAGAGTAATTATAGGAAATAAAGAGATTTCATCCTTCAATAAGCGGGAACTCACTAAGTTTCGGAGAGAAGATATCGGTTTTGTGTTTCAATTTTATAACCTTATTCCAAATCTTACAGCACTTGAAAATGTTGAAATTGTAACTCAAATGATAAAAAATCCCTTATCTCCTCAGCAGATACTAAAGAGTGTTGGCTTGGGAGATAGGCTTCATAATTTTCCATCCCAGCTTTCTGGCGGGGAACAGCAGCGGGTGGCTATTGCTAGAGCACTTGCCAAAAAACCTAAATTGCTATTATGTGATGAGCCAACTGGAGCTTTAGATTACCAAACAGGAAGGCAAATTTTAAAATTACTTCAGGATCAAAGTCGAGTAAATGGTATGCTGGTAGTCATTGTTACTCACAATACTGCATTGACTGCCATGGCAGATCGAGTTATTCATTTGAAAAGTGGTAGAGTAGTTTCTGTTAAAAAAAATCTCAAAGCTTTACCAATAGAGGAGATAGAATGGTGATGATAGGAAACACAGCATGGATTAAAAATAATCTACGTGAAATAAAGAATACATTAGAACGCTATTTTGCTATTATGGCCATAATTGCCCTTGGTGTAGGATTTTTTTCTGGGTTAATGATTACAAGAACTGCAATGGTAAATAATCTAGATACCTATGTTTATGACCAACAAATGTATGACTTTCGCCTTGTATCCAGCTTAGGTTTAACTGAGGATGATGTGGAATTTTTTTCTAACCTGGAAGATATAATAGCAGAAGGTGCTATTAGCGTAGATTTTATAGCTGACATGGGAATAGAAGATGAACTTGTCTTAAGAGCACATTCCATGACTTCAAATATAAATCTATTATACCTAAGACATGGAAGATTGGCAAAGTCAGGGAATGAATGTATTTTAGATTCCCGTTTCTTTTCAGAAGAAATGATTGGGACAAAAATCCGTGTTGCTTCAAGCAATGCAGAAGATACCATAGATCTATTTGCCTACGATGAATATACAGTTGTAGGTATTGCCGATTCTGTTAATTACCTAAATTATGATAGGGGAACAACTAATCTAGCAGGAGGACAGATAGATGCATTTGTTTATATTCCCGAAAGTGGATTTAAAGCAGATTATTATACAGAGATCTTAATCCGAATGAAGGGTTATTATGAGGTGTATAGTAAAGAATATAATGATTTAATATCTCAAAAAGAAGATTCCTTGAAGGAGATGTTAGAGCATAGAGGGGAGCTTCGATATTTGGATATTGTTAAGGAAGCTGAGCAAGAAGTATTGAATGCCCAGAAGGAATATAATGACGCTTACAATGAATATTTAAGGGAAAAGGCTAATGCAGAGAAAGAATTAAATGAAGCTTTAATAGAGCTTCGGAAAGCTGATCAGAAAATCAGGGACCAAGAGAAAAAATTAAGGGATGCCGAGAAAAAAATAGCTGCTGGAGAACGGGAATATCTTAAGTCTCTGCAGGATTGGGAGAGGGCCCTTCAAGACTTTGAAAATAATAAGGCAAAAACATTGGAAGAGCTAGAGCTACGACAAAAAGAACTTGAGGAAAGTTATGCTTCGGTGACTTCGGCAATGGAACAGATTGAAGAGAGTGGTATATTAAATCAGTATAAATTATTAACTGAAACCATTCTTTCCCTGGAAACTACACTTTCTCAGATTGAGGATACAGAAAGTGATGAATATCTAGCCCTCCAAAGCCAGTTATATGAAGCAAAGGAAGCAGTTAAAAAAATCGAAAAAACTGGCATCATTGAGCAATATGCAGAGTTAGAAAAGAATTTAACAGAGATAAAGGCAGGACAGAACGAATTAGAAAAAAGTAAAGAAGAGGCAATTGACAGTTTTGCACGTGTCCAGGCTGAGCTTGAAGAAGCAAAAGCTAAGCTGAATTTGGCTAAGGAAGAACTAGAGAAAAACAAGCGAGATATTCGAGCTGGATGGGATGCCTTAGAAAAAGGTAAGGCTGAATATGAAAAAGGTATTGCTGAATACGAAAATGCAAGAAAAGAAGCGGAAGAAAACTTTGCAAAAGCTGAAAGGGAGCTGGTAGAGGCTCAGAAGGAAATAGAAAAGGCCTGGAAAGAAATAGAGGATATCCCCAAGCCTAAAGTTTTTGTAATCAGTAGAAAGCATAATGTGGGATACACCAACTTTGAAAATGACTCTTCTATCGTGGAAGGAATAGCAAAGGTGTTGCCAATATACTTCTTTATGGTAGCAGCATTGGTTTGTATAACTACTATGACTAGAATGGTTGATGAACAGCGCACCCAAATTGGTACTTTAAAAGCCCTTGGATACAGTGATGGGGCAATAATAAGAAAATACATTTTTTATTCAGGTAGTGCTGCAGCACTAGGTTCTATTATTGGCTTTTTCCTGGGGACCAAGTTTTTTCCCGCTGCCATATGGAAAGCCTATAGCATGATTTACGATATTTCCTCAATAGAATATGTATTTGATGGATCATTAGCTGCTGTTTCTTTGATAGTTTCCTTGTTTTGCTCGGCTGGTGTTACCTACATTTCATGCAAAGCCGAATTGTTACAAATGCCAGCACAGTTAATCAGACTAAAAGCTCCTAAGCCTGGAAAACGTGTACTGTTAGAGCTTGTTCCACCCATCTGGAATCGCTTAAGTTTTCTTCATAAGGTATCAATTCGTAACATTTTTCGTTACAAAGGGCGTTTTTTTATGACTGTACTAGGTATTGCTGGATGTACGTCATTAATAGTTGCAGCTTTAGGAATTGGAGATTCTATTGGCAATATTGCAAATGATCAATTTGATACTATTATGATTTATGATTATCATATTTCCTTTACTGAGGGGCAAAGTTATGAGCAAAGAGAAAATTTTACAAAAGAATTCCAAGACATTTTATCTGAATGTGTATTTGTTTCAATTGATGAGAAGGAAGTTATACAAGGAAATCAAATTAAAAAAGCTAATATAGTTGCAACAGATGATCCAGATATAACAAAAGTAATTAAATTATACTCAAATGGGGAAATCGTGCCTTATCCAACAATAAATAAAGTCGCCGTTAACGAAAAACTGGCTCAAGAACTTGGTTTAAATATAGGGGATAAAATCACCATTAGAAACGATGAAAATGATACAGTAAGCGTGGAAATAAGTTGTATATTTGAAAATTATGTAGGTAACTACCTTTTTATGACTGGCCAAACCTATGAATCATTATTTGAAGAAGAGATCCAATATACAAGTGCCTATGCTACAACTGATAGTGAGGATCTCTATGCCGTATCTGCCTCTTTGTCTAAGGGGGAAAATGTTTCTGCCGTAACAGTTCTTAATGATATGAAAATTATGGTAGATAATATGATGAATAGTTTAGATTATATAATCTGGCTAGTAGTTATTTGCGCTTGTGTCCTTGGAATTGTTGTAATTTATAATTTAAACAATATTAACATAACAGAACGAAGCCGTGAGATTGCAACCATAAAAGTCCTTGGTTTCTATGAAAGGGAAACAATAAGCTATGTTTTCAGAGAAACTATTATACTAACTATAATTGCAACCCTATTTGGTTTAGGTCTTGGAAGATTGCTCCATATGTACGTTATGGATCAGATAAAAATTGAAGCTATTTCTTTTAAAGAGCAGATATTTGCTTCAAGCTATCTCATTGCAACATTAATTACAATAATGATAACCTTACTAGTAAATTTAGTACTCAATAGAAAGATTGATAAAATCAATATGACCGAATCCTTAAAATCTGTTGAATAAATAGTGAAAACACTAGCGCTCCTTTATGGCTAAAATATGCTGTAAAAGGAGCGTTTTTATATTTGATTAAGTCAGAGCATTGGGATAGTTTTCCAAAACAGAATAGAGATTTGAAAACAATATGCCTTAAGTGTAATATATTTTGTCCAAATTATCAGTGAAGTGAAGCATCAATAGTAAGTTATATATAAGAAAAAATAACACAGTAGTTTAATTTGATATATTTTACTGTCATATTAAACAGGCTGTCCTAATATATATAAAATCAGTATCTGGAAATAGATACTATATTATTTATTCAGATAAATGCTAATGAGTTTGTGGAGGGATGTCCATGAATAGCGCTTTAAGAGAAATACACCAGGTACCAGTAGATTATAATGGCTTATCTGAAAGAGAAGCAGAGAAGCGATTACTAGAGTATGGCCATAATGAGTTAATGGAAAGAAAAAAAGCGTCAGCTATATCTATATTTTTTTCCCAGTTTAAAGATTTTATGGTTATGGTGCTGCTAGCAGCAACCTTAATTTCCCTTTCTCTTGGGGAAACAATGGATGCCATAGCAATAGTGATAATTGTAGTTATGAATGCTGTCTTAGGATTTATACAGGAATATCGTACAGAAAAATCTTTAGAAGCTTTAAAAGACCTATCTGCACCCCATGCTGTTGTAATCAGAGATGGGAGAGAAATGGAAATACTAGCACGCGATGTAGTACCAGGGGATCTAATCATTTTAGAAGCAGGTGATATTGTACCAGCAGATTGTTTGCTAATTCAAGGAACAGGAATTCAAGTAAACGAATCTATTTTAACAGGTGAGTCAGTAGCAGTAGAGAAAGTTCCGTCTCAAAGCCATAATAAGAAAAATAAATTATTTATGGGAACAACTTTGACTGCAGGAAGAGGAAAAGCTATAGTAATAGCTACTGGGATGAATACAGAAATGGGAAGTATAGCTCATATGATTCAAAGTGTAGATGAGGAAAGCACACCCCTTGAAAAGAGGTTAGATAGGATAGGCAGGCAATTGGTATATATTTGCCTTGGCATATGCGGGGTTATTTTCTTGATAGGCATCTATAGAGGTGAATCATTTTATGCAATGCTGTTATCAGCTACAAGCTTGGCCGTAGCTGCCATTCCTGAAGGCCTACCAGCTATAGTTACTGTAACCTTGGCTTTAGGAGTTCAGCGAATGTTAAAAAGAAATGCTTTGGTGCGCAAACTACCGGCAGTAGAAACCCTAGGTTGTACCAATATAATATGTTCTGATAAAACTGGTACACTTACAGAGAATAAAATGACTGTTACACAGTTTTATGTAAATGGCAGACTAATGAATATATCTGATTTAGACTACAACAGTAAAACAAAACAAAGCATTTCACTAAAGCAACTCCTGACAATAGGCGCCCTATGTAATAATGCAGAATACAAGGGGGAAGAAATAATAGGTGATCCTACTGAGGTGGCAATATTAGCTGCATCTAAACAAGGTGGGGTAAGTAAAGAAAATTTAATTGAATACACACGAATTGGCGAAATCCCTTTTGATTCTGATAGAAAACGTATGAGTGTAATATGTAAGGATGGCAGTGGCGATACTTATATTTTTGTAAAGGGTGCCCCTGACATTATATTAGGCCTTTGTAATAAGAAATTGGATGATACTGGACTGGTCATTATGACTCAGAGAGAAAAAAGAAAGGTTATGGCTATCAACGAAAAAATGGCTGGTCAAGCCTTAAGAGTTTTAGGTTTTGCATATAAAAAATTGGATTATATTCCTCAAAAACTTACCGATCCAGATATAGAAAAAAATCTTATCTTTGTAGGTTTAGAGGGCATGATAGATCCTCCTAGACCAGAGACTATTGAGTCTATAAAAAGCTGCTATAAAGCTGGCATAAAACCGGTAATGATTACTGGAGACCATAAATTAACTGCAGTAGCTATAGCCAAAGAAATAGGCATGAAACTGGGTAAAAACGATGTTTTAACAGGTAAAGAGATCGAAGCCATGGATGACAGAGAACTAGAGAAAAAAGTAGGATCCGTATCGGTTTTTGCTAGGGTATCACCTAGACATAAATATAGGATAATCCAGGCTTTAAAAAAGAATCCAAAAAATATTGTTGCCATGACAGGAGATGGTGTAAACGATGCACCAGCCCTCAAAGAAGCAAATATAGGCATTGCTATGGGTAAGAGTGGAACTGATGTGGCTAAAGAAGCTGCATCTATGGTGCTACTAGATGATAATTTTGCAACTATTGTAGGAGCCATCAGGGAAGGTAGAATAATTTATGATAATATAAGGAAATTTTTACGCTATTTACTGGCATGTAACTTGGGAGAAATAGTAGCTATGGCTGTAGCGGCTATTTATGGCATGCCTGTTCCCCTAGTTCCGATTCAAATATTATGGATCAACCTTGTAACTGATGGGCTGCCAGCATTAGCTCTAAGCGTAGATCCGCCAGATAGCAATATTATGAATAGACCTCCTCGAGCAAGCAATGAAAGTATTTTTTCTAGAGGATTAGGAACCAGAATTCTTATATCTGGTTCTTTAATAGGTGGTAGTACAATTACTGCTTTTATGTTGATATTATATCTAACTAGTGGAAATATTGAGATGGCTAGAACTGTGGCATTTGCAACTTTGATAATGGCAGAACTCATTTATGCTTTTGAAAGTAGATCAGCATACGGAGATGTATGGGAGTTAGGCTTATTTGTAAATAAATATTTAGTTTTGGCAGTACTATCATCCTTTATTCTTTTACTTCTAGCAATATATAACCCTTTTTTATCTTCGATTTTAAAGACCAAAGCGTTGGGTATAAGTGAGTGGATGATAGTCCTAGGTTTTTCACTTTTAGAGTTTGCTGTGACTAGCTTTATATATTAGAGGACATCTTTGTTCCACAGTAGGGACAGAAACTGTAATTAGATTCAATATTGGCCCTGCAGTTAGGGCAGGTTTTATAAGGCGAATAAGTATTTAGGGGTTTTAAATGCTCATTTGTAATTTCAGGATTATGTCCCTTATCATATTGCTTGCCTATATAAGGATCAAGTTCATAAATACTATTACAGCAGGCAGTCTTTACAAAGTATCGGGTATTCCATTTGAATACAGGTATAAAAAATATGTGAAAATATGAATAAGTTTTAAATATTTTAAACCGGGTAAAACCACCACAAGATGGACATATAGCATTATTATATGTATCCATTAATTTTTCTGATTGATTGATTCCAAATATACCAATGAAAAACATAAGCTGTCCCCTCTCTCAATATCATTATCCCTCCCAATTAATTACATAAAATTAATTGGGAGGGATATATTATTATAAAAATAAATCTACAAATTTAAAGTTAATAGTATCTACTAATCCTCTATTGGTTAGCCTTAATTCTGGTAATACAGCTAAGGCAATCAAAGCCATAGTCATAAATGGAGAAACCATATGACAACCCAGTTCTTTCCAAGCACCATCTAACTCCTCTACTTTTTTTGCCACAACTTCAGCTGGTTCTTGGCACATAAGTCCTGCAATGGGTAAGGGAAGAAGGGCAATTACTTTTCCATTTTTTACAGCTACCATACCTCCACCCACCTTAGCTAAGGTATTACCAGCCAAAGCCATATCTTCATCATTTGTTCCTAAAATCAGGAGATTATGTGAGTCATGGGCGACAGTAGATGCTACAGCTCCTTCCTTGATATTAAACCCTTTGACAAAACCTTTGCCCATGGAGCCGGTGCCACGATGTCTTTCTATAACTGCAGCTTTTATTATATCCTGATTTATGTCATTTAAAACTACACCTTTTTCTACAGGGAGAGTAGCTTCCCTTGCGTAAGTTCCCACCTTTGCTTCTACAACTTCTATAACTCTAACCTTAACCTGATTCATTTTGGGATTAGGTGCATCAATGATAAAGTCCTTAGCTTCTAATACTTTGGATAGATTTACGGTATTTTTTGCTGTATCTGGATATTCCACTTTGGGAATTTCCACTAACATTTGTCCTGCCTCAGCAACAAGCTCACCATTTACAATGACTTTTTCAACTTTAACCTTTGTAAGATCACTAATTAGAAGGATATCAGCCCATCGTCCAGGTGAGATAGTACCTAGATCCTTATCCACACCAAAACATTGGGCCACATTGATAGTCACCATTTGGATAGCTGTAATTGGATTTACTCCTTCTTCAATGGCCCTTCTTACCACGTGATCTAGATGTCCTAAGGTAATTAGGGTATTAGGATGGGTATCATCACTTACTAGTGTTGCGTATCGGGTATCAATAGAATTTTCAGTGATACTTTTAATGGTTTCCTTCACATCATGCCAGGCAGATCCTTCTCTAAGCTGTGCATACATCCCTAAACGCATTTTGGCCAATGCATCTTCTGCTCTTACTGATTCATGGCAGCATCTAATACCGGCTGCAATATAGGCGTTTAAATCAGCACCAGTTTCTTGAATGGAGAAATGACCAGTCACTATTTTGTTTGCTTCTAAAGTGGCTTGCAATTCTTGGTGTACAAAATCATCGCCATAGATTACACCAGGAAAGTTCATCATTTCTCCAAGCCCAACAACTTCATCCCATTTCATAGCTTCTCTTATATCCTCTGGTCCTATAGATGCACCAGTATCCTCAAATCCTGGAGCTGCAGGAACGCAAGAAGGCATGGCCACATAAGTCCTTAAGGGAAGGGAGCGACTTTCCTCAATCATTAATCTTATCCCTTGCATTCCTAAAACATTGGCTATTTCGTGGGGATCCATGAAAATAGTAGTTGTACCATGTGGCAGCACTGCACGGGCATATTCTCCCACAGTCATCATGCTGCTTTCCACATGGATATGGCCATCCATAAATCCTGGGGAAACATAATATCCTCGAGCATCAATTACCTGTGTATCAGGACCAATGGTATGAGATGCATCTCCTACTAAAGCAATTCTTCCATGGGTAATAGCAATATCTACATTGGGAATAATTTCACCTGTATTGACGTTAATTAATTTTCCACTTTTAATCACCATTTGAGCAGCTTTTGATCCTTTTGCTACTGCAACTAAATCTTTTGTTACTTCTTGAAGAGAAAAACGCTTGTTCATACTTATCTTACTCCTATTTATATATTATAATAAAAAAACCTGGTATAACCAGGGCAGCTGAAATTAGGAAGATTTTTATAAATCCTCCCAAACAAAATGATATTGTAGTCAGGTTGTTTACGGCATCCTGGTAGAGACGTCCAAACCATATTATTGGACATATACAATATGTCGATATTAAATTGTAATTAACCTATTATTGACAAAATTCTTATTATATATCATAAATGAATTGAGAATAAAAAACAACCTTTTTTTGCCTATTTTTTATTGAAAAAGTCTTTTTTAATCTATTCTCCAAGAGCTACTAATATTAGTTTTCTTTATTTGACTTAATTTTAAATTCAAATATAATGGAATTATCAATCTAGTAATATTAACTAAGACTTATAAAATAAAATATAGAGTTATTTATGAGAAGGGGACGGGATTAGCTTGAATATTTTAGTAACGTTGGATAGCAACTACATTAAACCACTCAAGATAATGCTTTGGTCACTATTTTTCAATAATAAAGGTGAACAATTTGATATCTATCTTATTCATTCTTCTATAACCAAGGAAGAAATTTATGATTTACATAATTTTATTTCAGGACATAATAATAGATTATTTGAAATAACCATTCCTGCTGATATCTTCAAAAACGCACCTATTGTTAAACATTATTCAGTTGAAATGTATTATCGGCTACTGGCTTACAAATTTCTGCCTGCTCATCTGGACAGAATTTTGTATCTAGATCCTGATATACTAGTTATTAATCCCATACGAGAGCTTTATGATACGGATATAGATGGATATCTATATGCAGCTTCCTATCATAACAGAATTCCATTGAAGGTAATCAATGCTCTTAGGCTTAAAGCTTATGAGATGGAGGAGTATTTTAACTCTGGAGTATTACTAATGAATTTACCACTTCATAGGAAGCAT
Organism: uncultured Bacillota bacterium; assembly: GCA_938003915.1. Taxonomy (GTDB): domain Bacteria; phylum Bacillota; class Clostridia; order Caldicoprobacterales; family UBA3941; genus JAAYGY01. The sequence continues at coordinate 8,018 of CALKWV010000139.1, read as the reverse complement.
ATTAAAGAACAAGATATTTTCGATTATATTGAAAAAAATAAAAGTAGATTGATATTGCCCGACCAGGATGTTTTAAATGCCCTTTATAGTAAAAAAATAAAAAAGTTGGACGAAATAAAATATAATTATGACGCTCGTTTCTATTTGTACTACAAACTACAAAATAACGGAAAAGTTAATATGGATTTCATAATGCAAAACACTGTTATTTTACATTTTTGCGGGAAAAATAAACCTTGGCATCCCGATTATAACGGCAATTTTAAGTCCCTTTACAAGCATTATGAGGTACTAGCCTTGTATAGATAAAAACATCTTACGTATTATTGGAAAACTTATGAGAATATTTTAGGAGGTTGATAAGTATGAATTTTTTGGAATTAGCTAAAAAGAGATATTCGGTAAGGAGTTATAAGAATTTACCGGTTGAGAAAGATAAGATTCTTAAAGTATTAGAGGCAGGAAGAATATCTCCATCCGCGTGTAATTTTCAGCCTCGATATTTTATAGTAATTGAGGATAGTGAATTAAAGGATAAAATTGCCCAATGTTATCCTAGACAATGGTTTAGGGAAGCACCGGTAATAATAGCTGTATGCGGTGATCATAATGAATCTTGGAAAAGAGGGGATGGTAAGGACCACTGTGATATTGACGTGGCTATTGCTATTGACCATATGACTTTAGCCGCTGCAGATCTAGGTTTGGGCACCTGCTGGATATGTGCCTTTGACGCAAAGCTTTGCCATGAGATATTGGAATTGCCAGAACATATGGAAGTAATAACTTTATTACCTTTGGGATATCCTGAAAAAGATGGTGATACTGAGCGACACTCTAAAGCTCGCAAACCACTGGATGAAATAGTAGGTTGGAATGGATATAAGGGGCTAAGAGAAAACAATGTATAGCTTTATGAATGACTACAGTGAAGGCGCCCATCCAAGGATATTGGAACTACTAAATAAAACAAATTACCACCAGCATATTGGATATGGGCAAGATGTTCATAGTGAAAAAGCGAAAGAATATATTAGAAAATTAATAGGTAAAGAAAATGCTGATATCCATTTCATACCTGGAGGTACCCTTACTAATCTCACAGTTATTTCTTCATTATTACGACCACATCAGTGTGTAATATCTGCAGATACTGGTCACATAAATGTTCATGAGACAGGAGCTATTGAAGCTACCGGTCATAAAGTGGTAGCTATTTCATCAATGGAGGGGAAACTAAATTCAGAAGCCATTCAGGAAGTTTTGGATTACCACTCAGGTGAGCACATGGTTCAGCCTAAGATGGTTTATATATCTAACTCAACAGAGTTAGGAACTATTTATTCTAAATCCGAGTTAGCTCAGATTTACAATTTTTGCCGGGAAAAGAATTTGATTCTTTATCTTGATGGCGCCCGTATAGGATCTGCTTTAATGTCTAAATACAACGATTTAACCTTAAAGGATATTGCTAATTTAGTTGATGTTTTTTATATAGGCGGCACAAAAAATGGAGCACTGCTTGGAGAAGCCTTGGTTATCTGTAATGAAAATCTAAAAGAAGATTTTAGATATTTAATTAAGCAGAGAGGGGCTCTCATGGCCAAAGGATTTGTTATGGGAATTCAATTTGAAGCATTATTCCAGGACGACTTATTCTTCAGACTGGCTGAACATGCTAATAGGATGGCAGAGAAAATAGCAAATGCTTTAAGGAAGTACGGGTATTCTTTCTATGCATCCCCATGTACCAATCAGTTGTTTCCTATAATACCAAACAATGTGCTAGAGTACTTAGCAACAAAATTTGATTTTTATATACATAAAAGATTTGATAAAGATCGCAGTGTAATTAGATTAGTTACATCTTGGGCGACTACTCAAGAAAGTGTAGACAATTTAATAGAAGCTTTATCAAAATTTAAAATTATATAATTACTAAATACAAAGGAGCTGTTGTTAATCTAGATAATCAAGTTAAACAACAGCTCCTATTATTAATAAACTCTATAGTTTTCGTCTAATAAAATCTAAAATTTCTGCATGCAACTCGCGGCTCCAGAAAGTACCTTCATGTGGAGCATTTTCTACTCGTATCATTTCTGCATCATATCCGTTTTCTACAAGAGCTTTATACATTTTCTCACTTTGATCATAGGGCACTAGAGTATCAGCGTCTCCGTGGATAAGAAGAAGTGGAGGATAGTTTTTATCTTTCTCAATTATATGATAAGGACTCATCTGTTTTAATAGCTCTATATTCTCTGTTAATTTTCCTCCGACAAAACCACCAAAGTGTTCCTGAGCACTTGACAAATCCGCACTTTTAGCAAGAAGTTCTACTAAATCAGTAGGACCAAAACACTGCACTGCAACTGAAACGCTGTCTGAGTATTCAGCATATTCATCAGTTTTATATCTAGGATCATCTCCTGTCATAGCTACTAACATAGCAGTATTACCTCCGGAGGATGTGCCCCAAAAACAGACTCGATTTGGATCAATTCCATATACATTAGCATTTTTACGCAAAAAGCGAATTGCAGTTTTTGCATCCTGCAAGAAAGCAGGAGCAGGATATCCGTCTTTATAGCTTCGATGAGTAATGGTGGCTACTACATAACCATTTCTAGCATATTCAGCAAGTTGAGGAATCTCATAATTAACATCGGGAAAAGTCCATCCGCTACCCTGTAGAAAGACTATAAGAGGTCTACGAGGGACTTCATCTTCTAATGAATCTGTTTTTTCATACCAAGGTACCATGATCTGCATTTTAAGTTCTACTCCAGTAGCTGTAGAAAAGACTACATCAGGTATGAACATAGCTAAACCTTCTAAACTTGGATTGCTTTTTAAGATTTTAATCTCAGGATAATCCATATTTTTCTCTCCCTTATTTAATATTTTACTAAGCTTACCTACTTACTAGGTGATATATTCTTCGCTAATTCCACATTTCCTTCTTTGCTGCACTTTTAATATAAGTAAAAATCATAGGACACTTAACATAATAGTAGAAATTTAAAATTTTATAGAGTATAATTAGTGATGTATTCATTAAAACCTATATTTTGCATTAGTAGCTATTATATAATATTTTAGCTTAGATTAATTCAAAAGCTAATAGGAGAGATTAATGTATGAACGAGTTTTCAAGGACTGAACTATTATTAGGCGTTGAAGGTGTAAATAAGCTAAGAAAATCATCAGTAGCAGTATTCGGAATTGGTGGTGTTGGCTCTTTTACAGTAGAAGCTTTAGCAAGAAGCGGTGTTGGAAAAATAGCAATATTTGATGACGATAAGGTATGCCTAACTAATATAAATAGACAGCTAATAGCCACTAGAAAAACCATAGGTAAGCCTAAGGTTGAAGTTATGCGGGATAGAATATTGGAGATTAATCCAAAAGCTGAAGTAGAAACCTATCAGACTTTTTATAGTAAGGATAACGCAGATGAATTCGATCTATCAAAGTATGATTATGTGGTTGATGCCATAGATACTATATCATCAAAGCTAGTTCTAATAGAAAAAGCAAAAGAGTATAATACTCCTATTATTAGCTGTATGGGTGCAGGCAACAAGTTAGATCCAACAAAATTTGAAGTAGCTGATATTTATGAAACTAGTGTATGTCCTCTTGCAAAGGTCATGCGTTATGAATTAAGAAAAAGAGGCATTACTTCTTTAAAGGTAGTATATTCCAAAGAACCAGCACGTAAGCCCATAGAGAATAAAGAGGACAACTGTAAGTCTAATTGTGTTTGTCCTCCCGGAACAAAACGAAAATGTACAGTTAGAAGGCAAATTCCTGGAAGCGTATCCTTTGTTCCATCGGTTGCAGGGTTGATTATTGCTGGCGAGATAATTAAGGATATTTTAAAGATTAAATAAGGAGTAATTAAGATGAGGCTTTTCATAGCTATCAATTTTGATGAAAGCACTAAAAAAGCTATTCAGCAAATAAGCCATAAAGTAAAAAAGCATGCTGTTCAAGGAAGATTTGTTAAAGAACAGCATTTACATCTTACTTTGGAATTTCTTGGTGATATACCTCCAGCTCAACTGGATAAAATAAAAAGTGCCATGAATCAGGTTGTAGCTGAGAAGTTTATAATGATACTTAAAGGAATAGGCTTTTTTAAAGGCAGAGATGGACATATCTATTGGATTGGGATAGAGGAGAATAGACATCTTATTGATCTACAAAAACAACTTCATGAAGCTCTAGAATCTCAAGGTTTTAAATTAGATAACAGGCCATATAAACCTCACATTACTATCGGTAGAAGAGTTAAAATTAAAGATAATTCTTTACCTGAAAAATTGCTTACTAATATAAATGAGATAACAGTAGATGTGGACAAAATAGATTTAATGAAGTCAGAGCATATTAATGGAGAACTGGTGTATTCTATTCAATATTCTAGAAAATTATAGCCAATTACAATAACTAATTTAGCCTATTATGATAGTTCTATGACTATAAAATAATGCTAATGAACTTTTACATGCAACAACAATTAAAAGAATAACATTAATAACTAGGGTATGGAGTTAATCTAGCTAATATTCTTAACCTAATACGTAAGAAAGGCGGGAAAATTAACCCGCCTTATAATAAATTTATTTTTTTAATATCTTGGGCGCTCTAGGTGCTCTTAACAGGCTTGCCGTTGGCATGTCAGATCCCAGTAACGGAGTTAAGTAGTACTTAAATGCATCTGTGACATTGTTACCTTCGGCATTTATAAATTCATCTGGCATTAACCTTGTTTTACCAGCAACTTCACGCAAATCCGTCAACTTATAATCTACAGAATAATAACCAGTTCTATGTATGGTAATGGAACCATCTACATTATGCCAGATAGCAAATTGAGCCGCTTTTTCACCAACTTCTCTAGCTTCCTGCTGATCCACATCTGACACACATCCAATAAAGGATCTTTGTAAGTATCCAAAAGTATCTGCTCTAACTCTTTGTATATTTAATTTCTCCTTAACCAGTCTAGCAAGAAGATCTCCCAATGCACCTGTACCAGATAACTGAACGTTGCCGTGAGCATCTTCTTCCCGTTCTACCAACTTTGTAACAATAGGATGACCATTTTCATCTTGTATTCCTTCCGAAACAGCCACCAAACATCTTCCATATTTATCATATACCTTCTTAACATCTTTCAGGAATTTATCTACACTGAACGGTCTTTCAGGAAGATAAATTAGATGCGGACCATCATCAGGATATTTTTGAGCTATAGATGCTGCTGCTGTTAAAAAACCTGCATGGCGCCCCATAACTACTCCTATATGAACCCCGGGTAAAGCTCTAGTATCTAGATTGAGACCAATAAATGCCTGAGCTACGAATCTAGCAGCTGAGCCATAACCAGGAGTATGATCATTTACCATTAGATCATTATCAATAGTTTTTGGAATATGGATGGCTCTAAATTCATAATCAGCAGATTCCGCTTGTTCATTAACTATTCTTACTGTATCTGCTGAATCGTTACCACCGATATAAAAGAAATATCTAACGTTATGAGCTTTAAAAACTTTAAAGATTTCCTTGCAGTATGCTTCATCGGGCTTATCTCTTGTTGAAAATAGGGCAGATGAGGGAGTTATAGCGACTTGTTCAAGATTATGTGTGGTCTCTTGAGTTAAATCGAGAAAATCTTCGTTAATAATTCCTGCTACTCCGTTGATAGCACCATAAACTTTAGTAACTTGAGGAAATTTTCTGGATTCAAGTACGGCGCCAACCAAAGATTGATTGATTACAGCTGTTGGCCCTCCGCCTTGAGCTACTACAACTTTTCCTTCTAGTCTCATTGGTTACTACTCTCCTTTTCCTTTTATTTTTGCAATATAAATAATTTGGATATATAGTAGTGGCAAAATACTTTGCCAAACTATCAAAACAAGGGAATCGAAGAACGATGAGACTTACCAAAAACCTTAAAATTCTATATTTAATTTTAGACAGCAAAACGTTGCAACAAAAACTGTTCCATTTCTTTTTTATCTTGAGTGACAAGCATGAAAACCGAGATGGTCTTTATCTGGATATTTTAATATATTGGTGTGACTCTATTTCATTAGAATTTGCATGCTAAACTTCGATTTCGTGATGTAAGGATGTGGAGTCTCTTTAACTACAGGGTAAATCCTTTCAATAAAATATCTTACATTAATGATATCATTTAAACAAGAAAAAATCAAAAAAATTCTTCACCAAGAAGGACTAATTGAAAAATTGACAAGATATATATTTGATGTTAGAATCGACAGGATTGCAAAGTGTAGTAATTAAGTCATATTCAAAGCAATGGTTTAATAAAGGAGAGGAAGTTTAAACAGTGCTACGAGATCTAACAAAGGGAAATGAAACAAAGGTAATAATTAGTTTCGCCATCCCCATGATTATTGGCAATCTATTCCAGCAATTATACAACATAGCTGACACCATCATTATTGGCCAATTTATTGGTGCAAGTGCCTTGGCAGCAGTTGGCAGTTCCTATACCCTTATGGTTTTTCTCACTTCTATAATATTGGGATTGTGTATGGGTAGCGGAGTACTTTTCTCAATGTACTATGGTGCTGATCAAATCCACAAGCTTAAAAGCAGTATTTTTACATCCTTATGGTTTATAGGTTTAATTACTGCAATTATAAATATTTTTTCATTATTGTTTATTGATGAAATCTTAATGTTTATAAAAATTCCAATGGATATATTTAATGATACAAAGGAATATGTACAGATTATATTCTATGGTATTGCTTTTACTTTTGTTTATAACTATTTTGCTGCCGTACTGCGTAGTGTGGGCAACTCAGTGGTTCCCCTTATATTTCTTATTATAGCTGCAATAATAAATATTGTATTAGATTTTATTTTTGTAGTACCTTTAAATATGGGGATAGCTGGTGCTGCTTGGGCTACTATTATCGCTCAAGCCTTTTCTGCAGTAGCTATTGGAGTTTATAGTTTTATAAAGATACCTGAGATAAGACCGCAGCGCAATCATATAAAATTCAATAGTGAAATAGTAAAGAAAATCGCTAATTATTCAATTTTAACCAGTGTTCAACAATCCATAATGAACTTTGGCATCCTGATGGTACAAGGGTTAGTAAATAGTTTTGGCGTATCAGTAATGGCTGCTTTTGCTGCAGGTGTTAAAATAGATAGTTTTGCCTATATGCCAGTACAGGATTTTGGCAATGCTTTTTCTACTTTCATAGCTCAAAACAAGGGCGCACAAAAGCTGGACCGAATTCGGAAGGGCATATCATCAGCAGTAAAACTTATAACTATTTTTTGTTTAATTGTATCAGCTTTAGTAATTATATTTGCAGAACCCTTGCTAAAAATCTTTATTAAGGCGGAAGAGGTAGAAATTATCCGTATTGGAACTCAGTATTTATATATTGAGGCTAGTTTTTATTGTCTCATTGGATATCTGTTTATGTTTTATGGATTGTATAGAGGGTTTGGTAATGTAGGCATGTCTATAATATTAACTATAGCGAGCCTAGGCACCCGAGTAGTTTTGGCCTATGCCCTTTCATCAATACCTTCAATAGGAGTAATTGGGATATGGTGGGCCATTCCCATCGGATGGGCCTTAGCGGATCTTATTGGATATATAAAATTAAAGAGGATATATAATGATTATTGAACCCTCATTCCACACTAATTTGGAGATAGCCAAGAGCCAAATTTTCCTAGCCAGATTAGTGTAAGCCATTTACTTATCAATAGCTATTATAAGCAAGAACAAGCTATAAAAAGTTAATTTAATTATTTGATCTAATATAAAAAGAAGGGACTTTAGTCCCTTCTTTTTATGTTTAATTATAACTAACTACAATATTTTACATAGTTTTTACATTAAGAATATTATAGATTTTACATTGACATATTAATATTGACATGAAAATCGAAATGAAAAAGGTGATAACATTATGAAGAAAAAGTATATTATTGGATTGTTG
>CALKWV010000138.1 GCA_938003915.1 uncultured Bacillota bacterium | reverse complement strand
CTTCTAGTTTTACTTTTAAGGTAGATTATACAATCGTTAATTCTTACTGAGCACAAAGCAGTAACACCCAGAAATGGCAGATATTCTTCTGAATTATTAAAAGGCAAAGAGGATTTCTATCAAAGATTTATCTCCATTAAATAGGCAAAGGACTGTTAATTGATTTCCATCAACTAACAGTCCTTATTATTATTGGTGGAGGCGAGGGGACACATTACTCCATTGTTTCCAATGGTGCTGACTATGTCTTAAGCTCTATTGAGCTTCCCGGCGTATTATGAAAGCCATATTATAGTTTTCAGCTTCCATCCTAGTACTTCATGTCTATGGCTAAAACTTTAGCCTTAAGCCATAGATTTAGAAGCCTATGAGTCGATACAGGGCTGTTGGATTTCTCCACATACCCCTCGGCGTTGCCGTCGTCAAAGCACAAGCTTTACGTTACGGTTTCACCGATTAAGCCGGGTTTTCACTTGCAGATCACTCTGCAAGGCGACTCTTTTAGAATCGAACCCCTGTCCGAGGATATATCAGTGAAAGCATCTCCGAGCGCAGTCAGTGTTTTGACATTCCCTCCACCGGACTCCCACTGACAGGATTCCGGCTTCAGTAGCTTCATTAATTCCAGCCTAACCCGAAGCCCTGTTAGGCTAGTTCCCCGCTAAGTCGTCGCCTCATCCTACGGCGCGGGAACCATAGGAGAGACGTAGCTGCTTTCTTAAGCAGCAGCTAGAGCGTAATTGTCGTTGTTTGCGTTTATTTTTAATTCCAGGTTGTTGATGCGGTCCCGGAGTCCGCAGCTCGCTTCTTTCACCTCTATTATCCCCGTCGAAACCAATACGCCCCCATATTAACCTATCTTTTGGCTTTCCCTAAAGGCTCTAGCCATAGCTCTTTCGGCATCTCGCCTAGCAATATCTCGGCGTTTATCATATAGTTTCTTACCGCGAGCCACAGCCAGTTCTATCTTCACTAATCCTCTCTTTAAGTATACTTTAAGAGGGATTAGGGTATATCCTTTTTGCTGTACATAGCCAATAAGCCTTCTTATCTCTCTTTTGTGGAGCAATAGCTTTCGACTACGCAATGGATCTTTGTTAGCTATATTACCCTTTTCATAAGGGCTTATATGCATGTTGTTTAAAAAAACCTCGCCGTTTCTTATATCGGCATAACTATCTTTAAGGTTTACCTTGCCCAAACGAATAGACTTAACTTCAGTACCTGCTAGAACTATTCCAGCTTCAAGGGTTTCTTCTATAAAGTAGTCATGTCGGGCTTTTCGGTTTTGAGCAATAACCTTGATGCTATCGCTAGCCAATATCTCACCTACTTCGATAAAATAACCCTATCTGCTGTAACCAACAAATAGGGGTACTATCATTAGTTGCAATATAATATTAACACAGCTAAAGTGCCCTGTCAAGGATGGGCTAGTACCTATTTTTAGGAATCAACTAGTACAAAGTCTATGTTTCTCATAATCAAATCAACCTTGGCAACTTTAACTCTTACAGAATCACCTAATCTCAGTATCCTTCTTGTTCTTTCACCTATTAGGCAATAGTGCTTTTCATTATAAACATAATAATCATCTTCTATGGTACTTATTCGCACCAAGCCTTCTACAGTATTAGGCAGTTGGACGTATATCCCATAATTTGTTACGCCAGAAATAATACCATCGAACTCCTCACCTAGTTTATCCAGCATAAATTCAACTTTTTTCAGGTCATCAGTTTCCCGCTCTGCTTCATCGGCGACCCTCTCCCGTTTTGAGCAATGCTCTGCCATACCGGGCAGTATTTCCTCCAGCTCCTTAATCCTCTTCTTATTTAGTTTGCCGTGTATAGATTCCTTAATAATGCGGTGAATCATAAGATCAGGGTACCGCCTTATAGGAGCAGTAAAATGGCAATAGTTTTTGGTGGCAAGACCAAAGTGCCCTAGATTCTCGTGGCTGTATCTTGCTTTTTGCAAAGATCTAAGCATAACAGCGCTGATAATCCCCTCTTCAGGTTTGCCCTTTACATTTTCTAATAGTTCTTGTAGTACTTTGGGATGGATGCCTTCTCCTATTCCTTTTAAATGATAACCAAAATTATGAATAAACTCATTAAAATCTAGCATTTTTTCTATGTCTGGATCCTCATGAACCCTATACATAAAGGGGAGTTCCTGCCAATACATATATTCAGCTATGGTCTCATTACATACTAACATAAATTCTTCTATCATTCTATTGGATATTCCACGCTCAACTGGCTTTATGTCAACAGGCTTTCCATTTTCATCTAATATTATTTGGGTTTCAACCAGGTTAAAATCTATGCTGCCCCTTTCTACTCTTCGGGCATTGAGGATTTCACATAGCTCCCTAGCCATTTCCAATTCCTCAATAAAATCTTCATACTGGGCCGTGAGCTCTGGATCCTTTTCTTCTAATATTTTATTTACTTCTTCATATATCATTCTCTTGCGACTTCTAATAACGGTTTCCTCTATAGTAAAATCTACTACCCTGCCTTGTCTATTAATCTCCATAATTACAGACATAGCCAGGCGATCCTCACCAGGATTTAGACTACAAATACCATTGGAAAGCTCCTTAGGCAGCATGGGAACTACCCGATCCACTAAATAAACACTGGTACCTCTAACATATGCTTCTTTGTCTATGGGGCTGTTGGCAAAAACGTAGTGGTTTACATCGGCTATATGAACTCCCAATTTAAAGTTGCCATTTTCCATCTTTTCAATGGATATTGCATCATCCAAATCCTTTGCATCTGCACCATCAATGGTAAATGTCTTTAAATGCCTCAAGTCTTTTCTTTTGGCTATTTCATCTTGAGATACACTTTGAGGTATCTTTTTTGCCACAGCCTCAACTTCCTCTGGAAATTCCTCAGGAAGATTAAACTGGCGAATAATGGATAATATATCCGTACCTGCCTCATCCCTATGTCCCAATATTTCTACAATCCTGCCTTCTGGATTTCGCCTTAAATCTGGCCATCTTAGTATTTCCACTACTACCTTATGGCCAGTTTCAGCACCTTGCATATTGTCTTTGGATACAAAGATATCGTTGGTGATTCTAGGATCATCTGGTATTACAAAGCCAAAATTCCTATCTTTTTCGAATGTGCCTACTACAGTTTTATTGGCTCTAGTTAGTATCTTGCATACCTCACCTTCTCTAGAGCGCTCAGGGTTACGTCCGTTTCTTAAAATTCGAATCATCACCCTATCATTATGCATTGCTGTATTGAGATTCTCCGGGGGAATAAATACATCCTCTTCATTTTCATCATCAGGTATGAAGAAAGCAAACCCTTTTGGATTACCCTGCAAACGTCCCACTAGAAAACCTAAAGTCTCTGGCAGGGCATACTTCTTTTTTCTGGTCATCACCAGCTTGCCTTCTTCTACCATATCATCCAATATATCGAGAAAAATATATCTATCTTGCTCAGAGATCTCAAGAATTTCCATTAATCTATCAGGAAACAAAGGTGGTGTATTTTTTTCTCTCAATATCTCTAGTATCTTCTCCTTTATATCCAATACTTTTCCTCCTATTCTTTAGTA
>CALKWV010000137.1 GCA_938003915.1 uncultured Bacillota bacterium | reverse complement strand
GCTTCTATATAATGAAAATGAATAATTACATAGGCAAATGCTGTGAAGGGAAGTAGTAAATCAAACCCAGTTCTTTAGCGAGAAGGGGATTGGTGCAAGCCCTTTGGACATGGTTGATTGAAGCCGTCCCGGAGCACTACAGCTGAAAAGTTATTTAAGCTGTAGCGGCGCGAGCCGTTAAATTGAACCGAGTGATCGAATATATATTCGATAACAAGGGTGGTACCGCGTATAATAACGTCCCTTTAAGATTATGGGGCGTTTTATTTTTGATAGATGAATTTTTTGATAGATTAATTAGGAGGAATTGATAATGAAAACAATGGGATTAAACCAGTTAAGAGATAGTTTTCTAAAATTTTTTGAAGGCAAAGGCCATTTGGTTCTACCCAGTTTTTCTTTAATACCAGAGTCGGATAAAAGTTTATTATTGATAAATTCAGGTATGGCACCATTGAAACCCTACTTTACAGGTCAAAAAACACCTCCCAGAAGAAGGGTTACCACATGCCAAAAATGCATCCGAACTCCAGATATAGAAAGGGTAGGCAAAACTGCTAGACATGGCACCTTTTTTGAGATGTTGGGTAATTTCTCATTTGGAGACTATTTTAAAAAGGAAGCCATATCATGGGCTTGGGAGTATGTAACCCAAGTGCTAGAACTTCCTCTGGACAGACTATGGGTTACAATATATCAAGATGATGATGAAGCTTTTGAAATATGGACAAAGGATATTGGTGTAAGTCCTGATAGAGTTGTCCGTATGGGGAAAGAGGATAATTTTTGGGAGATTGGTGTAGGACCATGTGGTCCCTGCTCTGAAATCTTTTTCGATCGTGGTCCAGAACATGGCTGTGGACAAGAAGACTGCGGTATAGGCTGTGATTGTGATAGATTTGTAGAATTTTGGAACCTAGTATTTACTCAATACAACAAAGATGAAGATGGTAATTATCATCCTTTAGAGCATCCTAGCATCGATACCGGTATGGGGTTAGAGAGAATAGCAGCTATTATGCAGGGTGTAAACTCCCTTTTTGAAGTTGATACCATAAGAAATATTATGGAGGAAGTTAGCCTTATTTCTGGAGTAAAGTATGGGGATAAGGAGAGTACAGATATTTCTCTACGCGTTATAACCGATCATATAAGAGGAACTGTCTTTATGATCTCTGATGGCATTTTACCCTCAAATGAAGGAAGGGGCTATGTGCTGCGAAGAATTCTCAGAAGAGCTGCTCGTCACGGAAAATTGTTAGGCATAGATGGTATGTTCTTATCTAGGGTAGCAAAGGCAGTAATTAACGAATCAAAAGAAGCATATCCTGAATTAAAAGAAAAAGAAGAATATATACTAAAAGTCATCGAAGTAGAGGAAAAACGATTTGACGAGACAATAGATCAGGGATTGGCAATACTCAAAGAATATATAGAAGATTTGAAAAAAGGAAGCAATAAAGTTTTAGATGGCTATAAGGCTTTTAAACTGTATGACACTTATGGTTTCCCACTGGATCTAACCAAAGAAATCTTAGAAGAAGAGGGTTTATCTGTAGATGAAGAAGGGTTTAATGAACAAATGAAAGTTCAGCGAGAACGAGCCAGAGCAGCAAGACAAGAGACAGACTATATGGGATCCGATGATCCAATCTACAAGCTGTTGAATCCCAATGAAACTACAGAATTTAAAGGCTATGAAACCCTTGAAACCCGAAGCCGTGTTCTTAATATAATTAAAGATAATGAAAGGGTTCAAACTGCTCATGAAGGCGATCAAGTGCTAATTGTTCTTGATCAGACCCCCTTTTATGCTGAAAGTGGGGGACAAGTAGGAGACATAGGAATTATGGAAGGGGATACAACCAAAATAGAAATTGAAGATGTTTCGAAAGTGTATGGAACCTATATTGTTCATAAAGGTAAGGTTGTTTCCGGACGCATTAGTATTGGTGATGAGGTAGATGCCAAAGTTGATAGGGAGGCTAGAATGGCAACGGCTAGAAATCACTCTACCACTCACCTATTGCACAAGGCTCTAAAGGAAGTACTAGGATCCCATGTAGAACAAGCAGGCTCTCTAGTAACACCGTCCAGGCTACGTTTTGACTTTACTCATTTTGCACCTTTGACATCAGAGGAAATAGAAAAGATTGAGGCAATAGTCAATGAAAAGATTATGGAAGGATTGCCTGTGGAGACAATAGAAACCACCTTTGACGAAGCTAAGAAATTAGGAGCTATAGCCCTATTTGGTGAGAAATATGGGGATATAGTAAGGGTGGTAAAGATGGGTGATTTTTCTACTGAGTTATGCGGAGGAACCCACCTAGTTAATACAGGACAAGCAGGGTTATTTAAAATTATAAGTGAAACTGGAGTAGCAGCAGGGGTTAGAAGAATTGAAGCTGTAACCGGGGTTGGAGCACATCAATGGCTAAAAGAGCTAAATGAGCTGGTGAATAATGTTTCTGATACCCTAAAAACAAACCCCAATAGTCTTGCTCAAAAGGCAGAAGGGTTAATGCAACAGATAAAGGAATATGAGCAGAAAATACAACAACTAAAAAAACAGCTAGCTAAAGGTACCATTGAAGAGCTGGTAAATAATAAGAAAACAATAGGGGATGTATCCTATATAGCTGCAAGAATAGATTATCAGGATATGAACAGTTTACGTGAAATAGCTGATACTTTAAGGAATAAGCTTAAGTCTGGTGTGGTGGTACTAGCTTCAGAAAATCAGCAAAAGGTTAACATGGTAGCAGCTGCAACAAAGGACCTGGTAAGTAGAGGAGTTCATGCTGGCAATCTTATAAGGGAAGTAGCAAAAGTTACAGGAGGAGGCGGTGGCGGACGACCTGATATGGCACAAGCAGGTGGAAAGGATCCGTCCAAGATTTCCCAGGCATTGGAAAAGGTCAAGGTTTTGCTTGAACAACAATTGGGTATGAATAAATAACGGTGATGTAGCGGATAAATCAGGCAAAACTAAAATTGAGGGGAGTAGGTGTATCCTATGAACAGAGATTTACAAGAAACTATGATGTTTAAAATTGATAAGGAGAATGATAAAACACCTAAGGAGATCTTGCTTAAAGTATACCAAGCATTACGAGAAAAGGGGTATGATCCTGTCAATCAAATAGTGGGATATCTTATATCTGGTGATCCTACTTACATTACCAGCCATAAAAATGCTAGGGCTTTAATTCGGCGTTTAGAAAGAGACGAATTATTAGAGGAGCTAGTATTGTTTTACGTAAATTCACATCAAGACTAGAATAGAAGGAAGGCTAAAATTCACATGATATATAATACTCTAGGAGGCACCGGCATAAAGGTTTCAAAACTTTGTTTTGGGTCCCTGACCATGGGGCCCTTACAAAAGAATCTTTCACTTACGGAAGGGACAAGTATACTAAAAAGGGCTGTTGAGTTAGGGGTAAATTTTATAGATACAGCTGATCTTTATGAGACATACCCTTATATCAAAGAAGTACTTAGGGAGTATCCCGATTTAGTAATAGCAAGTAAATCCTATGCCTATGATAGCAAGACAGCTGAGGAAACTTTAACGAGGGCACTTAAGGGAATAGGCAGAGATTATATTGATCTATTCTTACTACATGAACAAGAAGGACCTCTCACCCTAAAGGGACATTGGGAGGCCATAGAATATTTAATTAAATGTAAAGAAAAAGGGTTGGTTAGGGGTATTGGAATTTCAACCCACCATATAGCAGGAGTAAAAGCTGCTGCCACCCTTCCCGAACTCGATGTAATTCATCCAATAATTAATTATAGGGGTGTAGGTATTGTAGACGGCACATTAGAAGAAATGGAGGAAGCCATATCTTTGGCTTGGCATAATGGCAAAGGTATTTACGCTATGAAATCATTAGGAGGAGGGCATCTTATTCCCCACCTGCTAAGTGCCTTTGATTATATTCTAAAATTTCCCTATGTTCATTCAGTAGCAGTAGGTATGCAAAGAATAGAAGAAGTAGAGGTAAACGTTGATATTTTTAATGGAAAAACACCTGTTAAGCATGCCCTAGAATCTTTAATGAAATACAATCGAAAACTTTTTATACAGGATTGGTGTACAGGGTGTGGAAGATGCGTAAAAAGATGTCAGCAAGGGGCTTTAAACATAGGCCATGATGGCAAATGTCAAGTTGATACAAAAAAATGTATATTATGTGGATATTGTGGTTCGGTGTGTAAGGAATTGGCTATTAAAGTAATATAAAAACAGGGTATAAAACAGCGATATATAAGACATATATATTAAGTAGGAGGACCAAAATTTTGAGAATTTTAGCTATGGATGTGGGAGATAGACGAGTTGGCATGGCAATTAGCGATCCAATGGGTTGGACAGCACAGGGTATAGAAACCCTGGAAAGAAAAAATAACAAACAGGATATGGAACAAATTGCCAAGCTCATAAAGCGCTATAATCCTGAAAAAATAGTTATAGGCCTGCCTAAGAACATGAATGGCAGCATAGGACCTCAAGGGCAAAAAGTAAAGGAATTTGCAGAGCTTTTAAAATCTGAAGTATATAAAGGTGAGATAATTTTTTGGGACGAACGGCTGACCTCTGTAATGGCCAACCGTCTAATGATAGATGCTGATGTTAGCCGAGCCAAAAGAAAAAAGAAAGTTGATAAAATGGCAGCGGTTTTCATATTACAGAGCTACTTAGATTTTATAAATAATCAAAAAGAAGGAGAGTAAAATTATGGATGAACAAAGCAACATAATAGAATTGATTGATGAGGATGGAAAAACCCTATCATTCGAATATTTAATGACTTTAGACTATGGAGAAAACGAGTATGTTATATTATCACCCTTAGAGCCTTATGATGATAGTGATGAGTTGACAGGAGATGAAGTGGTCATACTCAGGGTCGAACAAGATGAAAACGGCGATGATATATATGTAAGCATCGAAGATGAAAAAGAATTGGATGAGGTATTTGATGCATTTAGCGAAATAATAGCACAAGATGAATGAGAGAACTCCTATAGGGAGTTCTTTTTTTATGAAAAAAGTACTATGGAAAGTTCTACCTAGATAATGTATAATAAAAGCATATGCGACAAAATAAAACAAATTTAAAGGAAATATTAAGGGATATTTTACTGTTTATATCGAATTTTTTAGGTTAATAACTATTACTAGATTAACTACATATTCACTGACTTCAAGGGGTGTTAAAATGATTGATAGGATTTTTGGGGGGACACAAATTTTAGAAAAAGCTTTAAACGCTACTTGGAAAAGAAATGAAACCATTTCTCATAATATTGCTAACGTAGACACTCCTGGATATAAGAAAAAAAGGGTAGTCTTTGAAGAAGAATTAGCTAAGGCCCTTTCAGGTTCTGGATTCCATGGCAAAAAAACAAGAGATAAACATATATCCATTGGAAGGGTATCAGTAAGTGATATTAATCCTGAGGTAGTCGAAATAGAGTCTACAAAACTTCGAGTAGATGAAAACAATGTAGATATTGATGCTGAGATGACTGCCTTAGCTACTAACACAATTATGCACCATGCTCTGATTCAGAAGCTAAATGGTGAAATTCAAAGACTTAAAACCATAATAAATGAGGGGAGGCGCTAATCTGTGTTTAAATCTATGCAAATAAGTGCTTCGGGCATGACAGTTCAGCGCTTACGGATGGATGTTATTGCTCAAAATGTAGCTAATATGAATACTACTAGAACTGCTGCTGGAGGGCCATATCGACGAAGACTTGTAGCTGTTCAAGAAGATATAGAGAGCACGCCTTTTTCTCAACATTTGGCTCGTAGGAGAAATGCTTTTCATGGTAAAGGCGTAAAAGCTACCGCAATAGTTGAAGATCCTACTCCTTTTAAAAGGGTACACGATCCGGGACATCCGGATGCTGATGAAGAAGGTTATGTTTTGATGCCTAATGTAGATACTTTAAAAGAAATGGTTGATATGATTTCTGCTACCAGATCCTATGAAGCCAATGTAACAGCTTTTAATGCTGCAAAGAGTATGGCTATTAAAGGTCTAGAAATAGGAAGAAGATAGGGGAGAAATACCAATGAGGGTTGATAATTTAATACAAAGCACTGCAAATTTATCTAATTTGAGCAAAACTCAATCAATGAATGAAACATATGGTTTTAAGGATATTTTAAAGAGTGTCGTATCACATACCCGGGAATTAAGAGAAAGAGATCAGATAAATAATAAGCTATTAGCTGCAGGACAAGTGGATAGTTTAGAAAATATAATGATTGACATGGAAAAAGCAGATATTGCATTACAGTTTACACTACAGATTCGCAACAAAATACTAGATGCTTATCAGGAAATAATGAGGATGCAGATATAACAAAAATTATAGCATGAATATTATTTGAGGATAGGGAAGCGGGGTCGGGATGACAAACGCATTAGAGTCAATTAAACAACAATTGAATAATTACTGGGATAGTTTAGATAAAGCCAAAAAAAGAAATTTATTGCTCATGGTTGGATTAATAGTTCTGGCAACAATTTTGATAATAGTGATGTTAACTAGGAAAGAATATGTGGTTCTTTACTCAGGATTGGCAGAACAGGAAGCTGCAGAGATTTATACAAAGCTTAAAGAAGCTAATGCTGAGCCTAAGATGGAAGGTCGTACAACTATTCTAGTTCCTAAAGAAAAAGAAGCAGAACTACGGATGCAGATGACCATGGAAGGATACCCCAAATCAGGATTTAATTACGATATATATCTTGAGGGAAGTAGTTTTGGACAGACAGACGATGAGATGCAGAAGAGATGGATCATACAGCTTCAAGAGCGTTTGGGACAATCAATACGTGTTCTTGAAGGTGTTGAAGATGCAGTAGTTACTATAGCAATGCCCAAATCTGATTCCTTTGTACTGAGGGAAAAGGAAACTCCTGTATCTGCTTCAGTAATTGTTCTACCAAAGCCAGGCTATGAGATAACTAATGAGCAGGCAAAGAGTATTGAACGGTTAATAGCAACCAGCGTACCTGGACTGAAGGAAGAAAATATTTCCATAATAGATCACAAGATGAATATTTTAAATGCAGAGCAAGCTACAGAATCTCAACTGGTATCCAACCAGTTTCAGATGCAGCAACAATTGGAGGAAAAAATAAAAAAAGAAGTAAAAGATTTATTAGAACCAGTGTTCGGTTATGGAAAGGTAAAAACAGCAGTAAGTGTTCGCTTAAATTTTGATAAAAGAGTAACAGAATCTGTAACCTTTGAGCCAGTACAAGATGACTCGGGCATTATAATTAGTCAGGAAATTTTAAGAGAAAGAGTAAACAATTTAACAGCGGGAGGTATAGCTGGAGAAACCGATAATACTACACAATATCCAGAGAGCCTCCAAAATGAAGATTCCTCCTCTCAAAAGGATCATAGAAAGATTAACTATGAAGTTAATGAGATAAAGGAGAAAATTGAAGAAGAACAGGGAAGCATCGAAGAACTTTCTATAGCTGTAGTCATCGATAGTGGTGCTTTAGATCAGCAAACTATAGAAGGGGTTAGAGAATTAGTTGCTACTGCGATGGGCACTGAACTAGAAAGAGTGGCAGTGCAGAGTTGGGAATTTAATACTGACGCCCAACAAGACTTGATAGATGCAATTAATGAACTACGAAGAGATAGACCATGGATAAATACTACTGTTTTAATGATAATAATTGGCGGATTAGTACTTACCATAATCATTATTGTCATTGCTAACAGAAGAAAATTAGCAAGGATGCAGGAAGAGCAAGAGGCAGAGCTAATAGAAGAATCTATAGAAGAACCGGAAATTGCCGAAGACAAGGAAATCGATCTTATGGACATAGAAGAAACCCAACAAGATAAAATGAAAAGGCAAATAGAAGAATTTGCTCAGAAACATCCTGAAGAAATTGCCCAATTATTAAGAAACTGGTTAAGTGACGACTAGTATATTAAAAAGGCAGGAGATAAAATATGGCTACAAGAACAGGAAGGTTAACTGGCAAGGAAAAGGCAGCCATTTTATTAATAGCTCTAGGCACTGAAACAGCTTCGGAAGTTTATAAACATTTGAGGGAAGAGGAAATTGAACAACTAACTTTAGAAATCGCTAATTTAAGGAAGATAGACAGCGAAGTAAAAGACAAGGTTATTGAAGAATTTTATGAAATGTGCCTAGCCCAAAATTATATTGCTGAAGGCGGTATAGAATACGCCAAAGAAATTCTAAAGAAGGCTTTAGGAGAGCAAAAGGCTATTGAACTAATTAATAAGCTAACCTCCTCTTTACAAGTAAGGCCTTTCGACTTTGCCAGAAAAGCAGATCCTGCTCAACTATTTAACTTTATTCAGAATGAACATCCACAAACAATTGCTCTAATTTTAGCCTACTTAAGGCCTGAACAAGCGGCAACAATATTATCTTCTCTTCCACAAGAAAAACAAGCTGATGTAGCGGCAAGAATTGCTACAATGGATAGCACATCGCCTGAAATAATAAAAGAAGTGGAGAGGATATTAGAGAATAAACTTGCTTCCATGGTAACTTCAGATTTTACTTCAGCAGGCGGAATAGAGACTATTGTAGATATCTTGTTATCTGTAGACAGAGGCACAGAAAAACATATTATGGAATCTTTAGAAATGAGAGATGATGAGCTAGCTGAGGAAATTAAGAAAAGAATGTTTGTATTTGAAGATATTGTTAAGTTGGACAACCGTTCAGTTCAGCGATTCTTACGTGAAGTTGATAATAACGATTTAGCTCTGGCCCTTAAGAGTACTAGCGAAGAGGTAGCAAATGTTATATTCTCCAACATGTCCAAACGACTTCAAGAAATGATAAAAGAGGACATGGAATTTATGGGACCTGTAAGGCTTAGAGATGTAGAAGAAGCCCAACAGAGAATAGTCAATGTTATTAGAAGATTGGAAGATGCTGGAGAGATTGTTGTTGCGCGGGGAGGAGGGGACGAAATTGTTGTCTAGTGTAGTTAAAAATAATAGGGTGAAAATGGGTGCTCAAAGAAAAATAGTTTTTAATGTCCCCAACTTACAAAGGCTTCAAAGTAATAATGAAGTTAGTAACCATAAGCAAATCATGGATACCAGCTATGTTGAATTGCTGAATAAGGCAAAACAACAGGCCCAAGATATTATTGCTGAAGCTAAAGAAACGGCTGAACAAATAAAAATTGAAGCTCAGGTAGAGGCTGCAAAACTGTCAGAAACAGCAAAAGAAGAAGGACATCGTCAAGGTTATTCCATTGGTTACGATGAAGGTTATAGGCAAGGGTTAGCAGAGGGCAAAGAACAAGCTAAGGCCCAATATGATGCTTTGATAGAAGAAGCGAATCAAATAAAGCAAAAATACTTACAGGATAGGGAAAAACTTTATGAGATCAGTGAAAAAAATATGTTGATGTTGGCTATTGATATTGCCAAACAAATTATAGGAGATGCTTTAGGAAAAGATGATAAGGTATATATGGAGCTTGCATATAAAGCTCTTAAGTTAGTTCAAGGGCAGAGAAAAATCCAACTTAAAGTAAATAGTGAGGATTTCCCTTATATGTTAAAAAACAAAAATGAATTACTATCCAGACTTAAGGGAGTAGATGATATCCAAATAATAGAGGATTCCTATTTAGATAGGGGAAGCTGCATTATAGACACTGGTAATGGCATAATTGACGCTAGTGTAAAAAGTCAAATGGACAAAATAGAATCAGCCCTTGTGGAATTAGCAAATAGTACGCAGTGATAATAGTTGAGATAGTATTGGAGGAACTTAAGTTGAAACCTATTACTTTTGACAGGTATCGCAATGCCTTAAACAACATAGACAGTATTTCCTATACAGGCGAAGTGACTCAGGTAATAGGCCTTACGATAGAATCCCGTGGTCCATTAGTCCAACTGGGAGAGGTATGCTTACTCTACAATTATAAAAGAAGCCAAGCGATAAAGGCCGAAGTAGTTGGCTTTAAGGAAGATAGGGTATTGTTGATGCCTTTAGGTGATATACAAGGAATAGGTCCTGGTAGTTTGGTAGAATCAACCCATAGATCATTAAGAGTTCCAGTAGGGGATGAATTGATTGGAAGAGTATTGGATGGGCTCGGTAATCCTATGGATGGAAAAGGACCTATTTTGAATCCCAAATGGGTACCTATTGATAATTCTCCTCCTAACCCATTAGAAAGAAAGCGAATTACTGAACCTTTAACTTTGGGAATAAAAGCCATTGATGGGTTGTTAACCTGTGGTAAAGGTCAAAGACTTGGAATATTTGCCGGAAGTGGTGTTGGTAAGAGCACTTTATTAGGTATGGTCGCTAGAAACACTGAAGCCGATGTCAATGTTATTGCTTTAATTGGTGAGCGAGGACGAGAGGTTAGAGATTTTTTGCAGAAAGATCTACAAGAAGAAGGATTGAAGCGTTCAGTATTAGTAGTAGCTACATCTGATCAGCCAGCCTTGATAAGAGCTAAAGCACCTTTTGTAGCAACAGCTATTGCAGAATATTTTAGAGAAAAAGGTCTTAATACCCTATTGATGATGGATTCTCTCACCAGGTTTGCTATGGCACAAAGGGAAATTGGCTTGGCCATTGGTGAACCTCCTGTTGCTAGAGGATATACCCCGTCAGTTTTGGCTCAATTGCCCAAGCTATTAGAACGGGCTGGAAATTCATCAAGAGGCAGTATTACAGGATTATATACTGTATTGGTAGATGGGGATGATTTTAACGAACCTATAAGTGATACTGTTAGAGGAATACTAGACGGACATATAGTTTTGTCTAGGGATCTTGCAAATAGTAATCATTATCCTGCCATTGACGTGTTAGCAAGTGTAAGTAGGGTTATGCCAGACTTGATTGACAAAGAACATCTTCAAAAGGCTGGGCGAATTAAAACATTAATGGCTACTTATAGAGAGTCTCAGGATCTGATAAATATAGGCGCATACAGCCCAGGCAGCAATGCTGATATAGATGAGGCCATAGAAAAAATGCCAGCCATTCGAGAATTTTTACAGCAACCAGTTGGAGAAAAATATGATATGGATACAACAATTAAATGGATGTCGAGGATTGTATGATGAGTATAAAAGGATTTAAGTTTAGCTTGGAAACTCCTCTTAAAATTAAAATAATACGCAAAAACCAGTTGGAAGCTGATTTGATAGATGCAAAAAGCAAGATGGATGCTGGAAAAAGAAAGTTGGACATGCTCAGGCAGGAAGAAAAGAAATTATGCTCTAATCTAGAGGCTCTTGTAAATGATGGAATAAAAGTAAAAGAGTTAAGGGTACAAAAGATGTATTTAGATCATTTAGCCCAGAAAATAAAATATCAACAAATGGAAAATGAAAAATTAAGTCAAAGATATAAAGAGTTACAAAAGAAGATGATTAAACTAATGAAAGAAATCGATAAACTAGAAGATCTAAAAAATGAGAAGTTTAAAGAATTTCTCAAGGAGATGGAAAAGCGAGAGCTAAAAGAACTGGAGGAAAGGATAAATTATAATACATCCTTTCAAGGTGGGTTGATGTATGGATAAAAGAAGAATACGTTCAATTATATTTATAATTATAATTTTCCTATTAATATTTGCAGTATTAGCTATTATATTCGATATAGGTGGAATTAAGAAATTTACTTATTCTATTATAGGAAAAGCTTTGGATAAGGAAACAATGGCAGGCATGACTGCTGTTGAAATAGAGTTAAAAAAAGAAAAAGAGTTTATAGAGGCAGAAAAAACCAAACTGTCAGCATTACGAACCGATTTAGAAAACTACAGAGCTGAGCTGGATAATCGCGCTAAGGAATTAGATGAAAGGGAAATGCTCCTTGAAGAAAAGGAGCAAGAAATTGAACGATTAAACGAGTCTTTATCAGAGCAGTTTCAAGATTTAATGGAAATTGTAAAGATATATGAAAATATGAACGGCGATGAAGCAGCAGCTATATTGTCTCAAATGGAAGATACAGAAAAGGTTATTCTAATATTTAAGAACTTAAAAAAAGAGAAATCCGCAGAAATATTGGGGCTAATGAATCCTGAAGACGCAGCTAGAATAGTAGATCGGCTATTGGAAGTAGGGAGCACGGAAGGGGGTGTATAAAAATGATTAAAGCAGCTCAAATATTCCTAGATTCTATAAAACCTTTTAAAGAAAATACAAAAGAACATGACATCAGAAAAGTTGACGGAGATGAACCTATATTTGCAGAAAAATTTAAAAGCACTTTAGAAAAGATTAAAGATTCTAAAATATCCAAATCAACAGAGCAAAACGCTAAACAACCAATAAAAGAGAATAGTTCCAAAGATGAAGATGAAAAAACCTATAAAAGGTCTAAAAATGAAGGTAATTTAGATAATTTACAAGTATCAATTCATTTTCCTGTTGGTATGGAATTAAGCAATATTGATATTAGCAATATTGATATTATGGAAGGAAGTGCTTTAATTAATAATCTACATATTCAAGCCGCAGATATAGGGGCTAATGATGCCTTGAATTCTATAAAAATTGATGAAAAAAACCCCCTATTGTTGGATTCAACGCAAAACAATATAATAAGTGATACATCACAGGAATTTTCCATAGACACACCAATTATAGATCATGTTGAAAATCAAACAGATTCACAATACATCGAAAATTATAATGAACAAATAAGTATAGAAAAAACTATGGATCAAAAAACTCATTTAGAGCTTATAGAAAAATCTAACACAGGTCAATTAATCATAAATGAAAGTAAAATAGAGCTAGAAAATTTAGCTAAAGCAGAGGAGCAATTAAACCTACAATCCAAGCAATGGGATAAGGACGATATTTCCATCAATCTACATACTACACAAGAACTAAATATGAAATATGTAAGCAGCAATGAGAATCAGAAACACATAGACCATTTAATGGATAATGAAGCTAAAATATATACTCAAAAGTTAAAAACTGAACAAGAAGAAATTAACCAAAAAGACTCTGATGACATCCAGAAAGGCAATATGCAATTAAGACTAGACAACTTAAATGTTATAGAGTCTACTACCCGGCAGGATTCCATCCTTGATTTTACTGAAGTACTGTTTAGCCATGAGCTGACCGAAAAGGTAAAATTTATAGACCAGCTAGCAGATAAGGCCGCAATGACTATTAATAAAGGAAGTACTGAAATAGAAATTCAGGTCAAGCCTGAACATTTAGGCAAACTAATTTTAAAAGTAGGATTAGATGATGGAATTCTAACAGGGAAGATTTATACTTTTAGCCAAGAAATTAAAGAATTTTTGCAAGAAAATTTAGATATTCTAAGAAATTCTTTGAGGGACCAGGGACTTGTATTTGCTTCTCTAGATGTAGATGTGGGTAGCCAATCTAATCCAAATAATTTTAACTACCTTCCTGCAGCACAACCTAGCTCTAGGAAGCCAAGCAAGTTTACAGCCTTCTTTACTATGGAAACAGATGAAGGCAAATCCACTTTACTAGGAAGTTTGAATCAAATTGATTACCTGGCCTAAAGGAGGTAATAAAATGAAGGTTCAGCACAACAGCTATATGAATACATCTACCCAACCTACTAGAGAAGTTAATAATCAGCTAGGTAAAGATGAGTTTTTAAAAATTCTAATAGTGCAACTACAAAACCAAGATCCTCTTAGCCCAATGGAAGATAAGGACTTCATTGCACAAATGGCCCAGTTTAGCGCTCTGGAGCAGATGCAAAATATGAGTAAGGATTTTCAATCATTAAAGGCTATGAATCTAGTAGGAAAAATGGTATATGGTGAAATAGATATTGATAATTCATCTCATATTATTCCAGTTATGGGAAGGGTTGACAGTGTTACCTTCTCTAACGGAAGATTGTTCTTACAAGTAGGTAATTATACGCTATCTTTAGAAGATTTAATATCTGTTTTTTCCGATGAAGAGGCACAAAAGATAGAAGAAAATCAACAGGATTAAATGATAAAATATAGAAAATAGGAGGTATATTATGCTACGTTCTATGTTTTCAGGTGTTTCAGGACTACGAAGCCATCAAACAAGAATGGATGTTATTGGTAATAACATAGCCAATATCAATACTGTAGGTTTTAAAGCTAGTAGAGTTACCTTTCAAGAAATTTACAATCAAACTCTAAAAGCTGCCTCAGCTCCAACATCTGCTACAGGTAGGGGAGGAGTAAATGCCCAACAGGTAGGCTTAGGAGTATCTGTTGCAGCTATTAATGTTCTTCATACTCAAAGTGGTGCTCAGCGAACTGACAAGGCTACAGATTTAGCTATAGAGGGAGACGGTTTCTTTGTAGTCTCTGATGGTGTAAGCAATTTTTATACCCGTGCTGGTAATTTTGATATAGATCCACAGGGCTACCTAGTGTCTGCTAGTGGTTTAAAGGTGCAGGGATGGACTAATAGAAATGTAGACGGTGAAATTATCACAACAGGGACTACTAATGAAATAAACCTGGCCAATTTATCAATGCCACCTCGTGCAACATCAGAAATAGGATTTGAAGGTAACCTGGACAGCGGACTAGACATAAATGAAACTGTGGAATATACCACTAGCATAATTGATTCTTTAGGTGAAGAGCATAATATCAAGCTAATATTTACAAAAATCGCACCTAATCAATGGAATTTATTGATTGAGCCAGCTGCTGCCGATAGCAAAATAATTAATTCTCCCTTATATGATTCTTCTGATCCTACTAATTTCCCAGGCGCCCAGCCTATTGAGTTTGATGGAAACGGTAGATTAGTATGGCCACTTGAAGGTATTACTATTCCCAGTATAGTTTTTAACAATGGTGCAGTAACAACGGAGAACCTAAGAATAAGTTTTGATCCACAAAAATTCACACAAAACGATAGTGAGTCTTCAGTTAAAATATCATATACTGATGGCTATTTGTATGGTGTATTGACCAATATTAACATCGATTCCATGGGAAGAGTAGTTGGAATTTACTCCAATGGCCAAGCTAGAACAGATGCAGTGATAGCTATAGCTAGATTTAGTAATCCTGCCGGTTTGTTAAAGCTTGGGGATAACTTATTCCAGATATCAGCTAACTCTGGTGAGCCAATAACAGGTCAGGCAGGATTGGATGGCAGAGGAACTATAAATCCTGGAGCATTGGAAATGTCCAATGTAGACATGGCTAACGAGTTTACCGATATGATTATAACTCAAAGAGGTTTTCAGGCTAATTCTAGAATTATAACCACATCGGATGAGATGCTACAGGAGCTAGTTAATCTAAAAAGATAAGCTATAACTAGCCAGGGTGGCTAGCCCTGGCTAGCTAAAGAATCAAGGATGGTGTGGATTGATGATCAAAGTCACCAGATTAAATGATAAAGAGTTTGTAATTAATACTGATATAATAGAATTTATTGAAAGTACACCCGATACAGTTATCACCACTACTACGGGCAAGAAGGTAATAGTAAAGGAAGATGTGGATGAAGTAATCAATAGAGTAGTGGAGTTTAAAAGAAAAATATTCCAGGGGTCTTACAAGTGAGGTGTAGCTAATGGATATGTCAACTCTAGCAGGTATTATTGCTGGATGCGCATTTATGATAATTTCAATTTTGCTTGATGGTAATTTGGGTAGTTATTATGATTTGCCATCTATTATGATAACTATTGGCGGTACTTTTGCTGCTACTTTGGTGGCTTATCCTTTTGAGCGTTTAGCGAGTATGACAAAAGTAGCAAAAAATCTTTTTTTTAGCGTTGAAGAAAAACCACAAAATATAATATCTACTATCATAGAACTAGCAAATATTGCTAGAAAGGAAGGGTTACTTGCTTTAGAAGAGGCAGCCTACAGGATTGGTGATCCTTTCTTGCAAAAGGGAATTCTACTTATAGTAGATGGCACAGATCCTGAACTGGTGAGAAACATATTAGAAACAGAATTAAATTTTATCGAAGAAAGGCACGAAGAAGCACAAGGAGTTTTTGAAACCATGGCTTCCTTAGCTCCAGGCTTTGGAATGATTGGTACTTTAATTGGTCTTATTAACATGCTAAGAAAGTTAGATGACCCTTCTTCAATAGGACCAAGTATGTCGGTAGCCTTGGTTACAACCTTTTATGGTTCCCTTTTAGCCAACCTGTTCTTTAGTCCAATGGCCACCAAGTTAAAGTATAAGAGCGGCAGGGAGATGTTATTAAAAGAGATAATGTTGGAAGGAATGCTGTCAATTCAAGCAGGCGAAAATCCTCGAATTATTGAAGAGAAGCTTAAGGCATTCTTACCTCCTAAAGATAGGATTATGGAAGAGGAAGATTCAATGGAAGGGAATGAACAGCAATGGCAAGGAGAAAATCCCCTAAGCAGAAGCAGGGAGGAAATGAGTGGTTAACTACCTACGGTGATATGGTAACGCTTTTATTGGCATTTTTCGTTCTGCTATTCTCCTTTTCGACCATAGATGCTCAAAAATGGCAAAGCCTGGTTTATGCTTTAACTGGTGGAGGAAGTGGAATATTGGAAGGCGGAAGCAACATAAACAATTCTTCCGATGTTGGCGATGAGATGAACATAGATGATATTTTTGAGTTAATACCAAGGAATAATGAAGATTATAAAGAAATAGGACAAGATGAAAGTATTGAACTTGAAGATAGTGATGAATTCGTTAAGTTATATATATCAATAGGAAAGTTTTTAGATGAAAAAGGCATACCGGGGGAGGTAAAAATCTCTGAAGCCCATACCGAGATTCTGCTTAGATTTAAGGACTCAGTCCTCTTTGATACAGGTGAGGCAGTAATAAAGGACGAGGCCAAAGAAATTTTAAAGGGTATTAGCCAAGTGCTAAAAGAGTTTGATGATCAAATAGATATGGTAAGAGTAGATGGCCATGCAGATATTCGTCCTATTAATACAAGATTATACCCTACTAACTGGGAACTGTCTGCAAAACGAGCAGTTAACGTAGTAAGGTATTTTAGTGAAAAACAAGGAATGGAACCGTCAAAGCTATCAGCTGCAGCTTATGGAGAACATCATCCCATAGATGATAGAAAGACAGCTGAAGGCTTGGCAAGAAATCGAAGAGTGGAAATATTTATTGTTAGAGTAATGGAACCTGCTGAAACAGTTGAACCAGAACAATAATTACATTAAGTAAGGGGTAGCAGTGAACTATGAAAAGGATAGCTATTATCACTATAATAATTTTATTGATACTAGCAGTAGGTGTTGGAACTGCTATTATATATATTCTCGTTTCACCAAATTTGGACAAAAAAGATGATGTAAGTTATATATACAGCACAGGCGAAAGCTTCTTAACTAACTTGAAGGATGGTAGCCATTATGTAAAAGCGGAAAGTCGACGAAGACGTCGCTGAAGAAATCGTGGCATCGATTCAACATGAAGACG
>CALKWV010000136.1 GCA_938003915.1 uncultured Bacillota bacterium | reverse complement strand
GTATATACACGAGAAGGACAATAAACAAAAAAACTCTCATCAAGGTAAAAAAACTCACTCACGAAAAAGAGATGTAGCTGGAAATTCTTTCACAGAGCAAGAGGTTAAGGATCTAATGATGGCCATGCTTATAGGCCAAGCAAAGGGCAAGTCTGTTCGGGGCTGTGCCAATGAATTGGCCAACAACGATAAGAAACTTATGCTTAGATATCAAAATAAATATAGAAATGTCTTAGCTGGAAATCCGGAATATGTAAAAGAGCTTATGGAAGAGATGTCCAATAAAGGAATGGTCTATTTCAATCCTTTCACTAAGCAAGTAGTCTACGGGAAAAAAATAAATTCTGAAGGTGAATTATTCGATAATATAGGACGGCTGGTAGCTAATATAAACGAGATAAACAGTCCCCAATTAGACAATTTTTTTGCTGGACTACAGGAACTTAGCAATATGGCTGTTCAATACAAGCGTCAGAGCAAAGAGAAAAATCAAGGACAGCTTCTATCAATAATCAATAAGTTAATAGATATAAATAAGAGGTTTTTAGACCTGCCTCCTGCTGCAAAACTAACTGCATTATCCGAATATATTAGGCAAGTGGAAAGCTGCATCAAAGAGATGGATAAGGTGTCCTGCTAACATTGCGTTAGTAGGACACCTTTAATGGGTATATAAAAAGCGGGCTAGAATAAAAGCCCGATATTTATTATATGGGGGTATTGTATAATGGATCGTTTTGCTGCAACCAAGAGGGTTGCCATATTAGGAATTGGCCTAAATATAATACTACTTATATTAAAATTAGTAATAGGTTTTATAAGCAAAAGCCAGGGCATGATTGCCGATGGCTTTAATAGTGCCGGGGATGTATTTGCCTCTGTTATGACCTATTTAGGAAATAAGATAGCTAGTATGCCTGAGGATAAGCACCATCCCTACGGGCATGGTAAAGCGGAATATATATTTTCTATGATTATAAGTTTTTCTTTGTTACTAGTGACATTTCAGGTGTTAAAAAGTGCAGTGGCATCTATTATAAACAAGCAAAGCTTTATTTTTTCCTGGTTGCTAGTTATAGTAGCCTCTATAACTATAGTGCTTAAGGCTGCCTTATGGCTATATACACGTAGTGTAGGCAGAAAATGGGATAACCTGCTTATAATGGCAAATGCAGAGGACCACAGAAATGATATATTAATAACCTTGTCTACTCTCTTAGGTATAATGCTAGGTGCAGGAAATATATACTGGGTAGACGGACTTGTGGGTATAGGAATATCCTTGTGGATAGGGTATACAGGGATAAGGATATTTATTAGCGCCTATGATGTGCTAATGGATACCAATATAGATCAAGAATACCTAGCCAGGTTAAAAGAGGAGATAGAGTCCATTGAAGGTGTGGACCATGTGGATTCTATAAATGCTAAACCCATAGGGGTAAGTTTTATAGTTATAGTAAAAGTATCAGTTTCCGGAACTATGACAGTGGAGCAGGGGCATTCCATAGCTGCTCAAATCAAGGAGAAGATTAAAAAGAAAAAGAATATAGGCGATGTGGTAGTCCATGTAAACCCGGCATAGGGCTTGGGAAACTGGGAGTATTATATATATGATTTTGTTTGATATAGAATACCAATTGAATTATAATGGGCTACACATATATAAATATTGGTAAGAGGAGATGAGCAAATGCTTATAGGTGTGATATCTGATACCCATGGAGTAGTTACAGAAAAGGCACTAGAGGCATTAGAAGGAAGTCAACTGATTATTCATGGGGGAGATGTAGGAGATCCTAAGGTTATAAAGGCCCTGGGGCAGATTGCTCCAGTTTACGCTGTTAGAGGCAATACTGATAGGGGAAGGTGGGCACAAGCCCTACCTATGACTCAAGTAGTAGAAGTAGGAGATCTGTGTTTTTTCGTTATACATGATATTGGTATGTTGGATTTAGAACCAAAAGCGGCAGGTTTTAATGCTGTTATATATGGGCATTCTCATGTTCCCAAGGAGGAATGGCGGGATGGAATATTATACTTTAACCCAGGGAGCGCGGGACCAAAGAGATTTCAGCTGCCCATATGTCTTGGGAAAATAAGGATAAGAGATGGGAGTATGGATGTAGAGATAGTCAATTTAGAAAGTTAGTAATTTATCCATTGTGCTAGTTTAATATCTTTATTCATATTATTGAGCATACCCTTCATGGCTGGTCAGGTAAACAGATTAGTTTAAATAGCTTGAGTTTATCATGGCAAATAGCCTTATCTTTCTTAACTGAAGAGTTCAAGGGTATAAATGTTTATTTATGTGATAGATACTAATAACTAATAAAAATATTTACGGACAAAAATAGATATTAAGAGGAGAAGATAGATGCAGGAGTATTTTGTAGATCTTCATGTACACATAGGCAGATCGTCATCAGGAAAGATTACAAAGCGCGGTACTTCTCCCAAGTTAACCTTTAGAAATATTGCCTATGAAGCATATCATAGAAAGGGCATTCAGGTAATAGGAGTAGTGGACTGTGTATCGCCTTGGATAATAAGGGATATTGAGGAACTGCTTCATGCTGGTGAGTTGGAGGAGCTAGCAGAAGGAGGGCTGGTTTATAAAGATGATTTAATAATATTATTAGGATCAGAGATTGAAACTAGAGAAAAAGAGGGCTGTAGTGCACATTCTTTAGTGTTTTTCCCTAAATTTTCCTATATTAAAGAGTTCTCCCGTATTATGGATAGGCATATGGTCAATCTAGAGTATAATTCCACTATCAGTAGCTTATCAGGGCAAGAGCTATTTGATATAGTGGATTCCCTTGAGGGTATCTTTATACCGGCCCATGTGTTTACTCCTTATAAGGGATTTTACGGAAATTGTACTGATCGATTGGCTAAAATCTTTAATCCGGCATCTCTTGAAAAGATACCTTCAATTGAACTGGGCTTGAGTGCAGATACTAGCATGGCAACTCAGATATCAGAGCTAGATTCCAAGACCTTTATCAGTAATTCAGATGCTCACTCTTTAGGTAAAATGGGCAGGGAATACAATATTATGCTGCTAAAGGAACTAAACTTTATAGAGGTGGTTAAGGCCTTAAGAAACCAGGATGGTAGAAAAATAGTAGCTAACTATGGACTAAATCCAAAGCTGGGCAAATATCATAGGACATTTTGCTTAAAATGTGAAAAAATTATGGATCTACCCCCTCCCATTACAAAGTGCCCCACTGATCCTAATCATAGGATTGTTATGGGGGTAATGGATAGATTGGTAATGATTAGGGATCGTAAAGAATCCTTTATGGACAACCGACCTCCTTATCATTATCAAGTACCTCTTGAATTTATTCCGGGAGTGGGGCCAAAGACTATAGATAAGCTCATTAAGGTTTTTGGCAACGAAATGAATATCCTCCACAGGGCTTCTAAAGAAGAGATTAGCCAAGTAATTTCTGAGGATATAGCCCGTATGATTATAAAAGCAAGACAGGGAACTTTATCCATAGCCCATGGAGGCGGAGGAACCTATGGCAAGGTTGAGCATTAGATTAGTATATAATTGGGGGTGTCTTGTTTGGAAATAAATTTTGTTTCAGATATATATAAAGAGTCAATAAAACATATCCTAAACTACTGCTTTCAAAGTCCGGCAGGTCTAGGAGAGTCTTTTATAAATGAAACTTATATTCCCGAGAATTGCTTAGGTTGTTTTGACAAGGATAGGCTGGTTGCCCTTTTGTATATTCATCCCTATGATATGTACTATTATGGAGATATTGTGTCTATGGGGGGAATAGGAGTAGTTTCAACATTGCCAGAGTACAGGCATCATAGCTGTGCTTCTAATATGTTAGTTAAATCCCTTGAAATTATGAAAAATAGGGGTTATACTTTTTCAGCTCTGGCTCCCTTTTCTTATTCTTTTTATAGAAAGTATGGATGGGAACTGGGTTTTAGCAATAAGAAATATATTATCCCCATAGAGGAACTTAAGGGATTAGGGACAGGTAAGGGAGAATTTAGCCCCCTTACTCTTAAGGATAGGGATAGCGTGAGCCAAGTATATAGAGCTTGTGCTGCAAAGTACAATGGGGCCATAGATCGCAATGAAAGCAATTGGGCATCAAGGCTTGAAAAGATTGGAAAAAATCGCAATTATGGATATGGTTATAGTAGGCAGGGCAGTGAATTGAATGGATATATATTTTTTTCTATGAATGAAGGGATATTTCATGTACATGAAATGATGTATGATTCTTTAGAAACAAAATTAGAGCTTTTACGCTTTATATACTATCACAGCGCCCAAGTTAAAAAAGTTAGTTGGCAAGCTCCCTTAGATGACAATACTGTGCTGCTGTTAGACAATCCAAGGATTGAACAGAAAATAGAATCTGGTATGATGATTAGAGTATTGGATGCAAAAATGGCATTAAGATCTTACAAGTATCCAAATTGGTATAAAGGTTCATTCACTATAAATGTTGATGATAAGTGGGCGCCTTGGAATAATGGTGCTTTTGAAGTTGTTATTGAACAAGGTTCTGTTGCGGTTAATGAGGCTGAAGAAACTGCAGCTGATATTAGCTGTAATATTAATACTTTTTCCCAATTTATGCTGGGCTATATTGGCCTTAAAGAAGCCATAGAATTATGCAAGGTAAGTGTTTATAATCATAATATAGCAGAGGAGTTAAAAACAATTTTCAAAGAGAATTTAACTTATATGACTGAGAGTTTTTAGGATGGAGATAGATATAGTATAAGAATCCATTGGAGGAGTTTATGTGGAGAGAAAGGTGTAATTGACAGGTTTGAAGGTAAATGAGCTATAGAGTATACCAAAAAAGACATTACCTCCTAATGCAAAGGAGGGTAATGTCTTTTGTATAGGTAATGATGGCAAGGTCTCTGTATCAATCCAAGAGACCTATGAACCAAGGAAAAAAGTACAAAACTTTATGGATAGGCTATTTTAGGATTTGATAACTACATTGATTATGAATTTGTAGTTTGGACAGTCTTCTGTAATAATAATGATGCCATAAACAATAGAGTAACAATAATAATGGCATATATCCCTATAGAATATAGCTTTCTTATGCCTAAGTTGTCTATAACCCAACCTCCACCATAATTGGCAAGAATACCGCTTACGCCATTGTAAAGAGATGTAGCCAGGGTTTGTGCTGTGGATTTTAGCTTGTCAGGCGCTAGAGAGTCTATATAATAGACAGCGCCATTTAAAAATAGGGCAAAGGACGGACCGTGAAACAATTGGGCCAAAATTACCTGCTCAGGGGTTTTAGCCGTTAGATAGGCAACTTGCCTAAGAAGAAAAAATAATGATGACCCCAAAATTAGATGAATAGGTTTAAAACGCTTCAATAACTTATGCCCTGCTAGAAATAAAGGTATTTCACTAAAAGCCATAATTGCAGCTACTATACCCTGGGTTCCGGGGCTAGCTCCTACCAGTGTTAAAAGATTGGGGAGGAAGGAAAAAGAAGCCCTGTGGGGTATATATATAACTATAGAGAAAAGCAAAAAACTGATATAGGAATAGTTTTTCAGTAGTTGGCTAATTCTCATTTCCTTGAAACTTATGGATGATGCAGAGCCTTTATCTTTTATTTTCCTTGTAATCAGAATAGTAATAGTAGCCATTACAGCGAAAATTATGAAATTATAATGCATAGGGGCTTTATCCACCACTAGGCCAAATAGATAGGCAAAAACTGCATAGCCCAAGGAACCCCATAGGCGAATACTTCCATAGGATAAATCTGGCTCATTGCGTATTTGCTGAATTACCAAGCTGTCCATTAAGGCACCCAGGGGTGCCTCAAATATGGCTAGGGCAGCTAGGAGTATGCCCATACCAATAGCAGAGGGTATAACAGGGAAAAACTGGATAACAATGGTAGAAGTTATTAGGCATAATAAAAAAACCTTTTTTACTGATCTGATACGATCACTTATCATACCCCAGAAAGGCTGGGCAAAGATAACGATAAAAGAGTTTATTGAAAGTATGGTACCTATAGCAGTATTACTTAATCCCTTATCTTGCAAGAAAATAACGGTAAAAGGATAATAGGCTGCAAAGGTAGCCCAAAACATAAATTCAAGGACAGATAAGTTTAGCTGCTTTGGATTTATTTTGTTATAGATTTTCTTTGTATTTCTCATTTAGCTGTCTCCTTTAAGCATGAAGTATAGGAAATATACAATAAAGGCGTAAGTATAATTTAACATAAAGTCATTAATTAAGCTAGATGAAAAATACCTTATAACAGGGTGAAAAAGGTGTAAATAAAGACAAATTATAAGCAAAATATCTCTTTTATAAATATTCTTATTATGATATACTAAAAAAGTAATGGCAGGAGAGCGGAGAGCCATGGGAATACAGGATTCTCTGTATTCTCATGGTTTTTTATATGATAAAATAATTTTCATAAGGGAGGAGATTTTATGATAAACTTAAGGGAACAGTCCATGGATCAACTGGCCAAGCTTGATTTTAAATGCTCATGTGGTTATCATCATAAAGTGAATATAGATAATATTCGTATTGGTTCTGGTATACTGAAAGACCTTCCTGAAATCTTGTCTCAGTATAAGGGTAAAAAAATATTGTTAGTAGCTGATAAAAACACCTATAAAGTAGCCGGACAGCAAGTTGTAGATATGCTTTCTAAGGATTTTTCCATCAGGCAATTTGTTTACCAGGATAATAATGTGGTAGCTGATGCAAGATCTCTAGGTGCATTATTGATGGAATTAGAAGATGATATATCTTTAATAATAACCGTAGGCTCTGGAACTCTTAATGACATTACTAGGTATGTCAGCGCAAGGACAAAAATTCCTTATGCTATTGTTGCTACAGCGCCTTCTATGGACGGTTATGCATCTGTTGTTTCACCTTTAATTCGAAATGGAGTAAAGACTACATTCAAAGGGGTATATCCAATAGCTATTATAGGGGATACTCAAATCATGAAAGATGCCCCTATGCATATGCTGCATGCAGGTTTAGGTGATGTATTGGGTAAGTATACTGCTCTGGCTGATTGGAGAATGTCTAAGATACTGGGCTTGGAGGCCAATGAGCCCTACTGCGAGAACATATCCAATCTAGTAGAAGATGCTGTTAGAAGGTGTATGGAAGTAGCGCCTAAACTTTCTAGTAGGGATGAGGAGACTGTCCAGGCTATTATGGAAGGCTTAATACTTTCTGGCCTATGCATAGGGCTTGCTGGACATTCAAGGCCTGCATCAGGATCTGAACATCAAGTGGCTCATTATATAGAGATGAAATATTTGCAAGATAATGTTAATACAAAATGGGTTCATGGTAATAAGGTAGGTGTGGCTACTCTAGCCATTTTAGAAGCCTATGACTATCTGTTTAACAAGGACATAGAAGATATACGAAAAAGGGAAAGCTATAAAGTGTTTGACAAGGATAGATGGAGCAACAGAATAAAAAGATGCTATGGCCATATGGCTGATCAAATTTTTAGTCTAAAGGAGGAAGGCTTGCTTCTGGATATTGAGGAACGGGAGCGCAGAATGGATCTAATAGCTAATAAATGGGAGGATATAAAGGAAAGCTGCTATTCAACTCTTCCGTCAGCTACTCAATTAAGGGAGCTATTGATGGAGATAGGTGCCATATACAAGCCCAAGGAGTTAGGTATGGATAGGCAAATGTTTGAAGACAGTTTAATGGTATCAAAAGAAATACGTAATCGCTATGGTGTCATGCAATTATTAGATGATCTTGGAATGCTGGAAGAAGTGGCGGAGTATATAGCCAATAAATATTATTAATTAAATGAAAAATGCCATGGTTCAGCAAGTAAATTAAGAAGGAAGGAGATTGGCATTTGGTGAAGGAAAAAGAGATGTTTAAGGGCAAAAAGAACTTTATTCTAGATATGGATGGAACCTTTTATCTGGGCAATAAGTTGTTGGAAGGCTCATTAGAATTTCTAGATGGATTAAAAGAAGCGGGCCATGATTTTCTTTTCTTTACTAACAATTCCTCTCAAAGTCCAGAGGTATATATAAACAAGTTAGAAAGAATGGGATGTCCTATAGATCATGACAAGATAATCACCTCCGGGATGGTTGCAACTCATTATCTAAAAAAATACTACGGAGATTCTAGAGTTTATTTACTAGGGACCCCTGCATTAGAAGAACAGTTTATAAAGGATGGGATAAATTTAGTTGAGGATAATCCAGATTTGGTGGTAGCAGGATTTGATACTACTGTAACATATGAAAAGCTCACTAAAGCTTGCAGCTTTATACGAAATGGGGCCATTTTTATAGCTACTCACCCTGATTTTAATTGCCCTACTGAGGATGGTTTTATTCCCGACTGCGGAGCTATTTGTGCATTTATTACAGCATCTACGGATGTTAAGCCAAAATACTTGGGAAAACCTTATACAGAGACTTTGGAATTTATTTTAGATCATTTAAATTGCACTAAAGATGAAGTAGTTTTTGTGGGAGATAGGCTATATACCGACATTGCTATTGGAGTAAACCATGGGGTTATGAGTATTTTAGTTTTGTCGGGCGAGACCAAACTAGAGGATGTTGAAAAATCTCAGGTTAAGCCAGATATTATTGTAGATAGACTTGTGGACATTGTAAAATATTTGTAAATTTAGGTGAAATTAAGTGGATGAATATAAAAAAAGAACCGCGTAAATATTCGCGGCTCTTTATGTAAGGGGTTTGGGGGTTTGGGTAACTTACGTTATTATATTAACCCATTTTAAAAATTTTAAACATGAAACTGAGCAAATTTTTTAAAAATTTAAAATAATAGTTTTAAGAATAATCTGTAACATAAAGTAATGGACATATTGTCCATTAAATGTTATTATAATTTGGAGTATAGGTGCATAAATTCTAATTTGTTGGTTTTACATATAATAAAATTGAAGCTTTGAACTCTATAAGTAAGGCTAAAGAAAAATTAGTGATATAGGAGGAATAGTATGAAACAAGTAGAAACCAAAAGTGTAAATACTATCCGTATTCTTTCAGCGGAAATGGTTGAGAAGGCTAAATCAGGTCATCCTGGCATGCCCATGGGAGCGGCTCCAATGGCTTATGCGCTCTGGGCCAGGCAAATGAAACACAATCCAGCCAATCCCAATTGGGTAGATCGAGATCGTTTTGTTCTGTCCGCCGGTCATGCTTCTGCCCTACTTTATTCCTTGCTTCACCTATTTGGATATGATCTGCCAATAGAGGAACTCAAACAGTTTAGACAATGGGGAAGCAAAACTCCAGGGCATCCAGAATATGGTCATACAGTAGGCGTAGAGACCACAACAGGGCCCTTGGGACAAGGTTTTGCTACCGGAGTAGGTATGGCTTTGGCAGAAGCTTACCTAGCTGCTAAATTCAACAGACCAGGTTATGATATCGTAGACCACTATACCTACGTGCTTGCTGGAGACGGATGTATGATGGAAGGTATAACTGCTGAAGCCGCCTCTTTAGCGGGAACTCTGGAGCTGGATAAACTAATAGTTTTATATGACTCCAATGATATTACTATTGAAGGTAATACCAATATAGCCTTTAGGGAAGACGTAGGCAAGCGCTTTGAGGCTTACCGTTGGCAAGTCATTAAGGTAGAAGACGGTAATGATATCGACGCTATTAGCAAGGCTATTGAGGAAGCAAAAGCTGAGAAAAGCAAACCTTCATTGATTATCATAAAAACTGAGATTGGTTATGGTGCACCTGCAAAGCAGGGTAAAGCTTCCGCCCACGGTGAACCTTTAGGAGAGGAAAACCTTAAGGAAGCTAAAGAGTTTTTGGGTTGGACTTACGAAGAGGAGTTTTTTGTACCCGAAGAAGTTAAAGAACATATGGAGACAATTAAACAAAAAGGTATTGAAGCTGAAAAAGCATGGCAAGAAAAATGGGAAGCTTATGCCAAAGAATATCCTGAGCTTGCCAAGGAATGGGAGATATGGCATAGCGATGAACTACCAGTGGATCTGTTAAACGATGAAGATTTTTGGAAGTTTGACGGTCCGGATGCTACTCGTTCATCCTCAGGTAAAGTTATTAATCGTTTAGCCAAGCTTCTGCCCAACTTAATTGGAGGTTCTGCTGACCTGGCTCCATCTACCAAGACCTTGATGAATGACAGAGGTAGCTTCTCAGCAGAAAATCGTACTGGTTCAAATCTACACTTTGGTGTACGTGAGCATGCTATGGCAGCCATGGCTAATGGAATAGCCCTGCATGGTGGACTAAGACCCTATGTAGCTACTTTCTTTGTATTCTCCGACTATATGAAACCTGCTATGAGACTGTCAGCATTAATGGGATTGCCTGTAGTGTATGTATTAACTCATGACAGCATTGGAGTAGGAGAGGACGGACCTACTCATGAACCAATTGAGCATCTGGCTGCTGCAAGAAGTATTCCAAACTTTACCGTATTCCGTCCTGCAGACTCCAAAGAGACTGCTGCTGGATGGTATGCAGCACTTACCAGGAAGAATAGTCCTACTGCCTTGGTGCTTAGCCGTCAAAACTTACCTCTATATGAGGAGACAGGTAAAGATGCACTAAGGGGAGGCTATATCCTATTGGATTCCGAAAAAGAGACTCCTGATATAATCCTTATGGCATCTGGTTCAGAAGTAGAGCTTATTTATAAAGCTCATGGTATACTAAAAGAAAAGGGTATTGATGCTAGGGTAGTCAGCATGCCTTCCTTTGAAATTTTTGATGAGCAAGATGAGGAGTATAAGGAAAAGGTATTGCCTAAGGCAGTTAGAGCTCGTTTAGCTGTAGAGGCAGCATCTTCCTTTGGATGGCATAAGTATGTTGGGCTTGATG
The DNA here is from genome assembly GCA_938003915.1 of uncultured Bacillota bacterium. GTDB lineage: Bacteria > Bacillota > Clostridia > Caldicoprobacterales > UBA3941 > JAAYGY01. The sequence goes on along the minus strand of CALKWV010000136.1, from coordinate 17,852 downwards.
GAGACACAATTACATTAGATAGATTCGGCGCTTCTGCACCAGGAAAGCTTCTATTTGAAAAGTTTGGCTTTACAGTAGAAAATGTTGTAGAAAGGGCCGTGCAGCTGGTAAGAAAATAAATTAAAATTAATAAAAGCGGTGGGTTTCGAGCGCTTTTTAATTTGCTAATATTATCAAAAAATATAATTCATTAATCATCGTCACTCAAGATTTCCAATTCCAGACTATCAAAATCTATGGGTTCTATAAAATTATCTTGAGTAAGCACTATTCTTCTATATTCTTCATACTCCCTTTGATTTTTAGGAAACCACAAAGGGCGCTGAAGATCAAATTCATAGCATATTTTTTCAATACACTTATGTAGGGCATCTATCTCCTTTATATCATTTTCCAAGTATTCAGCTACCATATCTTTAACAATTTTATTATTTTTCCTAATTAATCCCCATACTCGAAGCATAACCTAGATCACCTTATTAATCTTATTTTTTTGTATTAATTGTTCTCATTATACCAGATAAATAATAGACAAGGAAAGCAAAAAAGAGATTTATCTATAAAAAAAGGGGCAATATACAAATAGGTGGGAGGTTTTAAGCTAGATGGGCAGATTAATTAGATTTATAAAGGCTATGTACTATCGCCTGTTAGAAGATGATATTTTGGCTTTGGGGGCGCAGATGGCCTATTATTTAATCCTGTCCTTTTTTCCTTTTTTAATATTTCTTATGGCATTAGTAGCAAATAGCCCAATATCTAGTCAACAGGTGCTCGGGGGATTGCTGGGTATTCTTCCTAAAGAAGCCTATATTCTAGTTAGGAATACAGTTGTGGAAATTGTAGATACAAGGGCGGGTAGCTTGGCTCCTGTAAGCGGAATTTTTGCCTTGTGGTTTGCATCAAATGGAATAGGCTCTATAATAACAGGCCTCAATAAAGCCTACGATGAGAAAGAGAGAAGACCATTTTGGCTGGTAAAGATAATTTCTATAATTTTTACTTTACTTCTTTCTGTGGTTATTATTTTCTCTTTTATTCTTTTGGTATTTGGCGGAGTGATAAAAAAACAAATTTTAGATGGAATGGAGTTAGAGCCCTTTTATCAAAAACTTTGGGATACAGGGCGATATATCTTTATTTCATCAGTCATATTTCTAGTATTTATAATACTATACAGGTTTACTCCCAGTAGACGGCTGAGATGGAGAGAGGTAATGCCAGGAGCAGTATTTGCTACCATAGGCTGGCTAGGAACATCTTTAGGATTTGCTTATTATGTGGATAATTTATCCAATTATTCCAGGTTTTATGGCAGCGTTGGTGGGGTGGTGGTTCTTCTTATATGGCTATATTACAGTGCTGTTATTATACTGCTGGGAGGAGAGTTAAATGCAGCCCTGGCCTATGAGAAAAAGGCAAAAGATGAGGCTAAGTCTAAATGAATAGCTGGACAAGAACTTGACAATTTTTCAGTGTATAAATATAATAAGCATATTCGAGTTAATTTATGGAGGTTTAGTAGTTATGGGTATCAAGGTTGCCAAATTTGGGGGCTCTTCCCTGGCAGATGCAGAGCAGTTTAAAAAAGTTCGTTCTATAGTTATGATGGATGAAGAGCGTAGATACATAATTCCTTCTGCACCTGGCAAAAGGCACTCTAACGATCATAAGATAACAGACCTTCTTTATCTATGCCAAGAACATGCCCAGAAGGGTATTCCTTTTGGTGAGATTTATGAGCTTATTTCTACAAGGTATCTGGAAATTGTCGAGGAGTTGGGCTTATCCTTGGATCTAGAGCCCATTCTTGAAGATATTAGAGAGAAGATTTTAGGAGGATATTCTGCTGAATATACTGCCAGCAGAGGGGAATACTTAAATGGTCTTATTTTGGCTGAATACTTGGGCTATGAGTTTATAGATCCAGCGGATATTATTTTCTTCACCCAGTCTGGAACCTATGATGCTCAAGCAACTTTGCAGGCCGTTAGTCAAGTTTTAAGTAAGGTAGAAAGGGCCGTTATTCCTGGTTTTTATGGTTCAAGGCCTGACGGAGGAATCCAAACTTTCTCTAGAGGTGGATCGGATATTACAGGGGCCATAATAGCTCAGGCAGTAAATGCCGATCTGTATGAAAATTGGACTGACGTGTCTGGGTTTATGATGGCTGATCCTAGGATTGTCAATAATGCTAAACCCATAAAAGAAATAACCTATAAAGAATTAAGAGAGCTGGCTTATATGGGCGCAAATGTGCTCCATGAGGAAGCAGTTTTCCCAGTCAGACAAGCTGGAATTCCTATTAATATAAAAAATACCAATGATCCTGAAGCTCCAGGAACCCTTATTGTACCCAACGGCACTCAACGGCAGGGTACTGGTATGATTACTGGAATAGCGGGTAAAAAAGGTTTCACCGTCATATCCATAGAGAAGGCCATGATGAATTCTGAGCTAGGATTTGGTCGCAAGCTTTTATCCATAATAGAGTCCAGGGGAGTATCTTTCGAACATATGCCTTCAGGGATTGATAGTATTTCACTAGTAATAGCAGATAATCAACTGGACGGGAAATTGGATGATATTATTGAAGATATAAAACAACAATTAAAGCCGGATAGCGTAGAGGTAACTTCAAATATGGCTTTAATTGCTACTGTAGGTCATGGGATGGCCAGAACTCCTGGAATTTCAGGAAGGCTTTTCGGTGCTTTGGGCAAGGAAAATATTAATGTTAGGATGATTGCCCAGGGCTCTAGTGAAATGAATATTATAATAGGTGTAGAGAATCAAGATTTTGAAAGAGCAATACAAGCTATATATTATGCTTTTATAGATTAAAATCAAAAAAGGTCTCCTATAATAGAGGGACCTTTTTTAATTTACGATTAATCTGTTGTGCTGCTATATTAACTATTGACCTACGATACAATGGCTATTGATAATTGAACATTCAATAGCCACTATAATTAATAGCTTAGTGAGCATAAGCAGTTAAATTATGAGTCATGAGTCTCATAGCAAGCAAGGATTTCACCAAAATATAGGGTATGGTAATCTGGATACCATTTTTCATTGATGTCTCTATCCAGGTTTTCCGGAATCAGGTCCTGCTTATATATGACCTTACATTCATAATGGAGAGTGCATTCTTTGATGATAGGCGTTTTAATTTTTTGTGCAGCAACGGGAGTAAGCTTGCATTCCTTAAACTTATCGTAATCACGTCCTGATTTAGTACCGCAAAAAGCCAGTTCTTTACTCAGGTCTTTTCCCATAGGAATACTTAGGGTAAATTCACCAGTTTGTTCTAAAATACCATGGGTATATCGGGATTTTCTAACTGGAACAATGAATATAGGTTTGCCCCAATAGATATTGATACCACCCCAGCCAATAACCATGGTGTTAATTTTATCATGGCCTGTGGTCAGGAAAATTCCTCCACGCCTTAGGTGTTGGTCTACTTCCTTAAGGTATTGATTATAAGCTACCTCTTTCAATTTTCTTCCTCCATTTCTTTTATGATTTCACCTATAATATTAAAACCTTTTTCAATCTCCTTCAAGCTTGAGCGGGCAAAGCCTAGGCGGAAGCTATTTTTACCTTCTCCATTTGTATAAAAAATATCTCCTGGCATAAAAATTACATTACGTTTAATACATTTGTCTAGAAGCAGGCGAGCATCTATATTTTCATCTAGTTCAACAAATATATGGAGACCTCCTTCGCCTAGGATTCTCTTGTGTGGTATATACTTTTTGGCACATTTGACAGCGAAATCATATTTTTCTCGGTATATCTTTCGTGCTTTTTTTAAGTACTTTTCAAGATTCCCTGTTATCAGATATTCATAGAGGATTGCCTGATCTAAAAATGAAGTATGAATGTCTCGACTTCGCTTAACACTTTCTAGCTTTGATATGAGATTCTTATCCCCTAAGATCCATCCGATTCTAAGACCGGGGAACAGTACTTTTGATAGGCTTCCAATGTAGAGAACACTATTGCCACGGCCGCACAGCCCAGCTAGAGGGGATAGATGGGAGCCGGAGTATTTTAGTTCTTCATTGAAGCCATCCTCTATTATAGGCACTTTATACCGGGTGAAGATTTTTAATAGCTCCATCCTTTTTTCAGGAGACATAACGATTCCCGTAGGATTATGGTATGAGGGGATTAGAAAAGCCATGGATATAGGTTTATTAGATAGGACTTTTTCCAATTGGCTTAAATTTATACCGTCTTCCTCTATGTCCACTCCTACTATGTTGAGGCCATGGAGCCTCATAATCTTTATAGCAGTGTTATGGGTAGGGTTTTCACAAAGAATGTAGTCACCTGGATTAGTTAGGGCAGACAGCACTATATCCAATCCTTCGGTAAAGCCATTGGTTATCAGTATATCCTTATCTTCAATATTTACCCCTTTGTTACTCATATACTGTAAAAGGTATTCAATTAGGGGCTTATATCCTTGGGCATATCCGTAGTTTAGCAGTTTTTCTCCTTCAAGGGAGAAGCGGTTTAAAAAGGCCCTTTTAAAATCCTCCACATCAAATAGCTTATGGTCAGGAGCAATGCTTTTAAAGGAAATCATTCCCTTTTTCCATTTAGCTTCATGCTTTACAATGTCCAGCTCATTTGCCAGCTTGGCATATGAATTTAATTTAGAATTCCAGTCAAATTTCCATTGGTTTTGGTAGTCAATATTAATTGCTGATACAAAGGTTCCCTTACCTCTGATAATCTCAATAAAACCCTCGTCCTGTAAATATTCATATGCAAGAATGACAGTATTACGGCTTACTTGTAAGATACTGCTAAGCTCCCTAGTGGAGGGAAGTTTTTGACCCTTACTCAACAGCCCTTTAAGGATCATCTGTTTTATATAATCTCTAATTTGTAAGTATAGGGGCCTATCATCAGAAAAACTTATGTCTGTAAACATAACCTTCCCCTCCAAAGAATATTTTCATATTATATATATTTTATCAAGCAAATTGCAAAGAAAACTCTTTTTACAATCCAAGTATGGTATAATAAACCAGGAGTTCATCTTTGCAATTATTAAATCAGTTGTAATCCACTGTTAGTTTGTACTTATAATAATGGTATCAGATTTTAAGGATATGGGGTAGTATAATCCATATAGAAATTAATAAAACGGGGGGATAGATAATGACAGATCTTATCACCATAATAATAGCTATTGTGGCTATAGCTTTGATTATGAAGATTGCAGCAAAGATTTTAAAGTTTTTACTTACCATTGCTGTTATAGGAGCAGCATTATATATAATGTTTAACTATGGTTTTTTAAGTGTCTTATTTTAACTAGATCATTTTGAAAGGTAGTATTAGATGGATAAGGAAAGATTAAAAAAACAACTGGAATTTATTATAGAAGTGGATAAGCTTAAACAAATCTATAGGCAGACCCTATTGATGGATGGATCTAGAAATGAAAATGATGCAGAGCATTCATGGCATTTGGCCCTAATGGCAATGGTTTTACAGGAGTATTCCCCTAAGAAAGATTTGGATATTACCAAGGTGTTAAAGATGTTGTTGATACATGATTTAGTAGAAATTTATGCAGGGGATACCTTCTGTTATGATGAAAAAGCCAATTTGAACAAGAACCAAAGGGAGCTTGAGGCAGCAGAACGGCTTTTTAACATTCTGCCTCCAGATCAAAGCCAGGAATTTAGGGATCTGTGGGACGAGTTTGAAAAAAGGGAAACTCCTGAAGCCCTTTTTGCAGCTTCTTTGGATCGTATTCAACCTCTCATATGCAATTATCTAACTGGTGGACATACATGGGTTAAGTACGGGGTAAAAAGCCATAAGGTTCTTGAGCGGAATCTCCTTGTCAAAGAAGGGGCGCCAGAGCTATGGAAACTGGTGGAAGAAATAGTGGAGGATTCAATAAGGATGGGCATTTTAGAAAGAGGATAAAAATAGAAACTTTCTTTAGAAGGAAACTTTATACCCCAAATTGTGGTAAGCCCTTGGTTCAATATTGAAATCTGTGCTGAACAGATAGGTGGTGATTATTGTTGAGTTGTTAATAAAAGGGAGCTGGAACGTTATTAGTTCCAGCTCCCTAGCAAAATCCTTAATCTAGAACAATTTCTTTGCCTAATTTTGCAGAATCCCTCTTCTGCGCAGCCAACCAGTTTTTCCATAATAGATGTCTCCAAACTTTCCCCTTTGAGCCATATCTTTTATAACCTGGCTATCTGCTCTAAAGCGGTTGGTGAATCCTACCTTCTAGCACCTTTCATGTTATTCCTCCTAGGTTATATAATGCTGTTCAAATAATTTAAGCTTTGTTTAATACTTTCAAGTTGTGGGATTTCAAAATCTTCTTGTTCAACAATGTACCATTTTGTGCCCAGTTCTTTTGCTACATTTTCTAAAGTCCCTTTCTGTAAGTTCTCTTATGGAATAGAGCTGTAGACCTATTTTTGCCATGAGTATGCCCCCTTGTAATAATGTTAATTATATATTACCATATTAGCGTTTTCCTTAACTAAATTTATAGGGCTAAATCAAATTTTTATAAACCTGGTATACATTTACAGTGGACATGATTTTGTTGTATAATTATATCTATGCATATCCAATACTTATATCATCAAGAAAGGAGTAAATAAATGGGTACATTATTGAGGATACCGGCCATATTTCTTACCGTGTCCCTTGTTCTAGGATCAATTTTTTTGGCTGGATGTGGTAAAAAGGATGTGAAATATCCCACAGTAACACTGACTATTGAAGGTAAAGGAGATATAGTAATTGAACTTTATCCTGAAAAAGCACCCGGAACTGTTGCAAATTTTATCAGCTTGGTAGAAGAAGGTTTCTATGACGGATTGACCTTTCACCGTATCATCCCAGGATTTGTGATACAAGGCGGTGATCCCGAAGGAACTGGAATGGGTGGACCTGGTTATACCATAAAAGGTGAGTTTGCTAGCAATGGTTTTACTCAGAATGATTTAAAGCATGAGCGTGGAGTAATATCCATGGCTAGATCTCAGCATCCCGACTCTGCTGGAAGTCAGTTTTTTATTATGCACCAAGACGCTCCTCACTTAGATGGAGAATATGCAGCATTTGGTAAGGTCATTAAGGGAATGGATGTAGTAGATAAAATCGCTGAGACGCCTACAGATGTAAATGATTTCCCCATTGAACCTCAAATAATAGAAAAGGCCACTGTGCAATTACCGGAAGGATATAAAAAACCTGAAGAGGATCAATAAATATTAAAGGCTGCTGTCCCTAAGGAGACAGCAGCCTTTTAGCATATTAGCTAGAAAATTCTGATTTTACGCTTTGTATATCGTTAGGGCTGGCCGGCTGAGCAGGTTTATAATAGCCCTTTTGTTCAGCTAGCTTAAATAAATCGTACTGGCATTTTTCGTCATTATCCCGCATTTGTTGGATGGTTTGACGAAATTCCTCATTACAAGCCTCAGTAATGACATTGGCGTATCCGGTAATACTACTTTTTAACATTGAAAGCACGTCATTTACCATATCTTTTTCCTGCATATTTATCACTCCTTTAACCTAAGAAACTCATCAGTCTTTGCTTATTTTGTTGGGCTTCCTGTGCTGACTGCTGGAACAATTGCTTTAGCTGCGGATCTGTACACTGCTGAGCATAGGTAGATAGTTTTTGATAAGCCATCTCATGGCTGCCTATTAAATGGCGAAGATTTTGAAGTTCTAGTTGATTTAGTTGTGACACAGAAAACACTCCCTTCTTAAGTAATCATACTTATTGTTTTCTGTGACGCTGATAAATATACAGGTTAAGATTACATATTAAGCTTTTATACTTCTTAAAATCCAATAACCGCCTTTTTTGTTAATGGTCTCACAATTACCATAAATTTCTATTAACTTTTCCACGGCAGATTTTGCCCCTTGTTTTTTTTGGATGACCAGATAAAGAGTTCCTTCTTTGTCCAGATAATCAATACTGCGCTCAAACAAAGGATATATTACTTTTTTACCGGCCCGTATTGGTGGATTACTTACTATGACATTAAAGAGACCGTCTACTTTTTCAAATCCGTCACTTTGAAAGGCTATGGCGTTTTGGACATTGTTTCGTTGTATGTTTTGCCTAGCTAGTTCTACGGCTCTCTGATTTATATCTACCATAGTTATTTGGGAATCTGGATTAAGTTTAGCCAGGCTAATTCCAATAGGTCCATAGCCGCAGCCCAAATCTAGAATTTTGCCATGGAGAGGCGGAAGACTTCTAATAAGTATATCAGTTCCATAATCTACCCTAGTTTTAGAAAAAACACCAGTATCTGTTGTAAAATTTAGCTCTAGATCCCCTAACTTATATTTAATGTCAAAAATATGATGCCTAGATTTTGGATTTTCACTATAATAATGTTCCATTTTTTCCTCCCTAATAAGAATAGTTATAACTATTACTGTAGAAATACCCTGAAAGCTTTATTTTATTGATCCGAAGGACAACTGGATATATCCAGCAGATTAAGCTCATGCTGGCTTAGCTCTCTTACTTGACCAGGTGCCAGTTTTTCGTCTAAATATAGATTACCCATACTGATCCGTTTTAAGTATATTACCTTTTTACCTACTGCTTCAAACATACGTTTGACTTGATGGTATTTTCCTTCAAAAATTGTAACCTGAACCTCAGATTTATCACAGCTTTTAAGAATGGACAATTGTGCAGGAAGAGTAGTAAAATCCTCATCAAGCTTTATTCCTTTTTGAAAGCACTCTACATCCTCTGGAGTTACTCTGCCCTCTATGATGGCATAGTAGCTTTTTGGTACTTTATTCTTAGGAGATAGAACTCTATGGGCTAGTTGGCCATCATTGGTTAAAATCAGCAGGCCTTCCGTATCCTTGTCCAATCTTCCCATAGGAAAAAGGTTAAGATGTTGGTACTGGGAGGGTAATAGCTCCACAACTGTTGGGTGCAGCTTATCCCTTGTTGCGGATATTACTCCTGCAGGCTTATTTAACATTAGGTAATAAAATTTTTTGTATGTTACAGGCTGCTGGTCTACCATAACCTTAGCTTTAGCAGGATCTATTATATATCCAGGATCTTTTATTATATTATTATCTACCAAAACCCTTTGTCCCTTTATTAGAGCTTTTACTTCCTTTCGAGACCCAATTCCAGCATTGGATAGGAAGCGGTCTAGACGTATTTTTTTCAAAATCTTCATCCTCCGTTTAAGTTTTGAAATATATTTCTATTGTATTTCAAGTTTTACAAGCTTGTCTAGTTAATTATTATTTCACACATTATTTATAGATTTCATATTCTGTTATTAGAAAGTAATGGAGGAGGGAAGTTAATGACTGGACTAGGTGCATTAGGCGGAAGATGTCGTGGTGAAAGAGATGAAAGCTTGCTTTTCTTTTTCCTTCTATTAGTAATAATTTTCTGCAATTGCGGATTGTTTGATGACGGTGACGAGCTTTTATTCTTCTTCTTGCTGTTGGTTCTTTTATTTGGAGGAGGCTCTTCCTTGAGAGGATTTGGTGTTCAAGGCAATAATGATTAGTAAAAAGCAAGAAAAAAGGCCATAGACTAGAACTATAAATCTATGGCCTTTTATAATAATTACCATTTTGCCCCCAAAGGCTCAGGACAATAGCTATCCTCGCCCAAAGCCCTGGCATGAACTAAACAACCACAGTGTTTACAAGTGGTATCATAAATTAAAGAGGGACAAGATTTACAGATTTTCAATCTGTTTTCATATGTTTCTTTAGATACGGCCTTATTACCGTCTATAAGGGTACTTTTTAGCTTCTCATAGGTCTCATCTATTTTAACCCAAACAGAAGCAGTACACCCTTTGCATTCTGTTGATTTACTCATGTGTCAGCAGCCCCTTTGAAGATTATTCTATAGCTAAAACTACAACTGATTTAGCTGGCAGCTTGACAGAAAGTCCTTTTTGTTCAAGCTTAAAATCATTGAAGGTTGATGGCTGTACTTTATCAGGTTCTTGGAAGGTATTGTGATCTTGCATATTATCTGAGGTTAAAATTCTTCCCGATATCTTATTGGCAACAGCACCACGAAGTTCAATATCTATGGTAGCTGGGTTTTGATGATCAACATTACATAGGGAAATATGAATTACACCATCGCTATTTTTAGAAGCAGAAGCGCTTACCTGGGGTATTGAACTATCTCCATTACTGTATTTGGCACTTTCAAGATCCATAGCTAGCAAAGTTGCATCTTGATGAACCTTGTACATCTCAAATACATGATAAGTTGGGGTTCGAAGCATTTTTTCTCCCTCGGTTAATATAACAGCTTGGAGTACATTTACAGTTTGGGCTATATTGGCCATGTGTACTCTGTCTGCATGGTTGTTAAAGATATTAAGATTGGTTCCAGCTACCAGTGCATCTCTCAAGGTATTTTGTTGGTACAAGAATCCTGGATTTGTTCCTGGCTCTACATCATACCAAGTTCCCCATTCATCTACAATAAGCCCAACTCGTTTTTCAGGATCATACTTATCCATAATGGTGGAATGCTTCTTTATCAGCTCTTCCATATACAAAGTTTTCTTCATTGTGGTAAACCAATCTTGCTCATCAAAATCCGTAGCTGAGCCCTTAGATTGCCAAGTACCAGGAACGGTATAATAATGTAAGCTCAATCCATCCATCATACTGCCGGCTTCTCGCATTAATACTTCTGTCCAGTGATAGTCATCTGCACTAGGTCCACAGGCAATCTTATAGATTCGATTTTCTCCATAATTACGTACGTAGGTTTGATAACGGCGGTATTCATCAGCATAATATTCTGCTCTCATGTTTCCGCCGCATCCCCAGTTTTCATTGCCAACCCCGAAATATTTTAGGCGCCAAGGCTTATCGCGGCCGTTTTCCTTACGCCAGTCTGCCATAGGGGAAGTCCCGTCAAATGTTATGTATTCAATCCATTCCTGCATTTCTTGGACAGTACCGCTTCCCACATTACCGCATATATAGGGCTCACATTCAAGAAGCTCACACAATCTCATAAACTCATGGGTGCCAAAGTGGTTATTTTCAATAACACCACCCCAATGGGTATTGATCATTTTTTTGCGCTTTTCCCTTGGGCCGACTCCATCTTTCCAATGATATTCGTCTGCGAAACAGCCACCTGGCCATCTTAGGACAGGTATACCCATCTTTTTGAGGGCTTCCAAAACATCATTGCGGATACCGTCGGTGTTAGGAATAGGAGAATCTTCACCTACCCAAATTCCTTCATAGATACAGCGACCTAGGTGTTCTGCAAAATGGCCGTAGATATTTGGGTTAATAGTGGTGCTGCCAAGATCAGCATTAATGACCAGTCTATTTTTCATATAAAAATACCCCCTTAATAATATCATTAACCAATAAGGAATATATTAATTTTATTATATTAGTATGTTTAAGGAAAGTCAATAATAGCAGTATAATTTACCAATATATTTTTAGAATATACAGATTCATCATATCCTTTACAAATTGACAAGAGCAATTTATAATTTTGTTAATGCCTATTACACTAATAGTCGGAGATATCTATACAAATTTATTTTCAAAGGAGTTAGAGAAAAGATGAAGATAAAAGCAAATGAGGAATGGTTACCGGTTTATGAAGCCTTGGCAAGTAAAGTGAGATTACGCATTATAAGCATCCTGGCTCAAGGACCTAAGAATATAAAAGAATTAGCTCAGGCTTTAAATCTTAGCAGTGCAATTATGACCATGCATGTAAGAAAGTTAGAGCAGGCTGGAATTATAACTAGTAAAAGGGTTAAGAGTAATGGTGGTATTCAAAAGTTGTGTAGTTTATCCGTAGAGCGTTTAGAGATTGATTTTCCTAAAAGATTGGATAAAGAACGTAAATACCATGAGGTAATAATGCCTGTGGGACATTATACGGATTTTGACATATTCCCTACCTGTGGGCTGGCTACCCGTGAAAAGGTTATAGGATATTTTGACGATCCCAGATATTTTCTCGATGTGGAAAGGGTAAACGCTAAAATCTTATGGTTTATGAAAGGTTATATTGAGTATAAGATTCCTAATTATCTTATGCCTAACCAAGAGCTTGAAGAGATAGAGATTAGCATGGAATTAGGCTCTGAAGCTCCAGGATATAACAACAATTGGCCATCTAAATTAAACTTTTATATAAATGGAAAGTTTATAGGACAGTGGACCAGTCCTGGAGATTTTGGTGATAAAAGGGGCAGATTTACTCCTGCTTGGTGGGGGAGCGGCATAAATCAATACGGTTTGCTTAAGATACTTAAAGTCAACCATAATGGATGTTGGATGGATGGGATGAAGATGTCAGATGTTACTCTTGAAGATCTAAACATAGAGCAAAACAATTTAGATTTTAAGATTGAGGTATCGGAAGAGGATGGAAAAGCTGGGGGACTAACCATATATGGGGAAGGGTTCGGTAATTATGATCAGGATATTGTAGTTAAGCTGTACTATCGATAAAATTAAACCAAGATTAGCTCTCCCTACTATTAAAATCAAAATTTTGGGTATATTATACTTATACTTTTAAATTAAAGAAAAGAGTAAAATTTTTTAATAATATAGAAATATTTTGTTGCAGTCACAGCCTATATGTAATAAGATTAAAGCTACAAATATTTTTGATGGGAGAGCGTTATATGAGTATGAAAATTGTAGCAGATAGCTGTTGCGATGTTGGTCCGGAAGTCTTAGAGCGAACCAAGTTAAGGCGAGTTCCTTTGACCATTGAAGTAAACGGTAAGAGATATAAGGATGATAATGAGCTAGATATTGATAACTTAATAAAGGAAATGAAAGAATCTGACGAGGCACCTAAAACATCATGTCCTTCCCCTCAGGATTTTATTGAGGAGTATAGGAATGAAGAAAGTGTTTTCGTAGTTACTATATCATCTAAGTTAAGCGGAACCTATAGAAGTGCTGTATTGGCAAAGGAGATTTTCCTGGAAGAGATGGGAAACAAGTTTATACATGTATTTGATTCCTTTAGTGGCTCCATAGGTGAAACCCTAGTTAGCCTTAAAATTTCTGAATTAATTCAAAAGGGCTTAAAGGAAACGGAAATTGTGGAAAAGGTTAATACCTATATTCAAGAGATGAAGACTTTCTTTACCATCAAATCTCTTGACAATTTAGTAAAAGCAGGCAGGGTAAGTCATCTCGCGGCTAAGGTATCTTCTGTATTATCAGTCCGACTTATAATGGCGGAAAAAGATGGAGAAATTCAGCTTCATGAGAAGGTAATAGGAGCAAAAAGGCTATTTAAGAGGCTTGTTGAAATTATTGGGGAGCAAGGTCATAATTTAGAAAATAAAATATTAGGGATAGCACATTGCAACTGTCTGGATAAGGCTTTAGCTTTGAAAGAGGAAGTGCTTAAGCGATACAACTTTAAAGATATAATAATAGTCAAGACTGGAGGCATAAGCACTGTCTATGCAGGTGAAGGTGGATTAGTTATTGCGTTCTGATAGATAAGCCTACAAAAAAAGCACTGTTTTTAACAGTGCTTTTTGCTTGCCTAAATTATAGGGAAGGAACTACATTAACCGCTTGAGGACCACGGGGAGTTTCTTCGATTTCATATTCTACATTTTGGCCTTCTTCTAAGGTTTTATATCCATCAACCTGTATGGCTGAAAAATGAACAAATACGTCCTTGCCGTCTTCGCCTACAATAAAACCATAACCTTTTTGAGAGTTGAACCATTTAACTGTACCTTTCATGAAACATACACCTCCTTATGCACTTTATGGATCATTTCGTTTCAATGCATATGAAAGTGTATGTTTACAACTTTCGGTAATGCATTAAAAACCTTAAAAAATGGATCCAATATATTATATATTATATTCAAAAAAAGCTCAAGTTATAAAAGTAAAATTCCAATATTATTTTAAGGATTCTATGGTATAATATTGATGATTAATGAGACTAATGTTTATTCTTCCATGTTTTAGTAGGAATTGTTGTCCACATGCAGCTATGAATTTGGAGATGACATTGTAGTATAAAATATACTAAAATGAGCTGACCAGGGTAAGGTTAAATGTGTGGCCTTTGCCGATGTTAAAATGGATAGGCAAGATGAAAGCTACCAGCAGCTAATGGCTTTAGCTGGATGAAATAATAGAGGTTGCTAATAAAAAAGCTAAGTTTTATGAAGTAAATTTTCAAACTATCACAGGAAAGGGCTTTAGACTTTTAGTTGAAAAACTCAGAAAAGGCCAAATAACCAATCCTCTTTATGACATACTGGACAGGACGTTCCTTATATCAAGGTATATGGAAGCAATGGCAAGGCAGTCTGGCATTAGTGAAATTATCAAGATACCTGATGAATATTTGATAATTCAACCGGAGGATAATACCGTAGCTATAAATATACGAAATATCGACAAAATTATTGAAGAGGCTGCAAGGCAGGGTAAATTGTTTTCTGAACTATCCATTGAATGGGCAGTTTCAACCAGGCCTGTTTTAATGGAAGGTTACAAGAACTTTCAGCTCTTTAAAAATAATAATGGTGGTTTATATGGATAAATGTTTAGAACAACTAAAAAAACTAACTGGAAATACTTTGAGTGAAAATCAAGTTAGGATGATGAGTCCTCTTGTGCTAGCATATATAGGGGATACTATATATGATCTGTTGGTTAGGACCTATTTGATTTTAACCAACAAGGTATCTGTACACAATTTGCATAACCAGGCCATAAGTTTTGTTAATGCAGGTGCTCAGGCCCATACTTTGGAGATGATTTTTGAAAAACTCACTGATGAAGAGAAAAATATAGTACGCAGGGGCAGGAATGCAAAGTCAGGTACAGTGCCCAAAAATGCAGATATTGGTGAGTATAGATATGCAACAGGTTTTGAAGCCTTGTTAGGCTATTTATATTTAACTGAGCAAACAGATCGCCTTATGGAGATAGGGCAGCTAATCTTTGAAGTAAATTGGAAATAATTTCTTAGTATTTTAGGAGGAAATTTATTATGAGTGAGGTCGCTTTAAAAGTAAAACTGTTAAGATATACACCAGAACCAGAAAAAGTTATAGCTATGGCAGCCAAGCTTTGTTATTCTGATGCTGATATCCATGAATTGACTCAGGGAATTGAGCAAAAGGATCAAGCAAACTTTTTACAGAGATTGATGGATATGGGGCATCTATCACCGGTAGAACATGCCAGTTTTACCTTTGGGGTTGAAGGAGTTTCCAGAAGTTTACTAGCCCAAATAACCAGACATCGTATAGCTAGTTTTAGTGTCAAATCCCAAAGATATGTCAGTGAACAGTCTCATGGAACAGGGACTTTTAATTATATAATTCCCCCTAGAATCAAAGAACTGGGAGATGAATATGTAGAAAAGTTTGAAGAACAGATGAGGCAGATTCAAGTCTGGTATGATGAGTGGATTGAGATTCTTGGAAATCAAGGAGAAAAATCCAATGAAGATGCCCGTTTTGTATTGCCCAATGCGGCAGAGACCAAGTTTGTTGTAACTATGAATGCCAGGGAGCTTTTGCACTTTTTTAGTCTGCGGTGCTGTAACCGTGCCCAATGGGAGATTAGAAATCTTGCAGTAGAGATGCTTAAGCAAGTTAAGGAAATAGCGCCTAATTTATTTAAAAATGCGGGACCGGGATGTGTAAGAGGCAGCTGTCCCGAAGGTAAAATGACTTGTGGCAAGGCCAAAGAAGTAAGGGAAAAGTTTTTAAACTTATAAAAAAGGAGTAAGCTAACATGAAAAAGAGGAGCAAAAAGTCTGAAGTCAAGCAGGCAACCAGAACAGAAAACCAAATAAGTGAGGTAAAAGCGTTTAACGAAAATCAGGTAGAAGGTAGAAATCCTGTATTGGAGGTCTTTCGTGCCGGTAGGACTGTTGATAAGCTTTTGATTGCACGAGGCAGCAGGGAAGGATCTATCCTGGAGATTATCCGCAGGGCTAAAGAACAAGGCGTAGTGGTACAGGAAGTGGATAGAAGAAGGTTGGATGAACTGTCTCTGACCAATGGAGCCCATCAAGGGGTTATAGCATTTGTTAGCCCCTATTCCTATGTGGAAATAGAGGATATTTTAGCCTATGCATCGGAAAAAGGTGAAGCTCCTTTTGTTATAGTCCTAGATGAGATAACAGACCCCCACAATTTTGGATCTATAATAAGGACAGCGGAATCTTGCGGTGCCCATGGTATTATAATTCCCAAAAGGCGTGCTGTAGGCCTAACCCCATCGGTTATAAAGGCATCAGCTGGTGCTGTTGAATTTATGCCCATAGCCAAGGTAACCAATATTTCCTATACCCTTGAAAGCTTAAAAAGGTATGGTTTATGGGTAGTAGGTGCAGATATGGAAGGGGAATTATATACTTCTATGGACCTGACAGGTCCCATTGCATTGGTTATTGGAAGCGAAGGCAAGGGGTTGGGACGCCTTGTTAAGGAAAAGTGTGATTTTCTAGTAAGGATACCTCAGAAGGGCAAGATATCATCACTGAATGCTTCAGTAGCAGCAGGAGTTTTAATGTATGAGATAGTGAGACAGAGAAATGATGGGTAAGCAAATAGATGGCTTGAAAAGGCAAAGATAGCTTGACTAGCTAGGATTATGTAATGTATAATTTACTTGTTGATATTATTGCACTTCCTGACTATTGTTGACATTATTGTGGGGGGATCTTGGTGGAGTTAGCTACTGCCAAAGAAAAAACTGTGGATTATGATGAGATGCTGGACGAAGAAATCGTTGAACTAGCTTTAAACGGAGATTCATATGCACTAGAGTATTTGCTGAATAAATATAAGAATTTTGTAAGGGCTAAAGCACGCTCCTATTTTCTCATAGGCGCAGATCGTGAAGATATAGTGCAGGAAGGTATGATTGGTTTATATAAGGCTATTAGAGACTTTAGACCCAATAAGCTTTCTTCCTTCAAAGCCTTTGCAGAGTTATGTGTTACTCGGCAGATTATCACTGCCATTAAAACAGCTACTCGTCAGAAACACATTCCTCTCAACTCATATATTTCCCTAAATAAACCTATATATGACGAGGAGTCTGATAGGACTCTTATGGACGTTATATCGGGGGTTAGGGTTACAGATCCAGAGGAGCTTATAATAAGGCAGGAAGAGTTTTCTGATATAGAAAACGTTATTGAAGAAATGTTAAGTGATCTAGAGTGGGAAGTGCTAACATCCTATCTTCAAGGAAAAACATACCAGGAGATTGCCGCTGAACTGGACAGGCATGTAAAGTCCATAGATAATGCTCTGCAGCGGGTTAAGCGGAAGGTAGAGCGCTATTTAGAAAAAGAAAGGGAATAATTTTTTAAAAGCTGTTGACAAAACTAATTTTTAGATGTATTATATAATGTGTTCATTGCAATGATATCATTAGGCGTAACACTCCTAGCATGCTGATCTTTTCGTTAATAAACGAATCGACAACATGCGGGTGTAATTTAATGGTAGAATACCAGCTTCCCAAGCTGGCCGCGTGGGTTCGATTCCCATCACCCGCTCCATATTGTATTCATTTATTAAGCCCATGTAGCTCAGTAGGTAGAGCGCCGCCATGGTAAGGCGGAGGTCACCGGTTCGAGCCCGGTCGTGGGCTCCATTATTATATAATAAACAAAAAGAAACACCTGGCCATGTGTAATTAGAGTTTACATAAAAAAAGACTGTAGCCGGGTCACGAAGGAGGAAAAGAAAAGATGGCTAAAGAGAAATTTGAAAGAACGAAGCCTCACG
>CALKWV010000135.1 GCA_938003915.1 uncultured Bacillota bacterium | reverse complement strand
TAATGAAAAATCGCTTTTGCTAACCCTGACTACTCCTATAGGTGACTTTGATTTAAGCATTTTTCTAAAAGCAGAATAATAAAGAAACGGGAGAGTTTACTTTACTATCCCGTTTCTTCTGCCTAGTCTATTTCATCATAAAGGTCATCTAGTTCAAGCTTGATTATCTTACCTTCTACCTTTCATCCCTTGCAATCCTCTTAAAAAGATTTTCATCTATCTCTATTTTGTTGTTGCGGCTATTTCCAGAGTCTTCCTCATAGACAAATGTAAATATCAGCATCTTTTTAGCTCCTTTGATAATATAACTATTGATCATCTGATTTTATTGCATAGAAAAATAAATTTTTTTGCTTCTATAATTTTGCCCAATAAAAAGCATTACAAATTATGCTACATACTTTTTCATACTTCGCAACCTGTTTACCATCTCCTCATCTAGCTCCAGCTCACAGCTTTTCATTGCCTGTTCCAATTGTTCTAGGTTGCTAAAAGATACTATGGGAATAGTAGGAAATTCCTGATGCATAAGGTAAGCTAATTCAACCTGAATAATATCCACCTTTAACTGTTGTGCTATCTTTACTAATTCATGAAAAATTTCCTTATTGGAAAGTGTATCATATTTAGATAGTATTCTTTCAGATATGGCTGCTCCCCGTTGCAATTTAGAAAAATATCCATTTGCCACGGCTGTGTATGCCATTGCACTTAAATTTGTTTTTTTATGATATTCATAAGTATCCCTATCCATTAGAACCAGGGTTTTGTCACTTACACCATCATAGTTAATGTCAGCAAGACTCCACATAAGCTGATTACAGACAAAACCAGGTATATTTTTCTCACGGGCATAATTGCTAGCCTCAATTATTCGTGTAAGAGTCCAGTTGGAACAGCCGTAATAACGAATTTTGCCTGCATTACGGGCTTCTTCTAAAACATCCAAAAGCTCTTTTACAGGAACACTAGGATTATCGCGGTGAAGGAAATATAGGTCTATATAGTCAGTGTTTAAAAACTCTAGACTTTCATCTAGATCCTTTTCTATATCCTCAGGGGTTACTCTGGAAATGCTGGGATTTGATATATCAGGATGAGCGCCTTTAGTACTGATTATAATATCATGGCGAAGACCAGTTTCATTAAGCCACTCACCAATTATTCTTTCACTCTTTCCCCTGGGACCGGGAACCCAGTCACCATATACATGGGCAGTATCAATAAAATTCCCGCCTAACTCAACAAATCTATCAAGCTGTGATTTTGCATCCTTGGAATCTATAGATGTACCATAACTTACAGTACCTATACATAAGGGTGATACACTTATTTGCGTATTAGTCAGCATTACTCTTTTCATCCCAATACCTCCCTTTAATATAAACTAGTCATATATTCTGTCGTTTCTTTAACTCCTATGCCTTTTTTATACCAATATTTATAATCCCTAAAACATATTATCGAAAAACAAAGCCTTATACCCCATAAAGTGAGGTATAAGGCTTGACCAACAAACATTACCAGACTTTGATATAGTTCTTACCTTTCTTCAGAAGTGAAATTGGCCCTAGAGGTCCTTTCTCAGGCTTCTTATTATCTAACATATCGGTGTCCAGAACCATCTCACTTCCATCGGGATTTTCAAACTCAGCATCAACAATACGTACCCTCTCCAATGTGCTAGTTGAATGTATTTCACCTTTTATCTCTTCAAAGCTATCTGGCAATTCACAGGATAGATATACCTCGTCTCCTTCTTCCACAATTTCTAGCTTTGGATCGAAGTCTTTTTCTACCAGCTTGTTCTCTTCTCTTTCAAAGGGTTCGGCTCCATTAAAGTATGCATTGTTATTGATATATACAGGTTGTTCTACAGCATAGAAGGTATTATGATCGCCATGCACTTTGTGAACTTCTTCAATGTACTCCTCTAGGGAAGTAGTGTATCCCTTATAATGAGAAGTTCCAACACCTTCTAAACCTTTAGCTCCTATGAAAATATTGTTGTAGAAGCGATCATCCCCACCATAGATAAAGGAAAAGCCTTTAACTTGAGTGCTATGGGGTAGGTGATATTGGGTAGAACGATCCAATATTTTCCTGTGTACCATCTTGCCTGCAATTAGATTGTTAATATAGGCTCCACCTTGGGACATATTGTCTAAGGCATATTCAGAAGCTAGTATATTGTGATCTACCATGTATGGTCCATGGCTTACTTCTACGAATAAGTCACGGTTGTTGTTGTAGAATAGGTTTTTGCTTACCCTAGTTCCCTGAGTCTGCCAATCCAGCCATAATCCTAAAGAGCAATCATGGATGCGGTTATGATGGATCTGGACATCGATGGCGGCATGCAGCTTAATTCCAGCTATTTCATGACCATAGAACTCACGCTTTAGTGCTATGTTATAGATATGGTTATTATAAATTTCACTGAATACGCATCCTAGATGTCCCACAATACCGTTTTGTCCACAGTTATAAATGACATTATTTCGGATAATATGGGAACCTATCTTTTCCTTGCTCCAGCCATTTCTCAAAGCACTAAATACAGATTCCAGCTGATATAGGTATCCGGGCTTGTCCTTGCGGATAGAACGATAGTGATGTCCTGTGGAAATTTCCTTACCGATACTGATAGCACTGCATTTTGCATCATGGATAATGTTGTTCTCTATAATCCAGCCCTTGCTCCAATTGGGACCTATCAATCCTGGCTGATCGGCTGTAGGAGGTGACCATGGTGTGGCTGCATGTGCCATTTCAAAACCTCTTACGGTAATATAATCTATCCCGGTCTCTGTTGGATAGAAGCAGGATCTACGAACATTAATTTCAACATATTCTTCATTGGGATCAGCGCCTTGGAAGTTGGCAAAAATAGTTGTATTTTCATTATCTACTTCTGCATACCA
>CALKWV010000134.1 GCA_938003915.1 uncultured Bacillota bacterium | reverse complement strand
TATGATCCCTTTAGTATAATCCCTTGAGTATTGGTACAATAGATTTAATTAATAGGAAAGTTGGTTCAATAGATTTAATAGGAAAGTGAAGAATATTATGTCTTATACATAATATTCTTCACTTTACACTAGCACAGGCTTAAGCAGTAGGAATAGTTCCGTCTATATCCCATAAATCCGTCCAATCTTTTGCACCTTCCCATAAGAATACCTGTCCTTTGATAAGACGGCAATTCCTGTCTATGCTTTCGATTTCCTTCATTTCTTCATCTGTAAGAGGATCTTTTATTGTAGCCTCTATGTTGCTTAAATACTCATTACGGTAAATGGAAAATGGAATAGGCACTTGACCGCGCTGCACAGCCCATTTTACACATACCACTGCAGGATGGACATTTAATCTTTTTGCTATTTTTAAAATTACTGGATCTTCAATAGGTGATGTATCTTCAGGTGTCCTATCCCTATCAGGTCGTGTAGGCGAACCTATTGGAGCAAAGCCTACGGGCACAATTCCATTATCCATGACAAACTTAAATAGTTCAGGCTGTTGGAAGTGAGGATGAAGCTCCATTTGATTACATGCAGGTTTAATTTTAGCATCCCTTAATAGGAGCTTTAGTTTGGGTACAGTCATATTGGAGGTTCCAATATGCCTTACCAGCCCTGCTTCCACCAATCTTTCCATCTGCCGCCAGGTCTTCATAAAATTCTCGTGAATATAGGGTTTTGCATTGGGGTCACGGAAATCTGGATCAGCTCCTGGGGGATGATAATTAGGAAATGGCCAATGGACATAATATATATCCAAATAGTCTAGCCTCAAATCCTTCAATGTCTTAGCAACGGCTATAAGAACATCCCCTTCTCCATGCATGTCATTCCACAGCTTGGAGCTAATAAATAACTCTTCTCTCTTGATGCCCGCGTCCATTACCTCTTGAAGAACTTCTCCAATTAAATGCTCATTTCCATATACCGATGCACAATCTATATGCCTATAGCCCACAGAAATAGCACCTTTTACAGCCCGGGCAATATCTTCGCCAGAAAAGCGGTCGGAACCGAAAGTTCCCAGTCCAATGGCTGGCATCTCTGCGCCGGTATACAGCTTTCTTTTTGGTACCAGAGCGGGATCTACTCCATCTGGAGCAATGGCAAACTTCTTATCTTCCATAAGCTAACATCTCCTTTACTATAGCATTTATTCTATAACTACACCTTTTTTCAAAATGATATTGGCATATAAAGCAGTTTCCCCGGTAGCAACAATAGCATACGCCTTTTTGGAACGCTCATAAAATGCAAAACGCTCCATATACTCAAAGTCAGCTGCTTTTCCACCATGCTTTTCTACAATGCTGCGGTATTGGTCCCATATAACTGGCTTTACTGGATCACCAGGCACCACTTCCATTAAAGCAATAGGATGCTCAACATAAGTATCTAAAGGAAATAGTTTTAAGATTGCATCCAGAATTTTTGGAACTCCATGACCATCGCATCGAACTAATCTTTGAGCCATGCTTGCAGCAGGAAAATTTCCGTCTGCAATGACAATCTCATCCCCATGCCCCATCTCCATAAGAATTTTAAGAAGATCAGGCGATAATATAGATGGTATACCCTTTAACATATATCCTTTCTCCTTTAGCATTTTATGATTTATCAAAGTTAAAATTAAATCATACAATTATATGAATATGATTAATTTCATGAATCAGCATTGGTTAGTATTTATTTGGCCATTCATCTTTAAAAGCAGGCTTATCTAAATATCATTTCTTGCATATAATGAAGCTGCTCAAATGACTCTTTAAGCCTTTCATACAAATCCAAATATAATCTGTAGTAATCTTGGTAAATCCTATGATTTTTATCATCTGGTTCATGAATGCGCTGAATACGCACCGTTTCGCTAACAGCTTGCTCAAAGCTTGAGTACACTCCTGCTCCTAGCCCGGCAAGTATTGCTGCACCTAAAGACGTAGCATGGTCGGAGAATGGAACATGGATGACCTTCCCTGTAACATCTGCTTTTATCTGAGTCCATACATGACTGTTGGCCGCGCCTCCTACACTATTGAGGATTTGTGCTTTAGCACCTACTTCCTCTGCTGTTTCTAAGTTATGTAGAAGTGAAAAGGCCACTCCTTCCATTATGGAACGTATCATGTGAGCTCGTGTCTTATCATAGGATAATCCAAAGAAAACTCCTCTGGCCTTGCTATCCCAGATGGGGGACCTTTCTCCCGCCATATAGGGTAGAAATATAAGTCCGTCACTACCTGGACTGATGCCCTGGGCTTCATGGCTCATTATCTCATAAGGACTCATTCCCCTTTCACGTCCCAGCAGCCGTTCAAAGCTTCCCAGCTGTTCATTAAACCAGCGCAGGGTACCACTACCTCCAACAGTACCGCCTTGAAGCAGCCACTGATTAGGGATAACATGATAACCTAAAATAAGCTTGGGGTGAATAAGGGCTTTATCAACCTGGATACTCATGCCCCCCGCTTGACCTCCCTGCTCCTGGGTTTGGCCAGGGTTGATTACTCCGGCTCCCAGGGTACAGCATGCAGCATCCAGCCCTCCTGCTACAACTGGAATTCCTGATACCAATCCAGTTTCTTCAGCAGCCTTGGCTGTGACTGTTCCTACCACCTCATGGCAATGATAAAGGGGAGCCATAAAATCTATGGATATTCCCAATTCATCGGCTATATCTTCTTGCCAGCTGCCTGTAGAGATATTAAAAAAGTGAAATCCATAACCTTGGGAATAGTCCTGGGAGTATTGCCCAGTCAATTTATAAACCAGGTAGGCATTGCTTTGGAGAAATTTATAGGTCTTTTTGTATACTTCCGGTTCATTCTCCTTAATCCATAGTATTTTAGGTGTAATATAAGCAGGATCCACAGGATTACCGCTAATTCCAACAAGTCGTTCTTCACCTGATCTTTCCTTCATCCAATCAGCTTGCTTTTGGGCTCTGCGGTCCAGCCAAAGCATGGCTGGTCTTAATGGTGTTCCCTCTTTATCTACAGGTATACAAGCCCAACTGGTACCATCAACCCCAATAGCCGCGATTTCTCTAGGATCAATTGTATTTTTCTCCAAAACCCCTCTGATTCCATGGCTTGCAACCTGCCACCACTCCTGAGGATCCTGTTCAGCATAACCAGAGTGGGGATAATAGGTTTGGTATTCTCCAGTCCAACTTCCCATTACCTTCCCATTAAAATCAAAAACTGTAATCTTGCATCCCGATGTTCCCAGGTCAACAGCTAAAAGAAATTTCTTAGACATGTTACCCCTCCATGAGAATCTTGCCCTTGACCTTTCCAGGAATCTTTAAATCATCAAAGGCACTAGCTATATCTTCCATAGCTATCTTTCTATCGATTAGCTTATCCACCTTTATCTGCCCGGTTTTTAGGTAGTAAGCTGCCAGCTCCCATTCTTTTCCCGGAAAAGGTGCAGAGTAGGACATCCAAGAGCCGCGAACCGTTAGCTCCTTCCTATTGAGGTATTCAAATTCCCTAGGCTCAAGGCTAATAGCTTTAGAGGGTGTACCAATAAACATAACATTTCCTTTATTGGCGGCTATCTCCAAGCTGAGTTTTTCTGTAAACTCTACCCCTGCAGTTTCAATTACCTGTTCAAAGCCCCGTCCATGGGTAGCCTCCCATATCTTATCCTTAAATCCCTTTTCTCCAGTATTGATACAGCAATAGGCACCATATTCCTTGGCAATTTTAAGTTTTTCGTCATCAATATCAAAAGCGTATATGTTTTTTGCACCTAAGGCCATGGCACATTGCAATGCCAACAGCCCAATTGTTCCCATTCCTACAATAGCAACATCTGAGCCTCCCTTAAAATCCATGACAAAAAGACCATGCAAGGCTACAGTAATAGGCTCCATAAAAGCCCCTTCAATAAATCCTACTTCATTGGGCAGTTTTACCGCATTAATTGCCGGCATTTTTACATATTCAGCCCAACTGCCAAATGTACGGGAGCCTATGAAGCTATAATGTTTGCACTGGGAATAGTGCCCTCTTAAGCAATCAATACACTTATGACAGGGAACAAGGGGTGCACCGGCTACTTTATCCCCTACCTGTACATTGCTTACATTCTTTCCAATCTCCACTACTTCTCCGGAAAATTCATGGCCTAAAATAATAGGATAAAAATGGGCACCGGTTCCCAATACCCGTGGTATATCAGAACCACAAACACCGGTGGCTTTTACCCTGACCAATACCTCATCATCGCCTATCTTGGGCATATCCACTTCTTCTATACGTATATCATCCTGTCCATGCAATACCGCTGCTTTCAAATTAGTCCCTCCTCCATTAGCGCTAAACGTTTCGCGTTAGGAGAAAACCTAGCTCATTAGTTTGTATCACTAACGAGCTAAGGCTTTCACAGAATCCCTTATTAGTAGTTCAGTCTTTAATCTATTAATTGACGGAAAAGTTCCATAATCCCCGTTTAATCTGCTAAGCAGTATAGCCGCTGCAGTTTCACCTATCTCATCCATAGGCTGGACAACGATGGACAGTGAAGGCTTTACTACTTTAGCCAGCTGAATATTGTCAAAACCAATGAGAGATATCTGATCGGGCATTTTTATGTTATTTTTATTAATAGCCATAATGGCACCCAAAGTCATTTCATAGTTGGTTACGAATATGCCCGTTGGAGGATTGGCCATCTCCATAAATTCTTCTAAAATGCGATATCCGCTTTCTATATCATATCCTCCATATTTTATAAGGTCCTCATCTATATCCAAAGCATAGTCTTCATGAACCCTTATATAACCTTTAATTCGTTCTTGGGTTGTATAAACCTTCTCGGGGCCTCCTATAATTCCTATACGTCTATGCCCACGTACTATCAGCTGTTCTACTGCATTATAAGCGGCATTTAGATTGTCTGACATTACTACATCACATTCTACATCTTTAAGCATTCTGTCTATTAAAAGAACGGGAATATTTTTATTTCTCAGCTCTTGAATATGAGAAACTTCTTCTCCATGAGGCACCATAATGATACCATCTACCATTTTATTGACAAGGAATTCTAATTTTATCTTTTCTAATTTAGAACTTTCCCGATAATTGCATACAATGGTGCTGTATCCATGCTGCAATAATATATTCTCTATTTTTGAAATAATGCTGGTAAAAAAGATATTTTCCAAGCTAGGGATAAGAACGCCTACTGTCATAGTGCGGTTGGTCTTTAATCCCCTAGCTAATTCATTAACTCTAAAATTCAATACTCTAATAGCTTCTTCTATTTTCTTTCTATTTTCTTCAAGGACATTTCCACCATTTAAATACTTGGATACAGTTGCTATTGATAATCCGGCATATTTAGCAACATCTTTGATAGTGGCAGGTATTTCGATCACTCCTATCGCGAAACGTTTAACCTTATATTCATATTACCACTGACCTCTTTATAAGTCAATGTATTTGGTATACTTTATAAGCCATCCATTAAATGAGAGTAAAGGATTTTAATGCCGCGCTACCTGTACCTCTATAGGTGAAATAAAGGGCATGCACGCCATCGGGAATAGCGATGTCCGCTGTATATTCTTTCCATATATTAGAGAAGCCTACTGGAATGCTTCCAAGGGGTTCACCATCCCAAGAAGTTTTTACCTCAAAAGCTCCCCTGCAATATCCTCTTACCTTTATGGATACTTTCTTTACGCCACGGCAATCAAAATATTTAAATCCAGCGGTTGCAGAATCGCGCATGTTGAGGATGTAACCATCTTCTCTATCCCCATCCCTGCCATCCTGTGTAATTTTGGGGAATCTTTCATCCATCCAGCCGCCTTCTCTACCTGTGTACATAGCTTCATGTTTGCAGAAAAGGTTACAAGCTAAGTATGCAGGATATTCGCCCTTTCCTACCAATGGTCCTCCGTTTAATCCGCAAGATGTCATTTCTGCCTGTATTATAGAACCATCTTCCCTAAACTCAATTGGTTCTGCACATCCCTGCCTGTTAAAGGGTGTACCATTAGTATGCCTGTGATAGAATACATACCATTGTCCGTTGATTTCTACAATGCTTCCATGGTTATTCCAACCATAGTACATAGGCTTATCTGCTGGCTTGTAAGAATCAATGTGTAGATCACAATTGCTGACTACTACCCCGCCATAAACAAAATCTTTAGTGGGATGCTTACTGGTAGCATAACACAATTCATGCAGTGCAATTGATGAATAAATTAGATAATAAGTATCTCCTCTTTTTCTGATAGAAGGTGCTTCAAAGTATTCATGACCTACGAAAGATGTTCCTTCACTATAGGGCTCACTTGGTATAACGATAACTGGTTCCTCTATTACAGTTAACATGTCTGGACCTAAAACAGTGGCCATTGCACCACTTCTAGATTTATCACCAATTCCGCAAAATCCGGTATACAAATAGGTCCTATCCCCTTCTGTAAGCACAGCTGGATCAAATTGAGGCTCATCGCCTTCCCTTTCTCCTAATAGAGTGCCATCTGGATATTTTACATAGCCATAGAATTTATATCTTCCTGCAGGTTCATCGCATACTGCTACAGAAACAACACTGAGCTTATCTAAAACATAGTATAGATAATAGCGCCCGTCAGGTCCTACTGTAACGTCAGGAGCGTACAGGCACATTTCACCATCTTTATTGGCTGGATCGTCAGTTTTGGCATAAATAACGCCTTCATACCTCCAGTTGCCTAAGTCATCCACTGGTGCTGACCAACAAACATAATCGTTTAAACAGTAAGCGTGTCCCCTAAATTGATCATGGGAGCCATAGACATATACCCTGTCTCCAAATACATAAGGTTCACCATCAGGTATATATTCCCATGATGGAAGATAAGGATTAAAAGCTTGTTTCTTCATAAATAGTTACCCCCCATATCTTTGTATTGTCTTATATTGACTATATTGTACAATAATAACTAGCATCTGCCAAGGGAAAGTTGACAGTCTCAAGTTATATACTTGATATAAGTTAATATCAATTTAAACCCTTATTATAAAAGCTTAGTCATCACATCGGATTGAAGGGATTCTTTCTCTTTTCCAAAAGCTAGTCGAACAAAATTAAAGGCACCATTGTTCCATACATGAAAATCATGTAAGCCATCTTTTATAAGTATACGATAATAATCCCCAAGATTATGGCCAGCAGCATCCAAAAGTCCTTCAGTGGCTTTTAAATAACCGCTTTGGTAGGCTATTTCATCTCCATCCCCGCAGGTTAGATAAAGCAAGTTAAGCCTATGCTCACTTGAAGCCAAACTTGCACCAAGCAGCTTGCCATCACTGGATGTAGGGGCATTTGAAAAAGCACCCATGTAAGCAAAGAGATCTAACATCCCTGGAGCCATTACAGTTGTATCTAGCCCATTTTCCCATGGGCTTTTTGTTCCGGTATAAGCAATGGAATCACACCTGTATCCTCCAATACCCAGATTCAAGGTCTGCATTCCTCCCATGGATAGGCCTGCCAAAGCTCTATGCAAGCGGTTATAGGCTACTCCCTCAGGGGATGTATTTCTTATATTTGCATAGGTGTTATATTGGCATTCGATAAAGGGGATTAGATCATATCTTAATTCGTAATCAAAATAATAGAAGCCTAACAGGTTGGTTCCGGCAGCGTTAAATGAAATGTCCGTCCAATCATGGGCACTTCTCCCCTCAGGAAACACCACAATTATGGGATCTATATCCCCATTGGCAATTAGATTGTCAAATATGTTGCATATAACATAGTTATCATCTTCTTTTCCACTGCCATTTAACCACTCGTAGCGGTTTCCACCCACTCCATGAAGTAGGTATAAAACATCATATTTGGTTTCAGTATCATTTTTGTCATATCCAGGTGGTAAATAAATGTTACATTTCTTGGCGATAGCATCCCCTTTCACAGTTTCCCTTCCCGCTTCTCGGGAAGAAATATCCTGATTAGTTACAAGCTGTCGCGATGAATTGATGTAGTTTCCAACCGGGTAGGATACCTCGATAATAGTACCCCTTAATTCTTTTTGCACTGCTTTCTTATATTCATCAGGTACATGGGTAACATCAATATTCACAATTACTCCTCCCTCGATACTTTTCCTTTAAAGATACATTATCTAATTATGTGCTTTCAGCCCTTAGTTAATACTATCCTATATCAATCATAATCAGCTGCTAATCAAAATTTGGTCTAGTTTCCTCTAGTAAATAACATACCTTCCTGCAAGCATAAGCAGGCTGAAAAAGTATAGACAGTTATCATAGTATCTGCGGTTACCCTTGCGAAGAGGTAGCTCCCAGAAGTTTTTGACCCATTCCATCCTGTATTTGCCCTTGGCTGCAAGAGAGCCCGCTGCATTTGTGGCTACAATGGCATAGGGATGGAGTGCAGGTTCATCCAAAGGAGTTCCATCAATCATGTAGGCATTATATTCCAAGAAGTTAGTATTTTCGCTGAAAAAGGCCTGTAATTTGTCAACAATTTCCCCTAAAGATTCATCCTTATTAAACCAAGCTGCATCCAGTCCAATATTCATGGCAACCCGATAGGAATCGGAATAAAATTGTGCATCCCTAAAAAGTCTTTTGGGAGTCCCGTCATATTCCGCATATTCAGGCGCCATACCTGTTACTGGGTGACAGCAAAGGTGCAAATATTCACGGCTTGCCTCAGCAGCTCTCTTCCAAAACTCTCTATCTTCAGGATAAGCCCTTTCAGCAAACAACTCATAAAAATGTGGTAGATGATACGAGGGATCGGTGAAATTGGCTTCCGGAACAAATTTTATATAATAGTTTGAGCTATCCCACATAGGCTGTCCGCCTTTAACAAGCTTATCTTGATGTATACAATGGCGTAAGATCTCCCTAGCCTGAACTCCATAATCAAAGGGAGGCTCTCCATCTCCCCAACGCTCACTGGCAAAAAACAGGGCCATTGCATAATACTCTTCCCCATCTGGTGCAGGTCCTTCTGCATTCTTGGTGCCATCGGGTGCTACCGACCAGGCAAAATAACCCTTGTATTTTCCACTTCTTTGATACATAAAAGTCTTGGAAAACAACCACAGACGATCAAAAATATCTTTTCTGTCCATCTGTACCGCCATCATCATTCCATAGCTCATGCCTTCGGTTCTAGCATCAAGATTCCCTGTATCCAGCATATACCCCATATCGTCGCCCATCTCAAAATATATGCGCTCTTCGGGATCAAAGAACATTGTTTCAAAGGTGTCCTTAATTTTTTTATCAATTTCTTCCTGGGATATACCTAGCTCACGAAATAGATTGGGATATGTACTCATACTATCTCTCCTTTTTACTAACTTTTTTATCATATATGCTTTTCTATTTTTTAGTATATAGTATACAGCTGTTTAATTTATTGCTGCGGATGGCTTTTATGCAATAAACTAAACAGCTATAACTTACAAAGATGGATTTATTCATCTAATTTTCTGGGATCAATATTAAAACGAAGCTTTCTCTCTTTCTTTGATATGGCAAATGGACCGGGGATTCTCTTTTCCCCAACCACATTACCAAAATAATCGGTGCATACTTTCTCATCGGATTCAACTTCAGGTAATTCTTCCTTGAATTCAATCTCCATAGTTAAGTCATCGCTGTTTATGTTAATCTCTAAATCACAGGTACAGCCGGTTTTATCAAATCCGCAAAACTCCTGCCATGTAGGCAGATCCAGACACATTTCTGGCTCAGGATACATTACACGAAGGAAGCCGGGAGGCATCTTGGCGTATGCATTTCCTTCAACTGTATTATGTTCGTTAGGCAAGATGATTGCTGCTTCCCCGCAATCATAAAACAAATTATTAAAGAATTTGTTTACCCTTGATGTACCTCCCCGTTTTGGATGCAGCCTAAATGCAACTACCTTGGCAAAAAAGCCAGCTTTGTTGCATTTGCCTATGAGATTGTTTACCATTCTAACCCTGTCGGAGCCCTCTAGATATATACCATAGCCATTGGGAATAGGATTCTCCGTTGTCTTGTACCAACCGGAAGAGCCTGGCTCCTCTGGCACTGCATTTTTGTCATACCTACCTTCAACATTCCAGATAATATTATTGTCCACTAAATTCTCATCATCACGGGTACATTCGATAAACAAATGCTCCCTGGATTCAATACCATCAATAAATACATTGGAAGTAATACGGTTATTGTGGTTTGCTACATCCAGCCACAGGGCATCACAGCCATAGCATTCCTTGATAACGTTACGGCGAATAAGGCAGTTTTCCGCATTATGGAACTTAATGCCAGCAGCTTCCCAGGAAAGCTCCATTCTTTGCCAACCTGTTCCTATAATTAGATTGTCTTCTACAAGCATATTACTTACATATAATCCAGCAATACCGCATACTCCAGCGTTTTTAATAATATTTCGCCTAATAATAGAGTGTCCTATAATTTGACCTTCAATTATAGGATGATGCCAGCATTCGTTTCCACAGTCGATACCAGTACCATTAGCCCAGTCAATGACGCAATCTTCGATAATCCAGTGATGTCCCCGATAGCAGGAAAGGGCACCCCGCTGGGGAACTGGAGCACCTGTAGCTGCATGAGCCAGTGTCAATCCTTTGACACGAATGTAGGATAAAAAGGGAACCTTGGGCGCAAAGCATTGTTCCCGATTAGTAACTTCAATGGTATGATTCCTAGGATCATCGTCTCCAGCCAAACGAATGTGCACTTTTTGTCCATTTGCTTCCACCCAGTAAGCATTTTCATGTTCACTGAGCATATAATACAGGGGAACCTGTTTCATAGGCTTTCCATCTACAAAGACCATTCCTCTTCTATTGAGGTAACTTGTCATATCAGTCTTATCATACTCGATAAACAACCTGTCATGGAGTATATTTACAGCACAGAATGGATTATAGCCTTTAAAGTCCTCAGGATCTAATTCTATTTCCCAAACTTTTATGCCTTTAGTTTTTTCTGGGTCCTCTCTAAATCCCCTGGTCAGTCTCCATCCAACACTGGGCTTAAAGTCCTTTACCTCTACAGAGGCTTTTATAATTACTTCCTCTCCCTGATAGGCTTCATAGCTTATCATCTTATCGGGGCCAGTACCGCCTCTGGCTGGCTGTACCGTTTCACGATAGGTACCGCCATGAATTAAGACTCTGGTTCCAGGTGTTGCTATTTGAGCAGCAGCATTAATAGTCTTTAAAGGCCTTGAAGGAGTACCATCATTATCATCGGATGCATTGGGATGATTGGTGTCAACATGAATTTCCCGATCATATTTTTGTTCTACTTCCCAAAATTCAAACATCTGGCCATTGGGAAGAATTGCAGTAGGATCATAATTTTTTGCCATTGCACTCACCTTTCCACCAAATATATTTGCTTTAGCTTGTTTAGCTCATTTTAATCCCTAAAATTACTCTACTGATAAAACAACTACAGACTTAGGCGGCAACAAGGCACGCAGTTCTTCCTTTTCCAGTACAGCCCCATCAAAGGGTTTAGGCTTTACTTGAGAGGGATTATCGAAGGTGTTGTGGGCGTTCATTTCTCCAGCAGTCAGGATGGTTCCCGTAACTTTGCTTCGATTATTGCCTCTGAGCAAGCAGGTAATATCTGCACTTTCAGTGGGGTGTAAATTGCACAGGGAAATATGGATTCTATCTTCATTGTCCATAGAAGCCGATGCGCTTATTTGGGGTATGCTTTGGCCATCAAATTCATATTCTCCACAATCCATCATCAGGGGCAACAGGTCAGCATCCTGATGTACCTTATACATATCAAATACATGATAAGTTGGTGTCAGCAGCATTTTTTCTCCTTCAGTCAGGATAACTGATTGAAGTACATTTATAGTCTGGGCCAGGTTTGCCATTTGAACCCTATCACAATGATTATTGAAGATATTTAAATGAATACCCGCCACCAACGCATCTCGTAGGGTATTTTGCTGATATAGAAAAGCCGGATTTGTACCTGGCTCCACATCAAACCATGTACCCCACTCGTCCACAATTAGCCCAATCCTTTTCTCGGGATCATATTTATCCATAATGTGAGAATGCCTCTCAATTAATTCCTCCATATAAAGGGCATTTTTCAACACAGAAAACCATTCTCCCTCAGTAAACACCGTAGCCGATCCCTTAATAGACCAGTCGTCTTTGCATACCCTGGTATAGTAATGAAGGCTTAATCCATCCATCAGATGACTGGCTTCTCTCATCATTACCTCAGTCCAGTGATAGTCGTCAACTGAAGCTCCACCGGCTATTTTGTATATTTTATTATCCCCATAGTTTCTAACATAGGTGGCATATCTGCGATATTCGTCTGCATAATACTCTGCACGCATACTTCCGCCACAGCCCCAGTTTTCATTGCCAACCCCGAAATATTTGAGGCGCCAAGGCTCCTCACGGCCGTTTTGTCTACGCCAGTCTGCCATAGGAGAAGTACCATCAAAAGTTATGTATTCAATCCACTCCTGCATTTCCCGGACAGTACCGCTTCCTAAATTGCCGCAAATATAGGGCTCTGCTCCTATTAGCTCACATAGACGGAAAAACTCATGGGTTCCAAAGTGGTTATTCTCCACCACTCCTCCCCAATGGGTATTGATCATGGTAGGCCGCTCTTCATAGGGGCCCACTCCATCCTTCCAGTGATAGGTATCGGCAAAGCAGCCTCCGGGCCAGCGCAAGACTGGTATTTTAATATTTTTCAATGCCTCAATTACATCATTGCGAATTCCATCAGTGTTTGGTATGGGAGAATCTTTTCCAACCCATATACCTTCATAAATACATCGTCCAAGATGCTCTGCAAAATGTCCATAGATATTCTTATTTATTTTTCCTTTCTTCTTTTCTGTTTCAATAATTAATCGAGCCATGACTGTCTCCTTTCCCATGTTTATCTATAGTACCTTTTATTTACCTATAAGTTTACATCTATTAGTTTAACTAATTATTTAATTGATATATTTGCCTGCATCCATTTTGTCAATAAATGTATAGATCTATACATTTATTGACTAATGCTATTTGCGTCATAATATAAGAAATTACGGAAATCAGCATATCCGCCAGCTTCCTTTTCAGAATAATAGAATAAACCAATACGATAACCAATGAATAAATCCAAAGTATATTTCATTTGAAGGTCTGAGCCAATTTTGCTCCAGCTTTCCCCATCCTCTGAATAATAAAAAGTTGCTACATCTCTACTATTTTCAAAATCAAAGGCTATTTTGAGAAAAACGGATTTACCTGACAGAACTACAGAGGCTTCTTCAATCTGCTGGCCATTTTTATCTTTTTTGCATACAACTACTTTACTAATATTATCTTGATCAACTTTTACCCCTACTGTTCCGTAGTTGCTTTGAAAAGCCACCAAACCGGCATAATCACCTGCTTTTAAGCCGTGGGTATCCAATTCTACAGAAAAAGCACATCTAGGACCACTGGTTCTTTGAGTTAAAGTATTTCTGGCTGTTAAGATATCCTTTGCAAGGGAATTGGTTCGCAGCCTCAAATAGCCAGGGCGCTCAGTGAAAGACCATAATTCATCTATAGGATTGTGATTCCACTGCCATTGTAATGCTAATTTATTTTCCTTATGATTGAAGGAGTCACTGATAATCAGGGGCTGTGCTTCATATGGCTCAAATGGTACATCAAAGGTTTCCGGCACCTTTCCATCTATGCCTATCACTGGCCAATCATTCTCCCAGGTAACAGGAATTAAATATGGTATTCTTCCCACTGATCCATGATCCTGGAATAAAATAGCATACCAATCCCCATCAGGAGTGTCAATAATGGCTCCCTGGGCAATCCCTTGGTTCTGGTATCCCATATCGTCATCTAGCAGAATCTTTCTCTCATATTGACCTAGAAGCTCTTTTGAGCGGTAGCATACCACCCGTCTTCTCCCATTCCCATCAAATGGCCATTCAATAAATATGAGATAATAATATTCACCTATCTTATATGCCCTACAGCCTTCACAGCGTAAACGTATATTTTCAGTAGGAGTGCTAAACAGAAGCTGGTTTACTCCGCCCTCTTTGATTCCGGACAGGTCATCCTTTAACTCCACTATCTTTATATCGCCACAGTTATATATTAGGTAGGCCTTACCATCATCGAATAAAAAAGACATATCATGATAGATTCCTTCCATCACGTACCTGTCCCAATAGCTCTTTTCAATATCATCAGTATAATAAATATACGTTTTATTCATATCGTTACAAGCAAAGCATGCATAATACATGCCGCGGTAATACTTTAGGCTGGTAGCCCATTGCCCCTTACCATAGGCATTCTTACCGTTTTTTAGCTGATAAATATCATTGTCCTCAATCTTATCAAATACATATGAGGCTATCTCCCAATGATACAAATCCTTTGACTTTAAGATTGGTGCACCAGGCATCATAAACATGGTTGTAGTTACCATATAATAAGTGTCCCCAACTCTTAAAATGTCAGGATCGGGAAAATCAGCCCAAATAATAGGGTTACGTACTCTCATAGTACACTTCCTTTCCTTTTATAATTCTAAATACCAGTTTATTTCTTAGTCTTTTGCAATATCTTTATATATTACAATCTGTTTATTATAATATATTCCATTACCCCCTCAAAAAATTGATCCATAGATAAATCCTTACTTATATATTATACAATAAAAATCTATTTACAAGTCTTCATATATTGTCCATTATTTATCATATATTGCTTTCATACTGTAATCCTATTTACTTTTATATATCTATACTTATCTATTGCAAGCTAAAGGCCTCCTAACTTGTATCTATATATTAGGAGGCATTGATTTAAAATTATTTTTTTGCAAGGCGGAATACATTCCATGAAAGCTTCTTAGTTAAAGCAATAACCTTTCCTTCATCCATTTTACTTTCTTTGTTTACGGTAGGTACTATAGCATTTGGATTTTCTTTGCTGTTTCCTTTGCTTAGATCATCGGTATACATCTCTATATGTTCAACTAATTCATAATCCTCAAATCCTCTTACATCAAGGGTAAGCTCTATATCATCTTCAACAGAGCGGTTGATTATAAAGATGTTTACCTCTTCCTTCTCCTCATTGTATGCTGCTGCAGCCTCTATAGCCTGCACATTTTCATAGGCATGGCATTGAACTGAACCTGTAAGAGCATATTGTTCAGTATCAAATGTAGGACCGTCAACAGCAGGCATAAGGGAAATACAATCCCTTGTCAGTTTGTTCAATTGATAATAAGGATAATATGCAGCAGTCTTCCACACGCCATCATAGGTAACAATATTGTGAAGACCTCCTGTCATGCAAGCTATCTTAATACGATCTGCATAACGCATAAAGAGCAGAAGTATGGAAGAAAGTGCTAAGGCATTAAGCATTTGATTCTGGGTACGTCTAAATTGCATCTCTTCATTATCTGGATCTGGCACTCTAAAGACATTCTCTCTAGGAGCAAATTGATGATAGTCCTTGGTTACATCCTGCCAGCCTCTTCTTCCAAAGAGAACCTCTCCTTGTTCACGGAACATAACACCAAATTCATCAAAGGATATATACATCTTCTTGGGTGTTCTAATCTTTGTTTGGATATAATCACAGGTTGCTATGGTTGTTCTTATATAGTCCTCAAAAACAGAAGAAGCGTTCAAAAAGTTGGCAATGTCTCCTATAGGTGCTGCATGATAATGGTGTAATGATACATAGTCTACTGATTCGTAGCATTGCTCTAGGGCAGCCATTTCCCATTCAGGAAAATGTCTATGATGATCGGAAGTTCCACAAAATACCGTCTCAGCAGTATTATCAACCCATTTGATTATCTTTGATGTCTCATGGGTTCGGATACCAAATCCAACAGGATCCTTCTCCCATGATCCAATTTGCCAATGACCATCCATTTCGTTACCCAGATACCAGATCCTTATAGGATGGGGATCTGGATAGCCGTGTTTCCTTCGTAAGTCTGACCAATATGTGCCTCCAGGATGACGAGAATATTCTACTAGGTGAAAAGCACTTTTCATATCTTCAGTACCAAGGTTTATAGTGTATAATGGTTCTGTGTTTGCCCTCTTGGTCCACTCAATATACTCATCGTGACCAACCCTGTTGGTTTCAATCTGGAACCAAGCCAGATCAAGCTGTGCTTTTCGTTGCTCTACTGGTCCAATGGAATTTTTCCAATCCCAACCTGAAACAAAGTTTCCTCCAGGCAAGCGTACAGCTGGAAGTTCAAATTCTCTTACAGCTTCAAGGACATCTTGTCTGAAACCCTTGTCATCTGCAGTAGGATGATTGGGATTATATATTCCTCCATATACCCAGTTGCCAATTGGCTCAAGAAATGCACCAAACAGACGCCTTTCTATTTTGCCTATCTTGTAATCAGGATGAACTGTAACTTTTGCTTTTTTAACCATAATATACTCCTTTCTTTGGTAATTGTTTCATAATTATATAATAATATGAAAATTTATTTCAAACAATAGTTAGTTGCTATGATTTAATGTCCAGTATACATTTAATAAATTAATATTTATGCCTTTATTGCCCCCAGCAGTATACCTTTTACAAAATGCTTCTGTAAGAAAGGAAATACGCACATTATAGGTAACATGGTACAAAGAACAGCTCCCATCTTCATACCATCGGAAAACTCTATTGCATTTACATCAGTATAGTTAAAATGCTGACTGGCTTGACCCTCCATAACAATTGAACGCAATGCTAACTGCAATGATACCAGCTCATTTTTTCTTATAAATATCATTGCAAAATACCATTCATTCCAACGGTCTACAGAATAGAATAAAGTAATTGTTGCAATTATTGGCATAGATATAGGAATGATGATTCTAAATAAGATCTGCCATTCATTTGCCCCATCTAATCTTGCCGATTCCATTAGTGATGAGGGTAGGGACATAAAGTAATTTCTCATAATAATTAGATAGAATGAATTTATTCCTGCCCCCAATATAACAGACCAAATGGTATTTATCAAATTTATCTGTTTCATGAGTAGATACAAGGGAATAATACCGCCGTTAAACATCATGGTGAAAATGATAAAGTATACAAAAAATTTGCGCAGTGGAAAACCTGGTTGACTAAGCCCATAGGCCATACTAGTAGTCAAAAATAGATTAATTGGGACTCCTATAAGTAAGAATATTAAAGTTGTTCTATAACCTACCCATAATCTTCCGTCCTGCAGTATTGCCTTGTAATTGGCAAAAGTTACTTTTTTGGGCACCAGCATAAAGCGAGAATCCATGAAATCCTTTTGCGTAGAAAAGGATATAGCAATAACGTTCAAGAATGGTAGGATAATAGCAAGGGTAATAGCCAGAAGTATAATAAAAATGATAATATCTAATAATTCTATCCTATTCCTTAGTCTAGCTTTTTTGGGAGTAACTTGTAAACTCTTCATACTAAACACCTCTTTATTTCCTACATAACCTATATACCTTAACTAAAAAGTCCTTCAGAACCCAGCCATTTAGTAATCCGATCCGCAGATAACAATAAAATAAAGTTGATTACTGACCTAAATAAGCTAACTGCAGTGGAGAATGAAAAATCTGCAGCAGTTTTAAATGTAATCCGATAAATGTACATGTCTAGAATTTCAGCTACCCTAGCAGTGGCAGGATTGCTAAGGTTAAACACTTGATCAAATCCTTGTACCATAATATTGCCTACTGCCAGTATAAACAAAACTACAATTGTATTTTTTATGCCAGGAAGTGTTATGTGCCACATTGTTTGTAACCTAGTAGCACCGTCAATTTCTGCTGATTCATATTGTTCCGTGTCTATTCCTGCTATTGCTGCCAAATATATAATCATGGTCCAGCCGCCGGATTTCCAATTCTCTGTGATATATAGCAATGGTACAAATAGTTTTTCAGAACCGAGGAAATTAATAGACTCACCTCCCAATATTTTAATTATGCTGTTTACTAGCCCTCGGGATCCTAAAACATTAATCATGATACTGGCTACAATAACCCAGGATAAGAAATGAGGAAAGGTAAGAACTGTCTGTATTGCTTTTTTGAATCTGTTTATTCTTAACTCATTTAATAGCAGGGCTAATATAATTGGATATGGAAACTGGAAAAGAATACGGCCAAAATTAATAAACAAGGTCCTCCATATAGACTCCAAAAAAGCCGGATCCCTAAAAACATACACATAATTCTCTAGTCCAACCCATGGACTTCTAAAAATCCCCAGATTGGCCCTATAAGATTTAAAGGCCAAAGTTAAGCCATATATAGGTATATAAGCAAAAACAATATACCAAATAACTCCTGGCAAAATCATAATACAGTTACTTCGCCATTTCCATAGGTCCTTAAAAAATATTTTAATTCTCTCTAAAGATCTAGCCATAAGATAAATATAACCCCCTTCAGCAGCTTTTAGCCCTTTAGTGTTTTAGTTAAGCAGCTGCGGTAAATATAATGATTTACCGCAGCTATATGGTACTTATCCTTCAATTAACTAATTCAAATTTGCGTTCAACTCATCAAGAACCGGCTGTATCATGGGCATCTTAGATTCAATCCAATCTCTCCAATTCTGCTCAATATCTCCACCCATAGTAACAAGATTGGTTAGCTCTGTATCATAATCAAACTGAACTTTCCTCATGTTGGGTGAATCGAAGCAGAATAGATCCCAATCTACTTTTGGGAAGGTCTCAGGTGTACATATTTGGCATCTTTCAGTATACAGTTGTCTTGACAGGTCTCTCAATCTTTGATCATTATTGGGGTTATCAAAAGCAAAGTCATCATGTAGGATAATTACACCCAAGGTATAGCCCATAGATGGATACTTGCCGTCTGGACCGCCAAGTGGCTGTTGAGAGTTATCATAGAGAGAAACTATATTACCTTCGCTGTCATATTTCCAGTCCACATCTTTTAGACCCAAGCTAGCAAATATAGAACCGTCTTCAGAAGCGTTAAATTCTAGTACATCCATCCATCTTTCAAACTTTTCTTCCTCTATATTGGGGCTAAAAATGATTGTACCCCAATAGTTAATTAGATCCTGTTGATGATAATATCCGTCTTCTCCTAATACTGTTGCTACATTGATGCTTTCATAAGGATCCAATCCTAAATTGCCCTGGAAATTGGTTTCAAATACTCTGGGCAAGGCTGCTGTTGGAGCTTCACCAAAGTTACATGCTGCAATTCCTTGTGTATCAAACTGTCTAGTATCGTCATTTTGTTGTAGTGTGTAAAATTCCGGATCTAGAAGACCTGATTGATATGCCTCAGCATACATTTTTAATCCTTCTAAAGTCTCTTCAGAAGCTGCACCCCATTTATAAGTTCCATCCTCATCTTTATAGAATCCGTTATAATAGGTGCTGTTGCTTCCTACGAAAAGTCTAACGGCATTGCTAGGTGCTTGAGCTATAGGTATAAGTTTATCACCTAGATTGCCCGGATCGCTTTCTTTAACTTTCTTAGCAAACTCAATTACTTCAGATATTTTGTACGTACTCTTAATGGGGAAATCCACTGCTTCTGCCCAATCTTTACGCATATACAGGGAGAAATGATTTGGTACAGGTTCGTCTGGATCATTGATAAGGTTTTTATAGAATCGTGCTCTTGGTAGGAAATAGGTGCCATCAAATCTTTTTTCCATCTCTGGTCCCAGCTGTGTTACTTCAAAAACTTTGGCTACATTGGGCCAACGATTTTTCCAAGTCTTTCATGCCAATTGGACCAGTTTAATGCTGTTACTTCTAAATCATAGTTGAACTTCTCGGAATAAAACTTAGCAAAATCATCGCCACTAGTATAGTCGTATCCTTCCGTAGCCTGAATAGTTGCCAGTGTTATTGTGACACGCTTGGATAAGTCGGATTGTGGAGTAATTTCTCCGTCTTGGTCTTCACCTTCTTTGGCATCATTATTGCTGCCAGCGTCCTGTTCCTGATCCACCTTATCCACCTGTTCATCGTTCTTCTGTTCTGTCGAGCCACTGCCGCACGCTGCAATACTGAGTACCATCAGTATGACTATTATAAGACATACTGATTTTTTCAATAATTTCATAGATGGTTCCCTCCCTATGGATTTTTATATTAATCTATTTTTTTAAAAAAATAGATTATGCATTTAGATTAAAACTTTATATACCTAGGAAGTCACATCTATTGCTTGTAAATTTGTAATGGGTGCTTATATAATCCAGAACTAAATTTAATTGCCAAGATAATTGCCAAGACCAAGAGGAGAACTGATTCCAGTAATAAATGCTTCATAAATAGGTTATAGAAATGTGAATAACAAGAAGTTGACAAAAAGAAAACTATTTCGCTATTACGTTTTAGCAGTGATTAATTATAGCGATTAGGGATTCTTTTTGTCAACATTTTTATCCATACTGTTTTTCTTTACTATTTTTCCCTTCTCTTGAAATATTGTCTAACAAGGAACTTCATAAGATCACTAGGTTCCTCCTTAAGGAATTCTGCTTTGTCTCTAAATACCATACCATAAGGAGCTTCCGGAGTATAGACATCCCACTTAGGCATATCCTCCCCTGTTATATCTTTGCCATTGGGATCCCCAGATCTGATGAAGTTACACCAATAGTTGCATATCTGGCGTGCAATATCATAGTGCTTGCCTACAAATGGCCTCCAGCATTTAGCAAGAGTCTCAAAGGTGAACCACAGATCTACTGAATGGAATGCTCCTGGATTATCCCATCCGGGTATTTCCACGTCAAAATTGTAATAATACAAGGGTGTATTGGCACCTGTGTCAGCATTGGCCTGCCCTACTACCCTAATAGCATATTCGATACTATTTACTGAGGCTTTTTCCAATACCTCATCTATATCCCCTGAGTCCGCACCACAAATCTTAAGATATTCATCGGCATCATCACCAAACATATCCACAGCCATCTTCTTAAACTCATCAATGGAGCTTACATGGGGTTTACTTATAAACTCTGAAGAAGTGTGTCCTAAAAGAACTGGTACATTCCAACGCTTATTTTCTACAAAAAGTTCAAATCCATCGCCTACATTGAATTTATTATCTATCACTGTTCCCCAAAAGCCTTTATATTCTAAAGCTTTGTCGCGAATATATTTGGCATCCAATTTACGTGCTTCTTCAAGAGATGATACTCCTAAAAATTCAAAGAATTTAATTCCTTCCTGTTCTGCTTCCTCAAGAGTGGTTCTAGGACCAGGTTTACGGTCTCCCTCGTAGGGCATGGTGATAATTCCGCTTTGAATTATAGCCTTCTGGAATAGACCTTCATTTTGAGGGGATACTAGCTGACTCAATACACTTCCGCCACCTGCAGATTGTCCTCCAATGGTAATGTTGTCAGGATCACCACCAAAAGCAGCAATATTACGCTTAACCCATTGAATTCCGGCCTGCTGATCCAAATGTCCAAAATTAGCAGGTGCTTCAGGTGATTCGGCTGTTATTTCAGGATGACACAAAAATCCAAAAACATTTAGACGATAGTTAACCGTTACAACAACTATACCTCTACGGGCAATGCGTTCGCCATCAAACTCCATCTCAGATGTGTAACCTACTTGAAGTCCACCGCCGAAAAACCAAACAAATACCGGCAGTTTCTCATCTGGACTTTTAGCTGGTGTCCATATATTCAAATAAAGGCAATCCT
The DNA here is from genome assembly GCA_938003915.1 of uncultured Bacillota bacterium. Lineage (GTDB taxonomy): Bacteria > Bacillota > Clostridia > Caldicoprobacterales > UBA3941 > JAAYGY01. The sequence continues at coordinate 5,536 of CALKWV010000134.1, read as the reverse complement.
CATCCATAGGAATATCTGGATCTACATGCCACTCCCTTGTATAAATATTGTCCTTATCCAGACCTGGGGTAGCCTGCATAGATATTGGTGCGAATTCATAAGCCTTTAATACTCCGTCCCAATCTTTGGCTGGTTGAGGTGGACGCCAACGATTTTCCCCTACCGGCGGAGCGGCAAAAGGTATACCCTTAAAGCTAGTTATACGGGGATCAGCTGCTGGCAGGCCCTGAACTACACCGTTTTCAACCCTTACTCTCCTCAGCATAGTTACGCTCTCCTTTCATTTGTCCTATATTATTCTTATTAGCTAATGATAAATAAAATACTGATATAATAAAATTTATAATATATTTGCTATATCGTTTTAGTTGCATATAAAAGTATCATAAAATACAATATTTGTCAAGCTATTTTCTTGAATATACAAACTTTTTGCCTACCTTTAGACAAGCTATCCAGCCATATTTTCTCTAAATCCTTCTAATCCACTTCTTTGATACTAACCGCTTAATGCACCACAAGGATTTAATAACCGCATCAATTCTTAGGGCAGTATAAATAATAAAGGGGGACATACGAAATACCAGGCCTGTTAAAATACCAAGGGGTACAGAGGCAATCCAAAGAAAAAGAATGTCTGCCACCATAAGAAATTTAGTATCCCCGCCACCACGGAGAACACCCTTAGTCATAACAGATGCAATTGAAGCAAATATAACATTGATTGCTACAGCTATCATCAACTCTTTAGCAATAGCTACTGTCTCGCTAGTTATATTATAAAGCCCTATTACATAGGGGCTTATAATCATAATAATGATTGAAGCAATACAGCCAATTATGCCGCTGAGTACAAAGAAGGTCACACCCTGCCTGTAGGCTTTATCTTCTTCCCCTTCTCCTAAGGTATTTCCCGTAATGATGCCGCTGGCATTAGCCAAACCATGATTGGCAACAGTAGTGAAATGAACTACAACGCTTGCGATAGCGTTGGCTGATACAAAATTTGAACCTATGCGTCCCATTACAATAGCCACAGCATTATTTCCAAGAGCAAGGAGCATATCACTGATTATAACCGGTACACTATATGTGAAATATTCATTAATAATGCTTTTACATTGCATTTTAATATCCTTTATACGATATTTTACCTTATTATCAAAAAAGAAAAGATAGCCACATATAAAGGCAAATTCAAAGATCCGTGAAACTAAGGTAGCTAAAGCAGCTCCTGCTATTTCCATACGGGGTGCTCCCAACTTTCCAAATATAAACACCCAGTTAAGAAAGACATTGATAATCAGGCTAAAAAGGGAGCTGTAAAGGGGTATATTAACTGCACCAAAGCTGCGAAGTACTATGGTACTGGTTAAGGACAAGCCTAAAAATAGATAAGTAAATGCCATATAGGAGAAATATTCCTTACCTTTTTCGATTAATTCCGGATTAGGTGTATAAATACGCATAATTTGCTCAGGGAACAGCAAAGTAATTATCATAAAAAAAGTTGCTACAGTAAAAACAATTCTATGCATCAAGGTTATAACTTTTTTTAACGACAATATATCCCTTTTTCCCCAGTACTGTGCAGTCATAACAGCAGCTCCGCCGCCTATTCCCATACACAGTATATGGAAAAGGCTTAAAAACTGATTTGCCAAAGAGGAGGCCGACAATTGGCTTTCCCCAAAATATCCTAGCATGATGGTATCAGCCATGTTTATTCCTATATTTATAAGGCTTTGCAAGGTTACTGGGAGGGCTATGGTGACTACTTTTTTGTAAAATTCTTTGTCTCTAACAAATATCTGCATATAGGTCTTCCTTTGCTATATCCTATTGTTTAATTAATATTGTATTGAAGTATAAGCTATTATTATTGCAACAAAAAATTAAAAGATTTATAAAAGTAGCCAGGAGGAATTTTCCTACTAGTTAAGAATCCTGGCTATCATTTAAAGTTCCATCGGGATTTCGGCTAAATCGAGAAATAAATTGCCAAGCCAGTTCAGCGTCTACATAATGTACATCATGTCCCTTTCCATGAGCTAATGCCAAGTTATAATAATTCTTGTGATCATCTATACTATAAAATTTATGTATAGAATATTTATATTCTGGATCTTGGGCACATGGATAAATAACTTCTACTTCATCCCCTTCAACGCCAATGCTGCATTCGCTGTCTAATGGCTCTTCTGGTGTAGGTTTTACAGGAATATTGTTATATTTTTTCCATGCATCATATTGATACTGTTGCCCTACCCCTTTATAAATGGGATATTCCATCTCTCTGGTGCCATAGACATACCAGACAGGCATACGATAATTATGCTTTTTCTGTATTTCTAGCCCCATTTCAATAGGTTTAATATTTTTGGAAAAATCGAATTTTTCCGGGGCAAAGGGGCCTGCCTTAACATAAGGCCACATAGTGTCTATTGGAGCTATAGCAGCAAAAATTTCAGGATGAAGCAGTGCCATTACCTGCGCCATTCCAGCCCCATTGGAAAAGCCTGATATGTAAACTCTTGAATCATCAATATTATATTTGCTCTTTAGATACTTAATTAATGCCAGATAAAATTCAACATCACTTGGTTCATCTGGATCCAGGTTAAGGTTAAAAGATACACCGTTGCTGGCAAGGGGATAAACTGTGATAAAGCCTTCACGTTCGCCAATCTCATGCCATTTACTCATATCCGCTGCTTTCATTGGATTATCCGTAGCACCGTGACTAAATATTAGAAGTGGTACTGGCTTGCTAGGATCATCTAGCACCGATTGAGGCACATGTTCCATCCAGCTATGGGGTATTCCTCCATTATCACCTAATCTATCATCGTCCAGATGCATGATAAAGCGGCATTCTTCAAAGTTAATCCTTCTGCATATATTGCCCAAGGGACTGGTATTAATCCTTCTTACTTTATAGAATAGATCATACCAGATTTTATAGATAATAGTAGCCGTTAGCTCCTTTATTTCCCCTTTTATCACCGTAACTTGATGGAAAGGATGTGTAGAATCTTTATAAGAGATAATAGAATCATTTATTACATTTTTTGTATCAGTATTATTTATTCTTCTAAAGTGAGATATGAGAGCTTCTGAACAGTTAAACAACATTGAAGGCATTGAAAGGTTTTGAGCATCCCTTATGCTGTGGGGAAGGTTATCTCCCGCTACTAAAGCCACAGCTGCAGTAAGCTCAGGATGAAGGGTGGTATAGGCCGCTGCTATAGATGAAGCCTGACCTACAGCTATAAGGTAACGGGCATCATGCATTACCCTCCACTCATATCCTACAATACCTGCTCCTATACTTTGATTAATAGCTTTCAAAAATTCTATATCATCGGGCATATCTGCTGATAGATCTATATTCCAACCCTTTTCTGTAGGATTGGGAAAAACAAATACGATATGATATTTATCTGCTAGCTCAGTTAGTCCCATGCCTAGTAGCTTTTTAACAGATGATTCTTGATCATCGTTTCTTAAAACTACAATAGAGGATGGTTTTGTAAAACAGTTCCATGATTTGTCTGGCGTATAAATGAAAGCGCTTCTTTGGTGTTTGCCTACTGTGTATTCCTTATAATGAATGGACATAGTGGAATCGACCCCTTTCCATAAAAGAATTGCAAGAGGATTATAATACAAATAGCAATAACGTTTTAGCTGAGTGCTTAAGTTTATATTATATCCGCTACAGTTGTTTGTCAAGTCTTATTTTACCTCTATTGAATATTTGTTGCTGGATTAATTATATTTAATTATATAATCCAATGCTATAGATAATTTCCTTGCTAAAACGATTTGACAATTATAAATATGATTGATATATTATGAAGTTAGAGTTAGCAAATAGGTATTACAGGCCTGTTTGGCTTAACTGAATGTGTATATTAGTTATTGACAATTTAAATTAAATATAAAGAAAAGGAATGTGGTATATGATAAACAGTAAAAAAACTGATAGCTTATGGACTCCCACTTATATATCTCTTATAACACTTGGTACACTAACTTCTACATCTTTTTATATGGTACATCCCACAATCTCCAAATATGCCACCTTGCTTGGCACAAGCCTTGGGGTTGCTGGGATAATTGCAGGTCTTTTTTCTATAACAGCTTTGGTAGGCAGGCCCTTTGGGGCAATTGTGGTTGACAGACTAAATAAGAAGTATGTTCTTTCCGCAGCTACTTTAGTAATGGGAATAGCCTCTCTTGGCTATTCGGTTGCAAAAAGTGTTGTTCTTTTGATTATATGCAGGATAATACATGGACTGGCTTTTGCGGTAAGCGGAACGGCAACTGTAGCCTTGATATCATCCATTGTCCCTCGCAAACATCTGGGCGAAGGTATTGGTTATCACGGCATAACTCACATAATAGCAACAGCCCTAGGACCTAATATAGGTATTTTTATTGCAAATAGATTTGGATACAACACCAATTTTTTCTTTGCAGGAATTGCAATAATTATTTCATCTATTCTCATCACTAAAATTCCATACTCACATGTTGCTTCTTCAAATTTATCAGAAAACATATCAGACTCAGGTAATAATAGAAAGAAAATATCTCTTGATGACTTAATATCTTTTAAAGTTTTACCCTTAGCCTTAATTGGAGGTATTTTCTCATTTATGAACGGTATTGTAAATTCATTTTTGATTCTTCTAGGAGAAGAAAGAGATATTAAAAATATAGGCCTTTATTTTACTGTAGTGTCTATATGTTTATTTATAGTGCGTCCTTTATCAGGAAAGTTGTCCGACTCCAAAGGATTAGCTTTCATACTCTATCCAGCCTTCCTTTTGGTATCTTTGCAAAATATCCTCCTAGCCCATGCAACCATGCTTTCTACAGTATTGCTGGCAGCTGTAGCAAAAGCCTTGGGTCAAGGTTCCGCTCAACCAGCCATACAAGCAACCTGCCTTAAAAAGCTGGAACCTTCAAAGAGCGGAGTGGCAGCTGCTACCTATTACATAGGAGCGGATATAGGTCAAGGAATAGGACCAATGATTGGAGGAGCAATTTCCAATGCCTACGGTTATAAAGCAATGTTTTACTTCTGTGTTCTCTTGGTCTTAATAGGATGTATAGGATTTACCATATACAACAGACCAGCCACATCACAAAATGAGCTAACTAACACCCGATAAACTATGGGGCTGTTACTAGGCTAGTTAATCTAGCCCAGCAACAGCCCCAATTTTATGACTATTATAATCAGCTCACCAATAAAGCAAAGAATCCATGAAATTCCTCAAAATTTTTATTCCACAATAGTAGCATCAAAGAAGTTTCTGAATTTGGGCAGCTTGTAGGCATATTCCTTACTAAACTCATCAATTTTTTGCCAGTCTTCCTCCGATAGCCTCCAGCCTGAAGCTTTTAGATTCTCTTCAACCTGTCTGGCATTTCTTGCCCCTACTATGGGTGCAGTAATGCCTTCCTTATGCATAGTCCAATTAATGGCCACCTGTGCAATGGTCTTGTCATATTTCTCAGCAAA